>JANORN010000123.1:0-11654 GCA_031415355.1 Novosphingobium sp. | reverse complement strand
CGCCGTGATGGAACGCGGGCGCAGCCAAGGCGGTTGATTGCTGCGGCCAACCGGCAAGGTTGACCACGACCGCCCCCCTGTGCCAAAGGCTGCGCCGCCCGAGCGGGTGTAGCTCAATGGTAGAGCAGCAGCTTCCCAAGCTGAATACGAGGGTTCGATTCCCTTCACCCGCTCCGTTTTCCTGTCCGCCAATGTTCGCAGGCGTCTAGACAAACCCCACAAATCCACGGTATTAGGCGGGTATCAGGCCGCAAGCGTCCACTCACGTCCGCATTCAGCCGCCATCCGCTGGGGGTATGATTGGGGGCATATGCAAAACGGCCAACTCGATACCCCCACGCTTGGGGGTATATTGGGGGTATGACCCCCGGAGAGGCTAGGAAATCCATGGCTTTGACCGATGTAGCCAGCCGCAACGCGAAGCCCGGCACGAAGGCAATCAAGCTGGCAGACGGCGGCGGCATGTTCCTGTTGGTCACGCCAGCCGGGGGCAAGCTTTGGCGGCTCAAGTTTCGAATCGATGGCCGCGAAAAGCTGCTGGCCATCGGAGCCTACCCGGAGATTGGCCTGGGCGAAGCCCGCAGGCGTCGGGAGGAAGCGCGGGAACTGATTGCCCTTGGCAAAGACCCGTCGCGCGAAAAGCAGCGCGACAAGGTGCGCGCCCGGATACAGGCGGCTGACACGTTCACGGCCATCTGCCAAGAGTATTGCGAAAAGCGGAGGCGCGACGGTACCAAAGGCTGGGCACCCGCCACGGCCATTCGCAGCGAGTATCTGCTTGCGCTGGTTTGCGGCTCTATCGGCAAGTTGCCCATAGGCGAGATTGAACCGGCGGACGTGCTGACAGCCATTCGCCGGATCGAAGGCAAGGGCAAACTTGAAAGCGCTCGGCGCAGCCTGCAACTGGCTGGCGCTGTATTCCGTTATGCCGTGGCGACGGCGCGGCTGGCGTCGGACCCTACCCGCGATCTGCGCGGCGCGCTGACTGCCCCGACGGTGACGCACTACGGCGCGATCACCGATGCCAAACGAGTTGGCGAACTATTGCGTGCCATCGATGGCTATGAGGGCAGTGGCATTACAAAGGCCGCTCTGCAAATCGCACCCCATGTATACGTCCGGCCCGGCGAACTGCGCCATGCGGAATGGAGCGAAATCGACCTGGACGGCGCGCTCTGGATCATTCCGGCTGGCAAGATGAAATCCCGTAAGACACATCATGTGCCGCTCTCGCGCCAAGCGGTCGAGCTGTTCCGGGAAATGCAGTCTGTCACCGGCCCGAACGGCTTTGTCTTTCCGTCGATCCGCACCCGCGTCCGCCCGATGAGCGAGAACACTGTCAACGCCGGACTACGACGACTGGGCTATGCCACCGATGAAATGACTGCCCACGGCTTCCGCGCCATGGCGTCAACGCTGCTGAACGAAAGCGGGAAGTGGAACCCGGACGCAATCGAACGGGCACTTGCCCATGGCGATACCGATAAGGTGCGCGCGGCCTATCATCGCGGCGCGCATTGGAAAGAGCGGGTCGATATGGCGCAATGGTGGTCGGATTATCTCGATACGCTGCGCATGGGCGCGGAAATCATCCCCATTGGGTCAAAAGGCCGGTGACCACCGACTAGACTCCAGCTGTGTGGTATTTCAAGAGAGGCGCGTGGATGAACGCAAAAAGCTTCAAATTGGGCTCATAGTCGCGCAGCAGTCGCGACAACTCAGAGCAGTGTTGATTACCCGTATGGATGCCTTGAAAAGCGATCATGCGGCCCTAGGCATCCTGCAATCGGGCATGACCATCAAAGCAGCAGCGCAGATCGTGTCCGATGCTATCGAACGGTTGTCTGGTGAATTGCTCGCTGAAGCCGATCGAATCTGTCGTGATCTTGAGGCCTTCGAACTTGTAAGTGACGCCGTCCGCAATGCGATCGATATTGGCGAAGAAGTCTTTTGGCCGGTCGTCAAACTTGCAACCGGTAAACCTGAAAGCCCAATCGATCCGTCAGTCGAGCGGGCGGCTGGCGAACTCATCGCCAACCTGAGAAATGATACGGAAGCGCGCCTTGGGATCGCCAGGTTTGATTTTGACGCACCAGTTAGTCAGGGACCAACTGTAGAGGTGACGCAGGATGATCCTCCACCGAGCACATCAAAGGGCGGAAGACCGCCAGCAGAATTTTGGGACGATCTTTGGTCGGCGATGGCCATTGATCTTTACACCGGTGCCCTCGTCCCAAAGTCGCAGGCCGATATTGAGCGTGCCATGAACGAATGGATTTCCGCCAAAAATCAGTCTTGCGCGAATAGTACCGTACGCAAACGGGCCCGCAAGCTCTGGGACGGTTTGCGCGCGGCCGAGTAGTTTTCGCCCCTTTTCGCCCTTTTCCGGCCGACTTAAAGTCCGGTCATCGGCAATCAGCATCGTGTCCGCTGGCATACGCCAGTTTGCAGGAGCACGACAAATGGATCGCTACACCTATTCCATCAATGAAACCGCCCGACTGCTGAGCGTCGGCCGCACGACAGTCTATGCCATGCTGGCTGACCAGCGGCTGGAGGCGGTCAAGTTGGGCCGCCGCACGCTGGTGAAGGCGGAATCGATCCGCCGACTGGTGAACGGGCAGGCTTAAGTGCCATGCCCGCCCGCCGGGTCAATCCTAACCGGGTGAAGCTGCACCGCAGCTACAGCGTCGAGGAACTCGCGCGCTGCCTGGACGTACACAAGAACACCGTGCGTCACTGGCAAGGCAAGGGGCTAGAGTCGATCGACAAGGGACGTCCGGCGCTGTTCCAAGGGGCAACAGTGCGCGACTTCCTGACCAAGCGTAATTCCAGCCGCAAGACACCCTGCCCATCCGGAACGTTCTATTGCTTCCGCTGTCGTGAGCCTCGCGCCCCGGCGCTCGGCATGGTGGATTTCGTGCCAATGCGGCCCGGCAGCGGCAACCTGCGCGCCATGTGCGAATGCTGCGAGACGATCATGCACCGCCGGGTGCGCGAAGCCGATATTGCCAAGTTCATGCCCGGCTGCACCGTCCAATTTGCGCAAGGCCAGCCAAGCCTAAGTGGGCAGACCGCCCCTTCCCAAAACTGTGACTCCGAGAGGCAAGGCTAGACCATGGCAAACACAACGCGTCGAACGAGCGGGTCAAGCGCGATTACTTCCGCTTTCTGACCGAAGCCAAGGGGCGTGATACCGCAACGGTTGACCGGGTGGCCAAGTCACTCGTTCGTTTCGAAACCAGCACCGGTCACAAGGACTTCAAGCGGTTTCACCGCGAACAGGCGGTGGCCCTCAAGCGGCGGCTGGGTGAAGCATTGGGCGAGCGTTCCGGCGAACGGCTCAGCAAAGCGACGGTGCAATCCGCCCTGCGCGATCTGAAAGCGTTCTTCGAATGGCTGGCGCGCGAACCAGGCTTCCGCTCGCACATTGAATATGCCGACGCAGACTATTTCAACCTGAGCGAGAAGGACGCGGCAATTGCCCGCGCCCGGCGTGAAAAGGCGGTGCCGACGTTGGAGCAGGTGCAGCGCGTTCTGTCTGCCATGCCCTTCGACACGGTGCTGGAGCGGCGCGACCGGGCATTGGTCGCCTTCGCTTTGATTACCGGCGCGCGTGTCATGGCTCTGGCGACCTTCCGACTGGGGCATGTTGATCTGGACGCGGGCCATGTGGAGCAGGACGCTCGCACCGTCGCCACCAAGTTTGCCAAGACCTTCCGCACCGTCTTCATGCCTGTCTGCGAAGGGGCACAGCAATTCGTCGCGGAATGGGTGGCGGAACTGCGGGCTGCGCAGCTATATGGGCTGGACGATCCCCTGTTCCCGGCGACCGCCATGGGGCTTGGCGAGCAAGGCGGTTTCCAGCCGCAAGGGCTGGCGCGGCATGGCTGGTCATCGAGCGGACCGATCCGCGATGTATTCCGCCGGGCTTTCGAAGGCGCGGGCCTGCCCTACTACAACCCGCACAGCTTCCGCGACATGCTGGTGCGCCACGCCATGACGTTGGACCTCACCCCAGAGGAAATGAAGGCATGGAGCCAGAACTTGGGTCATTCCGAAGTGCTGACGACCTTCACCAGTTATGGCTCTGTTCCGGCGCACCGCCAAGCGGAACTGATCCGCAGCACTACGCGAACCAAAGGAAGTGCCGATCTGTTGGACGATCCCGACATTCTGACGTTAATTCAAAAGATCAGAAGCAAGGTCTGATTGACCGTCGGCCCTGAAAAGCGAATACTTTGGCAATCCAACTCGAGTAATGTCTCAGGTGACCGGCACAAAACTGTTACAAGTCCAAAGAGCCGACGGTTCGTGGCAGAGCCGACGGAATAGCCAATGGACCAGATCCGCCTGATTTACATGGCCAACCGGATCGCCCGCAATTTTGCGGCACGCGGTGAGGCCGCCGCTATTGCGGCCACGGCCCAGCATCTCCGCGATTTCTGGGATCCGCAGATGAAATCGACTATCCTGGCGGCGGATAAGACCGACCTAGGTCCGATTACGAGGGCAGCATTGGCTTCGCTACAGAGCTAGCCCGCTACATCGCCATTTTCGCCAGGGCCTCGGCCAGAGTTGACCCACCGGGCCCGAGTGGTTGCTTCGAGGCAATCGCGAAAATGCGCTGCGCCTTGGCCTGGTCGCCGTCGGCGGCAGCCAGGATCATCGCGGTAAAGGCTACTGAGAAGGCTTCGCGATCGAGGCGGCGGGCAATCTCCAAGCGATGCTTGGCCGCTTCGAAATTGCCGGCCATCGCCTCCATCGCGGCCAGAGAACCCTGCGCCTCCCCAAAGGTATCGTTATGCCTCAAGGCGGTCTCAAACCGCTCGCGCGCGCCAGTGGCATCGCCGGCCAGGAAGTGCGCCCAACCCGCCGCCAGCCACGCCCCAAGATGATCGCCGAACTGTTCGGCCCCGCGATCGAGATGCTCAAGCGCTTCGGCGCTGTTGCCTGTGGCCAGATTGACCAGGCCCAGGCCGATATTGGCGCGCGCGTTGTGCGGCCGAATGGCGAGCGAGCGGACGAATAACTCCCGCGCCACATCGTGGCGATTGTCGCCCAATTCGAAGGTGCCCAGTGTAGCAAGGGCGTCCGGATGCTCCCCACCACGGAGCGCCGCCTCTCGCGCCAACTCGGGCCGGTCCATATCCAGGGCCAGCAAGGCGATCGCGGCATTGAGCGGTGGGTAATCCGGGAATCGCGCCAGATAGAGCGGGACCTTGGCTTCGGCCTCCTCGAACTCACCCAGATGGTGGGCCAGCTGCAGATCCAGCGTCGCCGCTTGTGGCAGCTCGGTCTCGCTGACATCGCCCAACGTCTCGCGCGCCGTCTGGTGGTCATTGGACAGTGCTTGGCTCCAAGCCAGGTTAAATCGCGTGCCGACGTCGTCGGGCATCGCCGCGAGGTGATCGGCAAAGATCCGCTGGGCTGTTTCCTGATTGCCGCCCCGCATTGCCGCGATGCCGGCCAGCCCCACGCCGGCGGCATCAAGTGCACCGCGGGCCAGCAGGGGTGCCAAGATCTCTTGCGCCAGTTCAATCCGGTTCGCAGCGAGCGCTACCTCGGCGCATTCGGTTGCCAGCGCCTGGTTGTCGCGGTCTTGCTCCAGGTAGTCGAGCAGCCGCTCGAGCCGCAGTTCTGCTTCGTTCGCCACTTTACACTCCCAACAGACAATCAGGCCGTAACCGGCTCAAGCTTAACAACGTCGAAGGATGATAGCGACATGCGGGACGGGATCTCATCAACCGAGATGACCGACAGCTGCGGCATGGTTCGTTGGGTCAGCCGCAAGAGCGCCCGCCGTAGCGGCCCGGCACAGAGCAGGACTGGCGAACGGCCCTGCCGGATCATCCGGTCGACCAGCGGGGTCATCTCCTTGATCAGCTGATCGGCCAGTCGCGGATCTACACCCAGCAGCCCTTGCCCGCCGCCAGCACCGACATCGGCCAGAATCCGATTTTCGGTCCTTGGATCAAGGCTCAGCACTGCCAGGTCATCGTGCTGGCCGCGCAGGACGTTGCAAATGGCGACACCCAGTTTTTGCCGGATACGTTCGACCAGCTCGGCCGGATCGCGCTCAACCCGGCCGACATCGACCAGCGTTTCACAGATCATATCTATATTGGCAATCGACACCCGTTCCTGCAGCAGCCCCTGGAGCACGCGCTGGACGTCTGACACGGTCATGACGTTGGGGACCAGTTCCTCGACCAAACCGGGCTGCCGCTCGCGAACCTGATCGAGCAGCTGGACTGTTGTCGCCCGGGTCAACAGACCAGGCATTTCGGCGCGGATGATCTCCGACAGGTGCGTCATTACGACAGTCTCGCTGTCGATCACGCTATAACCGGCATCACGTGCAACCTCGATCTGATCTTGCTCAATCCACACGCCCGGGATGCCGAAGGCCGGATCGCGGCCCGGAATGCCCTTGATCGCCTTGGCATCGACATTGGGGCGCAATGCGAGTTGGCGATCCTCGAACAGCTGGCCGCCACCATGCGGAACGCCCTGCAATGCGATCGCATAGTCCATTGCGCCCAGATCGCTTGAAGCGCAGATCCGAACCTGCGGATGAACTATCCCAAACACCCGTTCATGCCCGGCCCGGCCGGCCGCGATCCGATCAAGCAGCAGCTCTTGCCGCGGGGCCCAGGCGGCCATCAGATCCTCACCCAGCCTAACTTCGATCGCGACCGCACCCTTGGCACCTGCAGAGGCTTCGGCTTCGGTCGCCTCAACCTCTGCGGCAGTGGCAGCATGGAGCCGGCGCACGCGCAGCCAGGCCAGCACGGCAATCACGCCGACCACCGCGATCGGCCACTTGGGCATCCCGGGGAGCAGCATCAACACCATCAGGATACCGGCCACGATCAGCGGAATCCGGGGCACGGAGGAGAGCTGACTGAATATCTCGGTACTGAGTTGGCGGTCGGCCGAACTCCGCGTAACAATGATACCGGTCGCGATCGCGATGATCAGCGCGGGCAGCTGAGTGGCGATCCCATCGCCGATCGTCAGCAACGTAAAGCGCTGCAGTGCCTCTTGCCAGGCCATCCCCATCTGCACCACGCCGACGATCAGGCCGGCAATGATATTGATCAGCAAAATCAGGATGCCAGCGATCGCATCGCCCTTCACAAACTTGCTGGCCCCGTCCATTGCCCCGTAAAAGGCTGCCTCGCGCTCCAGTTCCTTGCGGCGAGCCTGGGCCTCATGCTGATCAATCAGGCCGAGGTTGAGGTCGGCATCGATCGACATCTGCTGGCCGGGGATCGAATCGAGCGTGAAGCGCGCCGCAACTTCCGACACGCGCTGCGCACCGCTGGTGACCACGATGTACTGCACGACCACCAGGATCACGAAGACGACCAACCCGATCACGTAGTTGCCCTGGACCGCGAACGAGCCGATCGAATTGATCACATCGCCGGCATCAGCCCCGGTGAGGATCAGCCTAGTTGCCGCCACGTTCAAGGACAGGCGGTAGAGCGTCACCACCAACAACAGGGCTGGAAATGTCGAAAATTCAACCGGCTTTGCGACGTAGAAGGTCAGCAGCAGGATGGTGAAACCCATCCCGAAATTGATGATGATTGCCAGATCGAGCATGGCCGGCGGGATCGGTGCAAACAGGATGATGATGATCAGCAGGATGGCCAGCACCAGCGCCAGATCCTTGTTGCGCGCGAAAAAGCCGGAATTCATGAGGCTGCCTTGGGTTGTTCAGCCTCGCGCCGAGGAACACGGGCAAGCTGATGATAGAGGGCCGCCACGGCATGGTAATGCTGCGGCAGGATCGGTTGGCCGGGTCGGCAATCGGCATGGAGTGCGCGGGCAAGCGGCGCATTGACCAGCATCGGAATGCCCAGCAACGCTGCCTTGCGCTTCATTAATTGGGCAAAATGGTTGCGCCCGACAGCGCGAACTTCGGGCGCGGCCATCGTCTCAGCATCATAGCGCAAGGCCACAGCAAAGTGCTCTGGATTGGCCACCAGAAAGTCCGATCCGGCAACCTTGCCCAGACTCTCGGCCTGCGTGCGCATCTGGCTGTGCAGATCGCGGCGCTTTTGCTTGAACCGCGGCTCGCCTTCGCGATCCTTTGACTCGCGTGTCACGTCACGGCGGCTCATCCGCATTTGCTTGTGAAACTCGCGCCGGACCAGCAGCTGGTCGATGACCATAAAAGCAAAGGCAATCGCGATGAACACGAACAGCAAGCGTGTGGCGCTGTCTGACAGCGCTCCCGCGACCCGGTTGGCATCGGACATGGTGGGGAGGAACCGGGTGAGCGCCTGGCTTATCAGGAACCAGGCAGCGGCACCATAAACCGCCATCTTCAGAATGTTCTTGAGCGTTTCCTTCAGCATCCGCAGCGAAAACAGACGCTTCAGCCCCTTGGCGGGATTGAGCCGTTGAAAATCGGGCTTGAGCGGGTGCGTGGAAAAAATGAAGCCGCGCAGCTGGATGATCTCCAGAGCCACCAGGATCACGACTAGCACCCCGCCCAATACCAGCAGCGGCTGCAAGGCGATCCAATAGCTTGAGCCAATCAGACCCATTGCCTCGCCCGGTTCGCGCGCGGAGGCCAGGCCGGGGCCCAGCAAGCGCCGCATGGCTTCACCCAGCCTCGCAAAATAAGCCTCTCCTGCAACTGTTGCGACGCCGGCTATGGCCAGCAAGCTGCCAACAAAGCCAAGGTCCATTCCGCGAGCCACCTGCCCCTTCTCTCGCGCCTTGCTCAAGCGGAAGGCGGTCGGCTCTTCGGTCTTGTCCTGATCCTGGCCCTCGGTCATCCGGCAGTCCACCAATTGGGCGGAGCAGTCAGCGCCAGCCTGATCAGCCGCAGGAACAGCGCGCCAGAGATCGCCAAGGAAAGCGGCAACGTAACCAGGAACACGATGGCCTTGACCTGGAACCCCAGCAGCAGGACGTTCATTTGCGGCAAGGTGCGCGACATGAAGCCAATGACCAGATCGGTCAGGGTAAGGGCCAGCATGCTAACGCCGATAAGCCCGATCGCCAGCACGAAGACCGAGCCAAGGAACGAGCCGACCGCAGCCATGTCTGGCTGCAGCGTGCCGTAACCCAGCGGCAGTTGTTCGATCGAAGCGACCCAAAGCGCCAATACATCGTACTGCGCGCCGGTGATGAAGAACAAAGCCGCCGCCGCATAGGCCAGGATTGTACCCGCCAGCGGCAGTTCTTCGCGCGTGGTCGGATCGGCCAAAGCAGCAAGGCCAAATCCGGCCTGCACATCAAGCACCCGCCCAGCCCACAGGATCGCCCCGAATGCGGCCTGCAAGGCAAAGGCGATCGACATGCCGACGGCCAGCTCACCCGCCATCATCGGCAGGATCGACCGGCCATCAAGCCGATCAACCGTCAAAGCCGGCCGCGCATCAACCAGCCACAAGGCCAGCGCCAGGCTGAGCAAAACCCGCACGGTCACGGGAATCCGAACCAAAGTGAAAGGTTGAGCAAAGGCCAGCACCGGCGCCAGGCGGAGCGAAACCAGCAAGGCCGCCGTCAATGAATCAACCCAGTCGCCCATAGATTAAGTTAGTATGGCGCGTCGATTCTTTTGGTCAAGCAGGGAGCCAGCGAGCCCAAGCGAATGTTACAGGCAGCGGGTATGTGCGGGGTGGCGTTCTAATCGCTGGGATAGGTTGGTCGTAGGTGAATGGGAACTAGGCTGCCGCCGGGTCAAGCCATGGACCGCGCCTTAGAAGTTTACACAGTCGGTACAGCGCCCATTTCACTGGGAAGCCGGACATTCGTTGAACTCTTCGGCTGAGGCGGTGCAGAATGGGTTATGCGACACGGGGGGCAGTACAAGTGCCCCCGGCGCAGAATTCAGTGCGCCGGCGTGCGAGCTGTGGGGAGCAGCCATTGCAAAGAGCCGCGGCGACGATAGTAGACGGCGTTGGAGTACGAAAATGCGCAGGCGAACTGTGCGAGGATCGGGCGTGTTGCGGTTGGACGTCGCGGAGTTAGGCAGTGGTCGACCAAAGGGAAATTATGCGCCTGTCACACGCACAATTGGCCCACCTTCTCTGCCTCGGCCCATTATTTCGACGCGCCCTCCATGCCAGGCATTAAGCACCTGCTGAGGAGCAGCGTAATCCAAAAAGTAGCCCCCACCCTCGTATTTTGGGTCGTTCAATACGTGACGGGCCTGTTTCTGTCGAGATAACGTTGTTGAGATACTTGGAAAATCGCTGAGCCTAAAGCCTCGGGCCGCGGGGGGCGAAACTTCGACTTGCGTCCGAACTCTTGGAGCGCCTTGAGGGGTTGCAGTCCGCAAGGCTGCCCCTGCCCTGAATCCCAACATATGCTCCGCTGCCATGCGGAAGAAGCGCAATCCCTACGATGCTCCAAAAATGACCCCACCAGCGACTGTGACTCCACCTAATATGGCGTCAGTCGTCAGCCCTTTACCCCTAAGCCAGTTTACAGCCCTTCCAATATTATTCTCTGCGAATCGGCCAACTGGACTCACCATAATAATTCGAGCAACAATGGCGGTCAGAGGTCCGGATGCAAAATCGAGAACATCGAGCGCGAACGAGGCCCAAGGATTTTCAGCAATTTTATCATTAACCCATCTTGCCGCCTTTCCTACGGGGTCCAGATATCTATTAGCAGTTCCAACGAAGCCACTGTCTAATTGCCCTCGCTTCTTTTCCCCCCCAAGCACAAGGATGTCATCATCTACGTGCGCCATACCCAGCGCAGATTCGGTTATTTGAGCAACCTCAGGACCGCCGAGCCTGCCAGCCACGGCAACAGCCGCTATACGCGCGTCCGCGGAAGACACAGAATCGCCTGGTAATGTAACACCTCGAGCTTGCGCCTGCCCATCGGCGCGAGCGCGAGCCATGGTCGTTACATTTACTTGAAGGTCAGGATCTGAATCTATCGAAAGGATGGGGTTATCAAGCTCTCCAAGTTCGATGGCTTGGTCTTTCCAACCGAGATTCATTTCAGCAGCCGCTCGAATTACCTCAGGCGGTTGACCTTCCATGGTTGTCCATTCGGCAACACGCTCCATCTCGGTATTCACTCGTGCGGAGCGCACGGGATCTTCATCTTTTGGTTTCGTTACCAAATCACCAAGCAGTGAGCCCAATGCCTGTGCAATCACATCGGGCATTGCTTCAATTAGATTTTTCCCGAAGCTCTCCCCGTTTATCGCGCTCCGTGTAGCTGCGTTCGCAATTGCGCCTGCAGTGTTTGAGACCAGCCGTCCAGCAAAGTCATCGCCAACGGCCCCGCCAACGGCATGGCCGACAGCTGCGCCAACGCCCGCCGCCGCGACACCCGCCCAACTAAACTTGTCTTGCAAACCGGTTCTGGTGCCGATGCCTTGAGTGATCGCGCTGGACAAGGCGCCTCTAGCACCAGCGGCGAGCCAATCTGTGCCGAAGCTCTGCCCCAAGCCGGCAGTGACGCCACCACCGATTGCGGCGAGGCCTACGGCCTTCCAGCTAAACTTCTCCTGAATTCCCGTTGCGACGCCTACACCTTGACTGACAATACTCCCCACGGCCGCTGCACCAGCACCAATCGCAATTGCGCCGATTGGGCCAACCGCGCCGATCAGACCGCCGCCAAGCACGGTCGCAATGCCTCCTCCAGCGCCAAATACA
>JANORN010000122.1:0-1787 GCA_031415355.1 Novosphingobium sp. | reverse complement strand
TCGCGGTGGCCGCGCAGGATGTTCAGCATGTGCAGCAGCAGATCGCCAAAATCGCAGGCGTTGAGCGCTTTCAGCCGGTCCTGATACAGCCGGTAGAACTTCTGCCCTTGGCCATTGGCGTAGGCTTCGCTGTCCGCTGCGGTCAGATCGGCCGGGCTCAGACCCTTGTTCTTCCAGCGATCAATGCACCCGGCCAGTTGCCGCGCGGGCCAGCGCTTGTCATCCACGCTCTCGGCCTGAATCAGTTGTTTCAGCACGCGCAGTTGATCGTCGGTGTCGATGATCGTGTAGTTCGATTGCAGCCCGACCAGCTCGGCATGGCGGCGCAGCATCTTGGCGGCGATGGCGTGGAAGGTGCCAAGCCACGGCATCCCTTCCACCGCCGGGCCGATCATCTGGCCCACCCGCTCGCGCATTTCGCGCGCAGCCTTGTTGGTGAAAGTAACGCACAGGATCTCGCTAGGCCAGGCCAGCCGCGCGCGTACGATATTGGCCAGCCGCGCGGTCAGCGCGGCGGTTTTTCCGGTCCCGGCCCCCGCCAGCATCAGCACCGGGCCTTCGGTGGTTTGCACGGCTTCGCGCTGCGGCGCGTTGAGCGTGGTCAGCAGCGGGTCATGGGGAGGTGCGACGGGGTCTGGCATTAGGGGTATAGTTTACGCACGTGCAGAAACCGGATCACATCGATTGTATGCTTTCTCACCGCATAAACCACAATGTAATTAGGGTGGACAACGAGTTCGCGGGTCCGCGCGACCCGTCCCTTCCGCCCGATTTCCGGAAACTGCACCAACAGATCAAGCTTGCGCGCGATCTCTTCCCCAAGCCCTTCGGCTGCGGCAGCGTTCTGCGCGGCGATATAGGTCAGCGAATCGCGATATTGGCGACGGGCTTCAGCTTCCCAGCGAAGCTGTCGCACGTTTTGCCTTAGCGTCTGCAATGATTTGGCGCGCCTCGCGCATGACGTCTTCGTTTGAAATCCACGGTCCCTTGGACTTCAGCCCCTCCTCAACCTGTGCGTGGAACCACAGGTCATAGGCTTCCGCCTCTTCCGTGGTGGCGAATTCGGAGACGATAGGATCGAGCTTTGCCATAGGCGGTCTGCTATCACAGCAGGCGGAACAAACCAAGACGTTTCGCCCCGACGCACGGTCTGTCCGATTGGACGATTGGAGTAAATCTGCGGCTCCACTCTAACTGGGAGAGGATGACTCCCATCGTACTGATCCGGTGATCAAGCTGCTGCCCGCAACAGCGTGATCCGCGCCGTGCCGACTTTGCGCTCAGCCACGGCCTCCAGCCCCTTGATCGCGGGCACTTCATTGTATGCGGTTTCTAGGCTGATCCACGTCGCCGGGCCGACCCAGCCGAGCCGCTGCAGCTTGTCCAGCGCAACTGCGCCCGCGCCGGTCTGATAGGGCGGATCGAGCAGGATCAGATCGAGCGGCTCTTTCGCCACCCCCAGCGTCAGCACCGATGCGGCGCGAACGTCGCAGAGTGCGGCGGCCTGAAAGTTCGCAATATTACTGCGGATCGCGCGGATCGCGGCGGCGTCCTGTTCCACGAAGATGCACGCCGCTGCGCCGCGTGACAGCGCCTCCAGCCCCAGCGCGCCTGATCCGGCAAACAGATCGGCCACGCGCAGCCCGTCAAAGGCTCCGACCCGGCTGACCAGCATCGAAAACAGCGTTTCTCGGGTGCGGTCCGCCGTGGGGCGGGTGGTCTCGCCCGCCGGGGCGAGCAGCTTGCGCCCGCGCCATTGGCCTGCGATGATCCTCACCGGCGGCGCG
>JANORN010000121.1:0-8296 GCA_031415355.1 Novosphingobium sp. | reverse complement strand
GAACCCGCGGATGAAGCCGTACATCTTCGGCGCGCGCAACGGCATCCACATCCTCGACCTGTCGCAGACCGTGCCGCTGTTCGCGCGCGCGCTCGATTTCGTCTCGGCCTCGGTCCAGGCGGGCGGCAAGGTCCTGTTCGTGGGCACCAAGCGCCAAGCCCAAGAGCCGGTGGCCCAAGCCGCGCGCGCTTCGGGGCAGCACTTCGTCAACCACCGCTGGCTGGGCGGCATGCTCACCAACTGGAAGACCATTTCGAACTCGATCAAGCGCTTCAAGGCGCTCGACGAGCAGCTTTCGGGTGACATCGTCGGTCTGACCAAGAAGGAAGTGCTTCAGCTGACCCGCGAACGCGACAAGCTGGAAATGTCGCTGGGCGGCATCCGCGACATGGGCGGCATTCCGGACGTGATGTTTGTGATCGATGCCAATAAGGAAGAACTGGCGATCAAGGAAGCCAACGTGCTGGGTATCCCGGTCGTGGCGATCCTCGATTCAAACGTCTCGCCCGATGGCATTGCCTTCCCGATCCCCGCCAACGACGACGCCAGCCGCGCGCTGCGCCTGTACTGCGAAGCCGTGGCAGCTGCGGCCACCAAGGGCCGCCGTGACGGCGTGGTCGATTCGGGCGTTGATATCGGCGCGCTGGATGTGGCCCCGGTGGAAGAAGCTGCGGTCGTGGTTGTGGCTGAGGAAGCCCCAATTGCAGAAGCGCCTGCTGATGTTGTGACTGCGGACGAATTCGTTGCGGCTGCACCTGCTGCCGAAGCCTGAGGCTTTCGCAGCGTTACCTGATTAAGCGCCGGGCCTGCGGGTCCGGCGTAATCGTTCCAAAACAGAAGGATATCCGCAATGGCTTATACCGCCACTGACGTGAAGAACCTGCGCGAGCGCACCGGCGCCGGCATGATGGATTGCAAAAAGGCGATGGAAGAAACCGGCGGCGATATGGAAGCCGCAGTTGACCTGCTGCGCGCCAAGGGCCTCGCTGCGGTCGCCAAGAAGTCCAGCCGTACTGCGGCCGAAGGTCTGGTCGGCGTGGCCGTATCGGGCACCAAGGGCGTTGCCGTCGAAGTGAACTCCGAAACCGATTTCGTCGCCAAGAACGAGCAGTTCCAGGATTTCGTGCGCAAGACCACCGCCGTCGCGCTGGATGCGGCGTCGGACGATGTCGAAGCGCTGAAGGCGGCGGCCTATCCCGATGGCGGCACTGTTACCGACAAGCTGACCAGCAACGTCGCCACCATTGGCGAAAACCAGCAGGTCCGCCGGATGAAGACCGTCTCGGTCGGCTCGGGCACAGTCGTGGCCTATGTCCATAACGCTGCCGCGCCTCTGCTGGGCAAGATCGGCGTGCTGGTCGCGCTCGAATCGGAAGCGGGCGCAGACGTGCTGGAGCCGCTGGGCAAGCAGATCGCGATGCACATCGCCGCTGCGTTCCCGCAGGCGCTGTCCGCCGCTGATCTCGATCCGGCGGTGCTGGAGCGCGAACGCAAGATCGCGCTGGAAAAGGCCATTGAAGAAGCCGTCAAGAACGGCAAGGAAATCCCCGAGGATATCTTGGCCAAGCGCGCCGACGGTGCCGCCGCGAAGTTCGCCAAGGACAACGCGCTGCTCAGCCAGGTGTTCGTGATGGATAACAAGACCCCCATCGCGCAAGTGGTCGAAGCCGCTGGCAAGGCTGCGGGCACCAAGATCACGCTGACCGACTACGTCCGGTTCCAGCTTGGCGAAGGCATCGAAAAAGAAGTCACCGACTTCGCCGCAGAACTCGCTGCGGCTTCAGGCGTTCCGCAAACGACGGTTTGATCCAAATCAGATTCTCCCCATTTTTAGCGAATGCCACAAATGGGGAGGATCGATTGGTTGCCGCACTTGGCAGCAACCACCCATCGGTATAAGGCCCCGCAATCTCTACCGAAGGCTGCGCCGAACCCATGTCCACGCCTCACTACAAACGCATCCTGCTGAAACTGTCCGGCGAAGTGCTGATGGGGAACCAACAGTACGGGATCGACCCGGAATTCGTCGCCGAGCTGGCCAAGGAGGTCAAGGCGGCGCGGGATTCGGGGTTGCAGATCTGTCTGGTGATCGGCGGGGGCAATATCTTTCGCGGGATGGCGGGGGCCGCCAAAGGGATGGACCGGGCGCAGGCCGATTATATGGGCATGCTCGCCACGGTGATGAACGCGCTGGCGATGCAGAATGCGCTGGAACAGCAGGGCGTCCACACCCGCGTGCAATCGGCCTTGCAGATGGACCAGGTTTGCGAACCAGTGATCCGCCGCCGTGCCGAGCGCCATCTGGAAAAGGGCCGCGTGGTGATCTTCGCTGCCGGGGTGGGCGCGCCGTACTTTACCACTGACAGCGGCGCGGCGTTGCGCGCGGCGGAAATGCAATGCGACGCGCTGCTGAAGGGCACCTCGGTTGATGGAATTTATGACAGCGATCCCAAGACCAACCCCACAGCGAAGCGTTATGATACAGTTGATTACGATACGGTACTGGCGCAGAACCTGAAGGTGATGGACGCCAGTGCGGTGGCGCTGTGCCGCGATAATAGCATTCCGATCGTCGTTTTCTCGATCCGCGAACAAGGCAACCTGGCCAAGGTGCTGCGCGGTGAGGGGACCTCGACCATTGTTACCAAGGGAGCCTGACCATGGCGAAATACGATAAGGCTGATTTGGAGCGCCGGATGAAGGGTGCAGTCGAATCGCTGCGCAGCGATCTTGGCGGGCTGCGCACGGGCCGGGCCAACACCGCACTGCTCGATCCAATCATGGTCGAGGCCTATGGTAATTCCACTCCCCTGAACCAGGTGGCGACCGTTTCCGCGCCCGAACCGCGGATGCTTTCGGTGCAGGTCTGGGATAAATCGAATGTCCTCCAGGTGGAAAAGGCGATCCGTTCGGCGGGTCTTGGGCTCAATCCGATCAACGATGGCAACAACATTCGCTTGCCGATCCCCGATCTGACCGAGGACCGCCGCAAGGAGCTGGCCAAGCTGGCACACACTTACGCGGAAAAGGCCCGCATCGCGATCCGCAACGTACGGCGTGACGGGATGGACAACCTGAAAGCCGACGAGAACAAGAAGGAAATCTCGGAAGACGAGCGCAAGCGGCATGAGACCGAGGTGCAGAAGCTGACCGACGAGCTGATCAAGGACGCTGACGCGGTTGCGGCGCAAAAAGAACAGGAAATCATGGGGCGGTGATGAGCGAGCGCGCCCTGGTAGGCGCGCGTCACGTCGCCATCATCATGGATGGTAACGGGCGCTGGGCCAAGGCGCGGCACCTGCCGCGCGTGGTCGGCCATCAGCGCGGGGTGGAGGCGGTGCGCCAGTTGGTCCGCGCGGCGCGTGACATGGAGCTCGACGCCCTGACGCTCTACGCCTTCAGCACCGAAAACTGGCGCCGCCCGGAAGACGAAGTATCCTCGCTGATGAGCCTGCTCAAACGCTATATCCAGGATGATTTGGAAGAATTCGTCAGCAACAATGTACGGCTGCGGATCATCGGCGATTACTCTGTAATGTCCGCCGATATTGTGGCGCTGCTGGACGATGCCTTGGCGCGCACGGCCGGAAACGACGGCACCACGCTGGTCGTTGCACTCAATTATGGCGCGCAGGATGAGATCGCGCGTGCGGCAGCCAAGGCCGCGGCCAAGGGCGCGATTACGCCTGCAAGCATTGCGGCTGAGCTGGATACGGCCGGCCTGCCCCCACTCGATCTGCTGATCCGCACCTCCGGCGAAGTGCGGCTGTCCAATTTCCTGCTGTGGCAAGTCGCCTATACCGAGATGGTGTTTACCGACGTGTTGTGGCCGGACTTTACGCCGGAGCATTTGCGCGCGGCGCTGGCCGAATTTGCGGCAAGGGAGCGGCGCTATGGCGGGCGGTAAGGCGGCATCTTCCTCCCCCTCGGGGGAGGGGACCCACCCTTCCTCCCCTTCAGGGGAGGGGACCCACGCAGTGGGGGAGAGGCACGTGCAGGTATTCCAAACCTCGCGATATGGCCGCGCTACCCCCGCCAGCTTACGAGTACCCGCGCGTGCCACTCCACCATCCCGGATCAAGTCCGGGATGGTCCCCCTCTCCCACGGGAGAGGAAGGGCGGTTAGCTTCATTCCATCCGAACCCGTCACCCTGAACTTGTTTCAGGGTCCATTTCTCGGCCGAGACCGGAGCGTTGTGGGACAGCAAGACCGCGCCGTTTGGTCACTATCGGCAGCAACTGGGCTGGCGGCACGATGGACCCTGAAACAAATTCAGGGTGACGGTGAATTGAGATTGGTGCCGTGACCGAAACAACCCCACCCAAAAAATCCGACCTCGGCGTCCGCGCCGCCTCCGCCGTGGTGATGGTCGCGGTAGCGGGGACTGCACTGTGGCTGGGCGGATGGGTCTGGACCGCGTTTGTGGCGCTGGTGGCGCTGGGGGTGCTGTGGGAGTGGCGGGGGCTTTCAAAAGCCATTGCAAAGACTGCGATTAGCTATGGCTCTTGGCTGATCGGCGGACTCGGATACGTCGGAATCGCCGTGGCGGTGCTATGGCTTGCGCGCAACGCGCCAGCTTTGGGGGACAAAGGTGTGGCTTTGACTCTCATGTTGATCGCGCCCGTGATCGCAACAGATGTCGGCGCATATTTCGCTGGTCGATCAATCGGAGGTCCAAAAATTGCACCTTCGATCAGCCCTTCAAAAACTTGGGCTGGTCTGATCGGCGGAATGCTCGGTGCATCGGTCGCACTCTGGATCACCATTCGATGGGCGGTCCAGTTTGGATATACCGAGGGCGTTACCTGGGCGTTACCAGACGAGCAATCCAACCCGACGGCAATCGTCGGAAGCCTGGATTGGGACTCCGTTGTCGGCTGTCTGATAGCCGGGAGTTTAATCGCTATTGTTGCCCAGTCAGGTGATTTCTTTGAAAGCTGGATGAAGCGCCGCGCGGGAGTCAAGGACTCCAGCAACTTAATCCCTGGCCATGGCGGATTGTTCGACCGGTTGGATGGCCTGCTTGCGGTTGGGTTTGTGCTGGGCTTGGTATTGCTTTTGGGCAAGAGTGGCTAGGCAAAGCATGCGCACCATCTCCATCCTCGGCGCGACTGGTTCAGTGGGCGCTTCCACGCTCGACTTGATCCGGCGGGAGCGGGACAAGTGGCGCGTGGTGGCGTTGACCGCCAATTCGCAGGCCGAGGAACTGGCGAAGCTGGCACGGGAGTTTTCGGCGGAGGTAGCGGTGGTGGCTGACGAGGCTGCGCTGCTTGCGCTTCAGACGGCACTGTCCGGCACCGGCATTGCCGCAACGGGCGGAGCCGCCGCTCTCATAGAAGCCGCATCCCGCCCCGCCGATCTCACGCTCGCCGCCATCGTCGGCTGCGCGGGGCTGGCCCCGACTATGGCCGCCATCGAGCAAGGCAAAACGGTGGCGCTCGCTAACAAGGAAGCGCTGGTTTCCGCTGGCGACGTGATGACCGCTGCTGTCGCGCGGCACGGCACGGCGCTGCTACCGGTGGACAGCGAGCACAACGCAATTTTCCAGTGCTTGGCGGGCAATGATCTAGCGCATGTTCGCACGATCACGCTCACCGCAAGCGGCGGGCCGTTCCGCGATTGGACTGCCGAACAGCTCAAAGCAGCCACCCCCCAGCAAGCGGTCAAGCATCCCAACTGGGCGATGGGCGCGAAGATCAGCGTCGATAGCGCGACGATGTTCAACAAGGGCCTCGAACTGATCGAGGCGCATCACTTATTCCCGGTCGGGTTGGGCAAGTTCCGGATCGTGATCCACCCGCAATCGGTGATCCATTCAATGGTCGAATACCGCGATGGCTCGACACTGGCGCAGCTGGGCCCGTCAGACATGCGTGTGCCGATTGCGTCGTGCCTCGCTTGGCCAAGCCGGATGGACACCCCCTGCGCGCCGCTCGATCTGGCAATGCTGGGCGAGCTGACATTTCGCGCGCCCGATGAGACGCGCTTTCCCGCCACCCGCATCTGCCGCGACGCGGCGCAGGCGGGCGGCGCGGCCCCGGCGGTGTTAAACGCGGCGAACGAAGTGGCAGTGGCGGCGTTTCTGGCGGGACACCTGCCGTTCACGCGCATTGCGGCAGTGGTCGAACAGGTTCTGGCGCGCTATGCTCCCCCGGCACCGGTGACTTTGGCGGACGTGTTCGCCATCGATGCCGAGGCCCGGGCGCAGGCGCGCGCAGCGATGGAGTGTGTGTAAGTGCTCGAATCTCCTTCAATCCTGATGATGATCGGGGCGTTTTTCTTGGTGCTGGGGCCGTTAGTGGTGTTCCACGAGCTGGGGCACTATCTGGTCGGGCGGTTGTTCGGCGTGCGCGCTGATGCGTTTTCAGTCGGGTTCGGCAAGGAACTGCTCGGCTGGACAGACCAACGCGGCACCCGCTGGAAGCTGTCCGCGCTGCCGCTGGGCGGCTATGTCCAGTTCGCGGGCGACATGAATGCGGCGAGTATGCCCGACCCGGCCAATGCTGCCAGCCCGGCGGCAGGCACCTTTCAAGCCGCCAAGCTGTGGCACCGCGCACTGATCGTGCTGGCCGGGCCGCTGACCAATCTGGTGCTGGCAGTGGCGATCTTCGCCGCGTTCAATTTCATCTATGGCAAGATCGTGACCGAGCCGGTGGTGGTCAGCTTTGAAGCAAAGTCTGATGCGCAGGCGGCGGGGATCAAGCCCGGCGACCGGATCGTGGCGGTCAGCGGCAACGCAGTGGCCAGCATCGCCGACATCCCCGAGCACGTCGCCTATTTCCCCGGTCGCACGATCAACGTCGCGGTGGAACGCGGCGGACAAGCGCTGGTCCTACCGGTCAAACTGACCCCGCTGACGGTCGCCGACCGCTTCGGCAACGAAACCAAGGCGGCTGAGCTGGGCATCGATTTTGTCGCGCCGGTGGTGCGCGAATTTGCCGGAAATTCGCCCGCCAAGGCCGCCGGAATGCTGCGGCAAGACCGGATCACGGCGGTGGATGGCGTGGCCGTGACCAGCTTTTCGGACGTGCGCCGCTTGGTGGTCGACCGTCCGGGCAAGGTCGTGCAAGTCAATGTGCTGCGCGAAGGCCAGCCGCTGACCGTTGCAGTTCCGCTGGGCGCGGCCCCTGCCACCGATGCTGCCGGGCGCGCGATCAAGGTTGGCCAGCTGGGGATCAACGGCGGACAAATCGTGCCGGTTGGCGTGGTTGAGGCGATCACCACCGGGGCCGATCAGTCGGTCGGGATCATGAAGATGATGGTGACGGGGATCGTGCAGATCTTCACCGGCGAACGCTCGGTCAAGGAACTGGGCGGGCCGATCAAGATCGCCAAATACTCCGGCGAACAGTTCTCGCTGGGCTGGACGCAGTTCGTCTGGTTCGCCGCGCTGATCTCGATTAACTTGGCATTCATTAACCTGCTGCCAATCCCCGGGCTCGACGGTGGGCACCTGGCTTTCTACGCAGCAGAGGCTGTTCGCCGGAAGCCGCTGGGTGCGCGCAGTCAGGAATGGGCGTTCCGCACCGGCATGGCACTCGTGCTGGCCTTGATGCTGTTCGTCACGATTAACGATCTGGCTTCGCTTCCGATCTTCGGCGGCTGACCGGAAAAGGTAGGCTATCTGCTGATTGCAGCGGGCTTGTGCTTGATTGGCCGGACGGCATCGGGCAGAGGGCGGCTATATATTTGCAGCGGACCAGGCAGGGGTTTGCACAAACCCCTGCCTGGTCCGGTTTCATACGGGTACGGCCGGAAGATGGGAATTACGATGGTTCGCAGTGACAATAGCCGCCGTTCGGCCGGTTTCGGGACCGGGTTCGGGGCAGCACGGCTGATCGGTGCCTTGCTAGGGACCACGGTTCTGGCAGGCGTGCCGCTGGCAGCGCAGGCCCAGACTGCGCCAGTTGCAGCACCGCAGCCGCCAACAGTAGCCGCAGAAACGGTCATGATCCGCTCAATCGCAGTCACTGGTGCGCAGCGGCTTGAGCCCGATACGATCCGGTCCTACATCCGCATGCGGGTGGGCCAGCCTTATAGCGTCGCCACCGCTGACCAGGCCTTGAAAGACCTGATCGCGACCGAGCTGTTCGCCGACGTGCAGATCCGCAATGACACCGGAATGGTGACGATCGAGGTCAAGGAAAACCCGGTGATCAACCGGATCATCTTTGAAGGTAACAAGCGGTTGAAGGAGGAAAAGCTTCTCCCTGAAATAAAGCTCGCCCCGCGCCAGATCTTCACCCGCTCAAAAGTCCGCGCGGATGTTGCCCGGATTATCGAGCTGTACAAGCG
>JANORN010000120.1:0-8637 GCA_031415355.1 Novosphingobium sp. | reverse complement strand
CAGCGCCTCACGCATCGCCGCGACGACCTGGCCCATGTCGAGGCGGTGGCCGTTGGGCTGGGGGGTGGACCAGTCGCGCCACTGGGCATGGGCTTCATCGCCAGCGTCGAAGGGCACAATGTCATCGTCCCACAGCGCGGCAGCCTCGGCGAATTCGGCCATATCCGCGCAGATTGCCAAGTCGGGGCGGTAAACCCGGCCCAGCTCGTGCGGGTCGGGGTGGACATGGATCAGCGTCTGACCGGGATGGTCGGGGGTGACCAGGGTATAGCCATCAGTGGTTGCCTCGCCCAGCCGCGCGCCGACTACCAGCACCAGATCGGCCTGCTTGATCCGCTTGACCAGCTGCGGGCTGGGACCATAACCGAGATTGCCAGCCCAAACCGCGCTGGCGTTGGAAATCGCATCCTGCCGCCGGAACGCGCCCGCCACCGGCAGCCCGATCCGCTCAGCAAACTGGGTGAAGTGTTCGCGCGCCTTGGTGTGCCAGCCCGCCCCGCCGACAATCGCCACCGGCGCGGCGGCATCCTCCAGCAGCCGCATCACCGTGCCCAGGGCATCAGCGCAGACCGCCTGCGCCGGGCGGGTGATCGCGGGGCGGGGGACTGCGCCGCTGACCTGCTCCAGCAGCATATCTTCCGGCAAGGCGATCACCACCGGGCCGGGGCGGCCGGAGATCGCGTTGGACCAGGCGCGGGCGATATATTCGGGAATCCGCGCGGGATCATCGATCCGCAGCACCAGCTTTGCCAGCGGGGCAAACATCGCGCCGAAATCGACCTCCTGAAAGCCCTCACGGTCCTTCATCCCGCGATCAACATCGCCGATGAACAGCAGCATCGGCTGCGAATCCTGCATCGCGACGTGGACGCCGATGCTGGCATTGGTCGCGCCGGGGCCGCGGGTGACGAAGCAGACTCCCGGCTGGCCGGTCAGCGCGCCGTCCGCGCAGGCCATGAACGCCGCGCCGCCCTCCTGGCGGCAGACCACGGTTTCGATCTGGGGCGTATCATGCAGCGCATCCAGCACCGCGAGAAAGCTTTCGCCCGGGACGGTGAAGATGCGGTCGCAGCCTTGCTGGACCAGGCAATCGACCAGCAAGCGGCCGCCGTTTACTATCGTGGGATCAGTCATGCTGCGGGCCTTAGCGGGTGGCAGGCGCAGCTTCAATCGCAGTGGGCACCGCAACACCCGGCGTGGTTACTGTCCCGTTTTGGGAAGGTGGCCGTTAACCGCGATTTTCCGGCTGGTAGGGTGGTGAATCGTTTCTTAACACGCTGGCATGCAACACACAAAAAGACGGTCGCTGGTGATGACGGACGAAGGTTCGCGGCACCCATTTCTTGCCTCGCTGCCCCCGCATGTGCGGCGCGGCGGCCAGGCGCTGGCGGTGCCGGGGCGGCGGACAACGCTGGTTCAGGATGCCCGCGATTTCCTGATCGCCTATTGCGCCTGCTTCTTGGCGGTGACCGCGTTTATCGCCTGAACTGGCTTACCTGCGGCTCAGGCGGCGCGTTCTGCCGCCACCAGCAATTTGCCCAGCCAAGCCGAGACTAGGCACATCGCCGCGCCCAGCAGCAATTGCTGAACGATCGGTACGCCAATGCTCGACAGGCCGATCGCGATCACCGAGCCCAGCACCATCGCGCCAGAATTGACGATATTGTTCGCCGCAATCGTCCGCGCGGTCTGGCCCTTGTCCACGAAGGTGGTCAGGAACGCATAAAGCGGCACCACGAACATCCCGCCCGCAATCGCGATCCCCAACAAAGAGAGCAGCAGCGGGATTGCCAGCGGCACCGCCATGAACTGGCCGACATTAAGCAGACCATTCTCCGGATGCGGCTGCCATTCGTTGCAGACCCACCAAAAGCACAGCACGAACAGCCCCATCATCAGCACCGACCCGGGCGAATAGCGCGCCGAAACGGTGCCTTTCAGCAGGGCATTGACCGAGACCGAACCGATCGCGACTCCGACCGAAAACACCACCAGAAACAGGCTGGCCACTTCTTTGCTGGCGGTCAGCACATTCTTGGCGAGTGGCGGAAACTGGATGAACAGCACCGCGCCGATGGTCCAGAAAAAGCTGATCGCCATGATTGCCAGAAACACCCGGCGATCATGCATGGTGTTGCGGACCAGCGCGATGGAGGAGCGGATCACGTGAAAATCGAGCGGTTCGGCGGCGGTTTCAGGCGGGGCGGGGGGGACTTGCCGACCGGTGAAGTATCCCAGAATGGCCGTGATCACCACGCCCAGCGCGGCCCATTCAACATCGATCCAGCCCGCCACAATGGTTCCGAACAGGATCGCGATATAGGTGCCGGCCTCAACCAGGCCGGTGCCCGCCAGCACTTCATCGGCGCGCAGATGTTGCGGCAGGATCGCATATTTGATCGGACCGAAGAAGGTGGAATGAACCCCCATCGCCAGCAGCGCCAGCAGCATCAGCGGGATCGCTAGGGTCGTGGTCAGAATGCCTTGCCAGGCCAGCAGCAGCCCGGCCCCGCCGACCAGCATGATCGCAATCTCACAGGCCTTCACGATCCGGATGATCTGCGCCTTGTCGCGCATATCCGCCAGTTGCCCAGCCAGCGCGGAGAGCAGAAAGAACGGCAGGATGAACACCGCCGATGCGATCCCGCTGAACAGCCCCTCGGCCTCGGCGGAATTATAGACGCTGTAAACTACGAACAGCACCATCGCGTTCTTGAACAGGTTATCGTTGAAGGCCCCCAGCAACTGGGTGACGAACAGCGGCAGAAAGCGGCGGCTGCGGATGAGATGGGTCTGAGTCGTCATGAAAAAATGGGCTTCCCCTAGTTGGCGCGGACCCTAGCGGCGCGGCGGTTGCGGACAAGCCTTTTCCTGCCTCTTTTGCACGGGCGCTTGCCGCGCTATACTGACTGAGCATGTTGACCTTGCCTAACCTCCTCACCCTGTCGCGGATCGTGGCGCTGCCGCTGCTGGCGTTCCTGATGTGGTGGCCGGAATGGCAGAGCGGCTATTTGCTGGCCTTCGTGCTGTACTGCCTGATGGGGATCACCGACTACTTCGACGGCTATCTGGCCCGGGCCAGCGGATCGGTTTCAAAGCTGGGGATTTTCCTCGATCCGATTGCGGACAAGATCATGGTCGCCACAGTCATCCTGGTGCTCGCCGCGCAAGGTGTGCTGCGCGGGCCGTTCGTGGGAGACATGCATGTGATCGCCGGGCTGATCATCCTGATGCGAGAGATTGCCGTGTCGGGCCTGCGCGAATTTCTGGGCGGGGCGCAAGTCTCGGTTCCGGTTAGTCACCTCGCCAAGTGGAAGACCACCTTCCAGATGGTTTGCCTGGGTGCGTTGATTCTGGGCCGGGCCTTGCCGGGATGGACGCTGACGGTGGCAGGGCTGGAGATGAACGTGCCGCACACCATTGGCCTCACTACACTGTGGGCGGCAGCGGTGCTGACGGTGATTACCGGCTGGGATTACCTGCGGGTCGGCCTGAAACATATGGATTAAGCGGCTGATTGTTCGGGCACAATTCGCCCCGAAAGCCAGATTGCGAAGCCAGCCACCACTACCCCCGCCAGCAGATCGACCAGATAGTGATCGCCGCTGAACGGGACCGATAGCAGCATTACCGCGTTGAGCGCCGCGAACGGCCAGAAGCAGCGCGGCATGCCCCGGAATGCGGCGGTGAACAGCACCGCCATGGCGGCGTGGAACGATGGGAAACAGATGATTCCGATGTACGGTAAGCCGCTGCGCTGGCCATTGCGCAGCGCGGCCACCGCGTCCCAGGCCGGGGTCTTGAAGCCATAGGCATGGGCAGGCTCGGTCGCCGGGATCAGGCCGCTGACCACAATGGTGATCGCCAGTGTGATCATCGCTGCGATGATCAACCGGGCGTTGCGGGTGCCGCGCCCCAGCAGTGCGATCAGGATCAGTGCCACATAGGGCTGCGCGGCATAGCTGAGATAGGCCTGCCGGGTGATCCATTCCAGCCAGGGCCGCGCCATCACGAACCGGGCCCAGTCGATCCAGACGAACCCGATGGCATGGTCCATTGCGGTATAGAGCGCGCTTTGCAGCGGCATCTGCGCCAGCTGAACCAGAAAGCTCAACTGCGTCCCCGCGCTGGGCAGCAGCGCCCATAGCGCGGCGTAGAGCAGGATCTGGAACAGCCGGTTTTCGCGCGGTCGCCACAGGTGGTAGAGTAGCGCCAACCCGCCGATCAGCATAGGCATCAGGACGATCAGGCGCAGTGGGGGATTAAAGATCAGTCCAGCCAGCGCGCAGCCGACGAAGGCCAGCACCGCGCAGGCGAGCACGCCCAGCACTGCCAAGGCATCGTGCCGGGGCAATGCCAGTTCGCGCCAATAATTGGTCGCAGGTTGCGGGGGGGCGATGGAAGCCATCTGCCTCGCTTAGGCAAACATGGTAAACGGGTGGTTAGCAGGCCGGACATCACCCCGCGCGCAGTTCCTCTGCGAGCAGGCGGAACTCGGCGCTGCGGGGGGAGTTCTTGCGCCAGACCAGCGTGATCTCGCGGTTGGCATTGTCGCTTTTCAAGGGCCGGGCGATGACGTTGGTGCCGTCGAGAATTCCCGCGTCGATCGCCATTTCGGGCAGCATCGTCAGCCCCAGCCCGTTGTCGACCATCTGCACCAGTGTGTGTAGCGAGGTGCCGATCATCGTGGCCGACGCGCGCAGTTCCGGGCGGTTGCACGCGGCCAGCGCGTGTTCTTTCAAACAGTGGCCGTCTTCCAGCAGCAGCAGCCGGTTTTCATCAATCAGGTCGGGCGCAATCTCGTCCGGCGGATCGCGCGGGTCATCCTTGGGGAAGGCCACGAACAGCGCGTCGAGCTCGATCACTTCGGCCTCCACTTCGCCGGTGGGATAAGGCAGGGCGAGCAGCACGCAGTCGGCGCGGCCATGATGCAGCGATTCGATGGCGGCGGCGCTGGTTTCTTCGCGCAGGAACAGCTTCAGCTGCGGACGTTCGCGGCGCAACCGGGGTAACATCCGCGGCAACAGGAACGGCGCAATCGTGGGGATCACGCTCATGCGAATTTCGCCCGTCAACGGAAGCCCGCTTGATTGCACCAGCTCGGTGATCTCCTCGGCTTCGCGCAGCAAGCGGTGCGCCTTGGCCACCACCGCATTGCCAAGCGGGGTAAACCGCACCGCGCGCTTGGTCCGCTCGACGAGCACCACCCCCAGCAGCGTCTCCAGATCGCGCAAGCCTGCTGACAGCGTGGATTGCGAAACAAAGCTGGCCGCCGCCGCGTGGCCGAAATGTTCGTGTTCGTGCAGCGCCACCAGATATTGCAGCTGTTTCAGCGTGGGGAGATAAGTGGACACCGCGCCTATGCTTCCGCAGTAACCTCGATCTCGGCTTCGGGCGTCGGTTCGATTTCCTCGCTGGCGACTTCCACTCCATCATCCGCTGCAACCGCGTGAGGCTCAACCACCACATCGTCGATATGCGTCATCTTCAGCTTGCCGTTCACCACCGCGAACGCCATTTTACCCTCAACCAGATCGAGTGCATCGCGGCCGAACTGATCAAACCGCCAACCTTCCAGCAGCGACAGGTTCTTGCGCACGCCCGCCGCCAGCAGTTCAAGATCATCACTGCGCGCGAGCAGGCGCGAGGCGACGTCGATTTCGCGGCTGCGGATCTTGAGCAATAGCTTGAGCAGATCGGCGACCAGCGCGCCTTCCTTGCCCAGCGGCGCACCGCGCGCCGTGCGCGGGGGTAGTTCGTCATCGGGCAGCGGCTGGGCGGCGTCGATTGTCGCCATCAGCCTGCGGCCGATTTCATTGTCCTTCCAGCCCGCTGACAACCCGCGCACTTTGGCCAGATCGGCCTGAATCTTGGGCGGGTGGCTGGCGATATCGGCGAGCGTTTCGTCGCGCACGATCCGCCCGCGCGGGATATTCTTGTCCTGCGCCTCGCCTTCGCGCCAGGCGGCAATCGCCTTCAGCCGCCCCAGCATCGCCGGATTGCGGCCTGACGCCTTGACCCGGTGCCACGACAGCGCGGGATCGTTGCGGTAATTGGCCGGATCAGCCAGCTTTTCCATTTCCGCATTCAACCACACGCCGCGCCCGGTTTTCTTCAGACGGACCAGCATCTTGGGGAAAATCTTGGACAGGTGCGTAACGTCGCCAATGGCATAATCAACCTGCCGCTCGGTCAGCGGACGGCGCGACCAATCGGTAAACCGCGCGCCCTTGTCGATGGCAAAGCCCAGCCAGCTTTCCACCAGATTGGAATAGCCGATCTGTTCGGACTGGCTGATCGCCATCATCGCAATTTGCGTATCGAAGATCGGATGCGGGGTCTTGCCGGTGATGTTATAGATGATTTCCACATCCTGCCCGCCCGCGTGAAACACCTTCAGCACGTCTTGATTATTGACCAACAGGTCCATCAGCGGGGCCATATCCAGGCCCTTGGCCAGCGGATCAATTGCTGCGGCTTCTTCGCTGTCGGCGATCTGGATCAGGCATAGTTCCGGCCAGAAAGTGTTCTCGCGCATGAATTCGGTGTCGACGCACACGAAGTCTGCTTGGGCGAGGCGTTCACACAGCGCGGCGAGCGCGTCGCTGGTGGTGATCAGTGGATGTATTTTCATGGTTCTTTTCTGTAAGTGAGCCCGTGCGGGCTCGCGGCTTGACAAATATGCGGCCATCGCCTGTTAGCCGCGCGTTCGCCCCTGCCTTAAAGTGGGCCGATTGGAAAGAGTTTCGATGCATCTTTATCGTTCGCACACCTGCGGTGCCCTTACCGCTGCCGAAGTCGGCCAGACGATCCGCCTCTCGGGCTGGGTCCATCGCAAGCGCGACCACGGCGGCGTGCTGTTTGTCGATCTGCGCGATCACTACGGGATGACCCAGATCGTGGCCGACGTGGACAGTCCGGCGTTGGCGATCCTTGAGGGTCTCCGGGTGGAATCGGTGGTCACCATCGATGGCGTGGTCAAGGCGCGCAGCGACGCGACGATCAATGCGGGCCTGCCGACCGGCGCAATCGAAGTCTATGCGCGCGGGGCGACCGTGCTGAGCCGCGCGGAAGAACTGCCGATGCCGGTGGCGGGCGAGCAGGAGTACCCGGAGGAAGTGCGGCTGAAGTACCGCTTTCTGGATCTGCGGCGTGAGACGCTGCATGCCAATATCATGACCCGCACGGCGGTGATCCGCGAAACCCGGCGGCGGATGGAGGATATCGGCTTTACCGAGTTTTCGACTCCGATCCTGACCGCGAGCAGCCCCGAGGGCGCGCGCGATTTTCTGGTGCCGAGCCGGATCCATCCGGGCAAGTTCTTCGCGCTGCCGCAGGCGCCGCAGCAGTACAAGCAGCTGCTGATGGTCGCGGGCTTCGACCGCTATTTCCAGATCGCCCCGTGCTTCCGCGATGAAGACCCGCGCGCTGACCGCCTGCCGGGCGAATTCTACCAGCTCGATCTGGAAATGAGCTTTGTCACCCAGGAAGAAGTCTGGGAGACAATGGAGCCGGTGATGGCGGGCGTGTTTGAGACGTTCGCCAAGGGCAAAAGCGTGACCCCGGCGGGCGAGTTCCCGCGGATTGCCTATGCCCAGGCGATGCTCGATTACGGCACCGACAAGCCCGATCTGCGCAATCCGTTGCTGATCCGCGATGTAACCAGTGAGTTCACGCAGTCCGGCTTTGGCCTGTTCGAGAAGATCGTTGGCGGGGGCGGGGTGGTCCGCCTGATCCCGGCACTAAACACGGCGGACAGGAGCCGCAAGTTCTTCGATGACATGAACGAATGGGCGCGCTCCGAAGGTCACGCCGGGCTGGGCTATGCCACCCGCAAGGCTGGCGTGTTCGGCGGTCCGATTGCCAAGAACCACGGCGAGGACAAGATGGCCGCGCTATGGGATGCGTTGGGCCTTGGCTCCGATGACGGCGCGTTCTTTGCGGCAGGCAAGGCGGATCAAGCCGCCAAGCTGGCAGGGCAGGCCCGAACCCGAACCGGCGAGCAGCTTGAACTGATCGACTCGGAAGCGTTCAAATTCTGCTGGATCATCGATTTCCCGTTCTACGAATGGGACGATGAGAACAAGCAGGTCGATTTCGCGCACAACCCGTTCTCGATGCCGCAAGGCGGGCTGGAGGCGCTGGAGACGCAGGACCCGTTGACGATCAAGGCGTATCAGTACGACATGGTCTGCAACGGTTATGAACTGGCTTCGGGCTCGATCCGCAACCAGCACCCTGACCTGATGGTCAAGGCGTTCGAACTGACTGGGCTGACCCAGGCCGACGTCGAAGAGCGCTTCGGCGGGATGTACCGCGCGTTCCAGTACGGCGCACCGCCGCACGGCGGGATGGCGGCGGGGGTGGACCGGATGGTCATGCTGCTGTGCGGGGTGCAGAACCTGCGCGAAATTACCCTGTTCCCGATGAACCAGCGCGCCGAAGACCTGCTGATGGGCGCGCCTTCCCCCGCCGAACCAAAGCAACTGCGCGAGTTGCACATGCGGGTGATCGAACCGCCGAAGGGATAGTCAGCGCAGCCGCTCCGCAATCCGCGCGATCAGGTCCATCTTTTCGTGAAGAATCGCGACTATCAAGGAACGCAGTCCTTCGCGCGGAACGCAGTAGATATAGTGG
>JANORN010000119.1:0-10834 GCA_031415355.1 Novosphingobium sp. | reverse complement strand
CGGCACAGGTGCGGCACCACGTGGCTTGGCGGGGTTCAAATGTGGCTGAAGCGGCGTCGAAGCCCAGCTTACAGCGCGCTCCACCCCAGCATGATAACCATATAATATCAATGATAATCAATGGTATAGTGATTTGACTGGCAGGATCAGGTTCGGTCAGCTGGCCTTTGATCATTGCCTGCCGTCGTGCCACATTGGGCGGCTGTAGGAAAGCGTTTGGTGCCTGCGCTATTCAGATTTGCCGAACGCGGCATAGCGATCATTGCCGACAAGCCCGAAGGTGCCGGCCCCGGCGAGTTTGATCGTGCGCACGGTTTGCGCGGCAAGATCATACCGCGCGGCGGCTTCGGCTTCAAATTGCAGCGCCGGTTCGACGGGCAGCCGCGCGGCGGTGGTGATCAGCCCGGCCAGCTGCGCTTGCGACACCGGCGCTGCGTTCCACAGCACGCGGTTGTCAGCAGTGACCATGACCTTGTTGATCACCGGGTTCAGGGTGGCGGTACTGTCATCGGTTGGCAGTTCCAGGTCAACCGAATGCGTCGCCGCCGGGATGGTGATGATGAACAGGATCAGCAGCACGAGCAGCACATCAATCAGCGGGGTGGTGTTGAGTTCGCCCAGCGGTTCGGATGGGGCGGCGAAGGTCATGCGCATGGTCTGCTCTCCCGGCTTGTCCTGACTGCCTCTATGTTACAGCATATCATAACAAAGGCAAGCAAATCGCATTCGTCGTGTTGGGGCCAGCAACACCGACGAAAAAGGGGCGGATTACTCCGCCCCTATTCCGGTACCTGCAGGTGCAGGTGCATTGGCTTAACGGTGTTATTTCCCAGGCGCGGCTGAATTGGGCGAGCGGGTGAATTCCGAAAACATTTCGTTCCCGACAAATCCGAACTTGGTCACGCCCGAGGCCTTGATGATGTTCAGCACCCGCGCCGACAGCTCATAGCTGGCTTGGGCTTCGGGCTGGAACTGCAGTTCGGGCTCCACTGGGTATTTCAGCGTCTCCTGAAGCTGGAACACCAGCCCGCTTTCGTTAAGCGGATTGCCGTTCCACAGGATCTGATTCGCCGAGGTGAGCACCACCTTGTTCTTGTCCACCTTGGGCGGGGGGACATTGGTTGGCGGCGTTGGGGCCGGCAAATCGATGTCCACCGCGTGGGTTGCGACCGGGATGGTGATAATGAACATAATGAGCAGAACAAGCATGACGTCGATCAACGGCGTCGTGTTCATTTCCATCATCGGCTCGCCATCGTCGCTGCCGCCTGACATTGACATGAAGTTTTACTCCTGAATGTGGTGTCTGCGCGGCTCTGACCGGGTGGTCAGGAACGCCGCACAGCCAGATCAACCGTTGGGATCAACCGGGTTTGAGATGAAGCCGACGGTGGGATAACCGGAGACCTGTACGTTATAGACAGCCCCGGCCACGCAGCGCCATGGCGCTTCCACGTCGCCGCGGATGTGGACCTGCGGAACCTTTTCAGGGTTCGCCTTCAACGTTTCCGCTCCGCCTGCGCGCTTCACGATGCCATCCAGACGCTTGAACGCCAGATCACGCAGTTCCACCGAATCGACTGGAGTTACGTTGTTGAAATAGATCCGGCATTCGCCATTGCGGCTGGCACCTTCAAAGCCCGGGTCACCCGCGCTGCGCCCGCCACCATCACTGGTGGTCACGGTCAGCAACAGGTTTTCCACCTTGTCCTTCGATTCGAGCGAGACGAAAATTGGAATTTTCAGCTTCTCGATCGTCTGGATCGCGATGGGAACCGCGATCAGGAAGATGATCAGCAGCACCAGCATCACGTCGACCAAAGGCGTCGTATTGATATCCGACATCGGTTTTTCTTGACCGCCGCCGCCTACAGACATCGCCATGTTTACATCCTATCCTTGCTTGCTCTGGGGGCCAGCCGTGCATCCTGCGACGCCAGCCCGATCCCCGCAGGGAGGGGCGGGGTCAGCCCGGTGGCCAACCCCGCCGATCCTTTAACTCAGGCTTTGGCAGCCGGAGCAGCAGCGGCGGGCTTGGCCGCAGGAGCCGCACCCAGCGTAGGCTTCACTGCACCATTTGAGGTGATGTTAGCCAGCACGTCGGTCGAGAAGCCCGAAAGCAGCTCGGCAATCCGCTTGTTGCGGGCCTGCAGCCAGTTGTATGCCAGCACGGCAGGAACCGCCACGAGCAGACCGAGCGCGGTCATAATCAGCGATTCACCAACCGGGCCTGCAACCTTGTCGATTGAAGCCGAACCAGCAACGCCGATGTTGATCAGCGCGCCGTAAATCCCGACCACAGTCCCGAACAAGCCGACGAACGGCGACGTTGCGCCCACGGTGGCGAGGAACGGCAGCCCCGAGCTAAGCCGCGAGTTGATCGTCGCTTCCGAACGCGCGAGCGAGCCGTGCAGCCAGTCATGCGCTTCCAGCGTGTCGGTCATCTTGGTGTGCTGATCCTGGGCGGCGACGCCATCGTCGACGATCTGGCGCCAGGCGCTGTTCTTGTCGAGCTTGCTGGCGCCTTCACGCAGCGATGGCTCGCGCCAGAAACCGGCCTTCAGTGCGCCGTACTGGTTCAGAACACCGCGTTGTTCGATCCACTTGGTGATCAGGATGTAGAATGAGCCAAACGACATAACGGCGAGAATGCCGAATGTGGTGAGGCCGATCCAGTTGGGCTTGCCGCCCGGAAACAAGGCCTCTTTCAGACCGAATTGGGTCTGCGGTGCGCCGTCGGCGGCTACTGCCAGAATATCAACGATGAACATGCGATTAGTCCTCTCAAACGATTTAGGTTGGCAATGAAGCGGAGGCCCCCCGGGGTCCGCTTCCAAAAAACGGTTATTCCTTCGGGATCTGCCAGCGAACCGAGCTTGACCATGATCCGGAGGTTGGCGAGCCATCCTCCATCGCAGGGTTGAAGCGCCCGCGCCGGGTGATCAGCGAACAAGTCGTCGAATCCAGCTCTGGCGAGCCACTCGAACCTGTCACGTCGCAACCGGTCACACGGCCATCGGCAGACACAGAAACCCTGAAGCGGGTGACGCCTTCCTTTTCCTCCCGCAACGCGCGCGAGGGATAGTCGTTGGAATTCGCCCAGTTGCCTGGCTGACCCTTTGGCGAAGCGGCCTTGGTCGGACCTCTTGGCGGCGGCGGCGGTGGTGGTCCCGGAGGAGCCACGGACGGCGGCGCAGCCACCAGCGTTGGCGGTGCGGGCGGCGGTGCTGTCTGCACCGTCTGGATCGGCGGCGCCGAAGTCGTCACATTGATCCGCACCGGCGGCGCAATCGGAGGCGGCGGTGCCGTATCCTTTTTGGGCGGCGGTGGCGGCGGTTCGTCTTTCTTAACCTCTTCCTTGATGTCGACAGTGGTCAGCTTCTTGATGAGCTTGGTGGCGCCTTCGTAAGCAAGGCCCGTGACAAGCGCATAACCCAGTGCAACGTGGAGCAAAGCTACCACGATCAATGCAGTTATGCGATTACCGCCCATCTGTTGGTCAGCGTAAGCCATTCAGATGCATCACTCCTAACAGTTCCCCCGGATCAAAGTCCGGACCCCAACGTCCACATGCAGCAAGCCGCATCCGAACGACAAATTTATCAGTCTGACCACCCTGCCGGACAGCTCGAACCCATGCGAGGCACCCAGCGCCCATCAGGGCCAGAAGGCGAGCCTTGTTTTTTATTTGGCCCGCATCCGGTTGAGCATTAACTCCCAAACCCGAGAGGTGCAACGTTGAATCCATTAACCGGTGATTCACCGTGAATCCTTTGAAGGATGACGCGATTTCCGCGTGATTCCGGGGCTGTCTCTGGAACGAAACACGAAACTGGTGAAAGTGAGGCCGGCAATGAATAGCTTTGCAAAGGCGATCTGTGCGGTTCTGGCCCTGGCTGGTGGTGCCCTGGGCGCTCCGCTTGTCCGGGCTGATTCGCCGCCCGCTCTGCCGCTTAGCCCCTCCGGCGTCACCGATCTGCCCGCCACTGTCACATATGCAGACCTGGCCGACCTCGCCGACGGCGCCCCGCTGGTGATCAAGGCGCAGCTGCGCAAACTGACCGCGCTGAAGCCCGCCCAGGTTCGCCAGGTCCGGCCAGGCTGGGGGCGATTCTATGTTGAAGCCAGAACCGAAACATTGATTGCCGGGGCCGTGCCGATTGGCGAAGCGCTGCGCTATCTGGTGGACCTGCCGCTCGACGCCAAGGGCAAGCCGCCCAAGCTGAAGAAGCAATCGGTCGTAGTTTTCGCGCGCAGCGTGCCCGCGCGCCCCGGCGAATTGCAACTGGTCGCGCCCGATGCCCAGATTGTGTGGACACCCGCGCTAGGCCAGCGGTTGCGCTGGCTGCTGACCGAGTTGCTGGAGCCCGGCGCGCCGCAAAAGGTCACCGGCGTGCGCGAGGCGATCCATGTCGGCGGCAATCTGGCGGGGGAAGGGGAAACGCAGGTGTTCTTGACCACCGCAAATGGCGAGCCAGCCGCGATCACGATCAACCGCCGTCCGGGGCAGCTGCAGCGCTGGACAGTCTCATTTTCTGAAGTTGTTGGTGCACCTGGCGGAACGCCACGTCGCGACACGCTCGCGTGGTATCGGCTCGCCTGTTTCCTGCCTGGAACCTTGCCAGCGGGGGCCGATATCTCGGAAACGCCCGCCAGCCGCGCGCTGGCGGCTGCGGATTATCGCCATGTGGTCAGCCAGTTGGGTGCCTGCCCGCGCAGCCGCAGGTAGGCCGCCTGAGATAAGCGGTCTGGGGCAATTCTTGCGCCACAATCGTTGCTGGCTATTCACCGGACGCTCGCTTAGGGCGCGCCGCGAAAGGATCGATCATGGCGGAACCTCTGCGGATAGCACTTGCCGGGCTGGGCACCGTGGGGGCCGGGGTCATCCGATTGGTCGAAGCCAATGCCGATCTGATTGCGCGCCGCGCCGGCCGCCCGATCAAGATCACCGCCATCAGCGCGCGGGACCGCTCCAAAAAGCGCAGTGTCGATCTGTCACCCTATACCTGGGAAGATGACATGGTGATCCTGGGCGAACGCCCGGATGTGGACGTGGTGGTCGAACTGGTCGGCGGCGCAGATGGCCCGGCGCTGGCCTGTGCGCGCACCACCTTTGAAGCGGGCAAGGCGCTGGTTACCGCGAACAAGGCCATGGTCGCGCATCACGGGCTGGAACTCGCCGCCAAGGCTGAGGCAGCCAAGGCCGCGTTCAAATTTGAAGCGGCGGTGGCGGGCGGAATTCCGGTGATCAAAGGCCTGCGCGAAGGTGCGGCGGCCAACGCGATCGAGCGCGTTTACGGCATTCTCAACGGTACCTGCAATTACATCCTGTCCACCATGGAAGACACTGGCCGCGATTTCGCCGATGTGCTGGCCGAGGCGCAGGCCAAAGGCTTTGCCGAGACCGATCCGGCGTTTGACATCGAAGGCACCGATGCCGCGCACAAGCTCGCGATTCTGGCGGCGATCTGTTTCGGGACCAGGCTTGATTTCAAAGCGGTCGAGACCAGCGGGATCACCCGGCTGCGCGCCGCCGACATCGCCCAGGCCCATGCGCTGGGCTATGTCATCCGTCTGATCGGGATGGCCGACACCGACGGCGGCGCGCTGTTCCAGCGAGTCCAGCCGCATCTGGTGGCGTTCAATCATCCGCTGGCGCACGTTGACGGGGCGACCAATGCCGTGGTCGCCGAGGGCAACTTCTCAGGCCGACTGCTGTTCCAGGGCGCGGGCGCGGGCGACGGGCCAACCGCCAGCGCAGTGGTGGCGGACATCATCGACATCGCGCGTTCGACAGTGGGCGGGGGCGAGGTCGGCGCGCCGTTCTCGGTCCCCGTGGCGGAACTGGACGCAATGGCGGCGGCGGCCACCGGGCACCGGCTGGGGCGCAGCTACATCCGCTTTATGGTCAGCGACCGCCCCGGCGTGCTGGCCGAGATCACCGCCGCGCTGCGCGATGCCGGGGTCTCAATCGAAAGCCTGATCCAGAAAGGCCGCGCCGCCGATGATGCGGTGATGGTGGCGATGGTCACGCACGAAGGCCCTGAAAGCGCAGTCAGCGAAGCCGTGCGCCTGCTCGATGGCTCCGCCGCGCTGACCGAACCGCCGCTGGTGATGCACCTGCTGGCGGATTAAGGCGTTCCCGAAATAAGGCGGCACCGATGTTAATCGGAAAACCTTAAGGCGCGCGCAGCTCGCCCTTGGAGATCCGGTCAGCATCCGATCCGGCGGGCGGTTCGGGCAAGGCCGCATAGTCAATGAAATAGGCCGGCGGCGGAACCGATCCGAAGCCGATGCAGCCGCCGTTGCTGCAATCGATCACCGTGCCGACTTGCGGCGCGCGCGGGATGCCATCGTCTAGCAAGCGCTTGGCGGCGCGCGAATTGGGATCGCTTTCAGCGGTTGATTGCACCCGGAATTGGTCGCTGTTTTCAGGCGCGCAGACCACGATTTCGTCCGCCGTGCTGCCGCCGCTGCAACGTGGACGCGCGGCGGGCGGGCCAAACACTTCCTTTTCACGGACGATAGCCTGTTCGGCGGTGACGCCGGGTTGATCCTGCGCCGTTGCCGAAGCCGCAGTACCGACCAGGATGGCACACAGCAATGCCGCCTTGATACTGCCTTGCCCGATCATTGCGCCCCGCGCTCCTTCGTGCGGCAACAACCCCGCCGCTGCTTAATCGGCGATGAACCCGCCTCGACATTGCCGCCCCGACTGGCTAAGCGCGCGGCCACCACATGAATTCGTATGCGAACATCGGAGCCCAGATGACCAAACCCGCCCCCAGTCAGGTGCTTGACCGCGTACTCGTGCTCGAAATGGTCCGCGTGACCGAAGCGGCGGCCATCGCCGCCTCAAAACTGATCGGACGCGGCGATGAAAAGGCGGCCGATGCGGCGGCGGTCGAGGCGATGCGGCTGGCCTTCGATGATCTGGCGATGGACGGCACCGTGGTGATCGGCGAAGGCGAGCGCGACGAAGCGCCGATGCTGTTCATCGGCGAAAAGGTCGGCGGGGCGATCGGCACCGGGCCCAAGATCGATATCGCGCTTGATCCGCTGGAAGGCACCACGATCACCGCCAAGGCCGGGCCCAATGCGCTGGCAGTGCTGGCGGCGGCGGAAGAAGGCAACCTGCTCAACGCGCCTGACGTCTACATGGACAAGCTGGCAGTCGGCCCGGGCTATCCCGAAGGCATCATCGATCTGGCCAAGACCCCGACCGAAAACGTTCAGGCCGTCGCTGCGGCCAAAGGCGTCCGCGCCGACGAAATCATCGTCTGCGTGCTCGACCGCCCGCGCCATGCCGCGTTGATCGCCGAACTGCGCAGCCTAGGCTGCGGGGTGATGCTGATCGGCGATGGCGATGTGGCGGGGGTGATCGCCGTGACCAACCCTGACACCACGATCGATCTCTACATGGGCTCGGGCGGCGCACCCGAAGGCGTGCTGGCGGCAGCGGCGCTGCGCTGCGTCGGCGGGCAGTTCAATGGGCGGCTGCTGTTCCGCAACGACGATGAAAAGGCCCGCGCGCGCAAATGGGGGATCACCGATCTGAACAAGATCTACCAGCTGGAAGAACTGGCCAAGGGCGACTGCATCTTTGCCGCCACCGGGGTGACGGACGGCTCGCTGCTGAAAGGCGTGAAGCGGCTGAAAGGCGGCGTGATAACCACTCACAGCGTAGTGATGCGCGCCAGCACCGGCACCGTCCGCTGGGTCAGCGGCGAACACCGCAACAAGAGCTGAGGGCCGGGGTCTATTCGGCGAGGCCGAGGATTGCCATCAGCCGCGCGTCAATTTTCGCCATGATTTCCGGACCCAGTCGGCCGATCACAGCGCCGCAGGATTCGCGGCGAATCCCGATCACACGATCAATCTGAAAGTGGGTCGGAGTGCGCAGCTTGTTGCTGCCATCGGGCATAACCAGCACGCGGCGCAGTTCGATCTCAGGCCGCACAAAGCTGGTGCCGGGACAAACCAGAACGTGCGTGGACGGTTTCAGCCGGTCGGTCTCGACCACTACGGCAGGGCGCGGTTTGCCGAGATCGCCTTGCAATGCGATGGTGACTACGTCGCCACGTTTCAATCGAAGAAGTCCGGGTCTTCGGCGATCAATGCCTCGATGAACTGCATTGTCTCTTCTTCTTCGGGCGCGTTCTTGAGAATTTCCGCCTCGCGAACCGATTGCTCCCAAAACTCTTTGGTCCGCACGTCCGGCACCCACATTCGAATCTCGCGCAGGCCCGCCGCCTTCTTGCGGGCGCGGTAAGCCTTGAACTTGTCTTGGCGCTTGGGGCTGAGATCGTTCATGCTTAGCACGGTAGCGCGCTACCGCGATATCGTCAATTCCCGGCGCTGCTGCGGGCAAATCCGCGCCCGGTTGTTGCAATCCGTTGCTGCTGGGCTAGAGGCTCGGTCCAAGCTCACGCACGGAACAAGGCGCACCATCATGAAGATCATGGCCGGCAATTCGAACCTGCCGCTGGCGCGCGCGATTGCGGCCTATCTGGAAGTGCCGCTGACCGACGCCAGCGTGCGCCGCTTCGCCGATGAAGAGGTCTTCGTTGAAATTCACGAGAACGTGCGCGGCGAAGACGTGTTCGTAGTCCAGTCGACCAGCGCGCCGTGCAATGACAACCTGATGGAGCTGCTGATCTGCATCGATGCGCTGCGCCGTGCCTCGGCCAAGCGGATCACGGCAGTGACGCCCTATTTCGGCTATGCCCGGCAAGACCGCAAACCGGGGCCGCGCACGCCGATCTCGGCCAAGCTGGTCGCCAACCTGATCACCGTCGCCGGGGCCGACCGGGTGCTGGCGGTGGACCTCCACGCCGGGCAGATCCAGGGCTTCTTCGATATCCCGACTGACAACCTCTATGCCGCGCCGGTGATGGCGGCAGATATTCTGGCGCATTACGGCGAACAGCCGCTGATGGTGGTCTCGCCCGATGTCGGCGGCGTGGTCCGCGCGCGCGCGCTCGCCCGGCGGCTCAACAACGCCCCGCTGTCGATCGTCGACAAGCGCCGCGACAAGCCCGGCGTGTCCGAAGTGATGAACATCATCGGCGACGTGAAAGACCGCGCCTGCATCCTGATCGACGACATCATCGATTCAGGCGGCACCCTGTGCAATGCCGCCGCCGCGCTGATGGACGCCGGCGCCGCCAGCGTCACCGCCTATCTCAGCCACGGGGTGCTCTCCGGCAATGCGGTAGAACGGGTCAATGCTTCAGCGTTGAAGGAGTTGGTGATCACCGACACGATCCAGCCGACTGACGCCGCGCGCGATTCCGCCAAAATCCGCATTATCCCTGCTGCACCACTGATCGGCGAAGCAATCCGCCGGATTTCGGACGAGAGTTCTGTTTCGAGTTTGTGGGATTGATGGGTTTATAGCAAGTTTACCCCAGTTTACAGAAATTCGATAAACTGCCATAAACTCCTTATAAATGGACCCAAGACGCAATCCTTTCGCACCTGGCGCGGGCACGCCGCCACCTGAACTGGCCGGGCGCGATGCCTTGCGGGAACGAGTTGCGGTCGCTCTGGACCGGATAAGGGCCGGCCGAGCTGCACAAAGCGTTATCCTCTATGGTCTGCGCGGGGTCGGCAAGACTGTGCTACTGGCTGCCATGCGCCGCGATGCGGAGGCTGGCGGGATCACCGTAATTGGGATTGAAGCGCCTGAAAGCCGCTCCTTACCCGCCGTGCTGGCTCCAGCGCTACGTTCGGCTTTGCTGCGGCTTGATCGGCTGAAAGGTGCCGGAGACAAGGTTCGCCGGGCGCTGACGGCATTGGCAGGCTTCGTTAAGCTCAAGGCGACATACGGCGATTTGGCCATTGCAATCGAACATGTCAGCGAACCTGGATTGGCCGACAGTGGCGATCTGGAAGCGGATCTTACGGATCTGATCCGCGCACTGGGCGAAGCCGCCGCCGAGCGCGGAACCGCCGCCGTGCTGTTCATCGATGAGCTGCAATATGTGCCCGAAGAACAGCTCGCCGCGCTGATTGTTGCGCTTCACGCCGCCAGCCAGAACCAACTTCCAGTGACCTTGGTTGGTGCAGGCTTGCCCCAGCTGTTGGGGCAAATGGGCCGCGCAAAATCTTATGCAGAACGGCTGTTCGCGTTCGAGATGATCGGTGCGCTTGACCTAGCTGCTGCCGATGCAGCGCTGCGTCACCCGATCGAAGAACAAGGCGAAAGCATTGAACCCGCAGCAGTTGTGGCGATTCACGCTGCCACCGAAGGCTATGCCTATTTCCTGCAAGAATGGGGCAAGCAAAGCTGGGATGTGGCGGAACATTCACCAATCACTGCCGTCGATGTCGCCATCGCGCAGGAAGCGGCGCTCGCCCAACTGGACCAGAGTTTCTTCCGGGTGCGATTGGATCGTTTGTCTCCGGCTGAAAAGCGTTATGTTCAGGCGATGGCGCAGCTTGGCCCGGGTCCGCAGCGTTCGGGTGAGATTTCGCAAGCAATGGGCGTCAAGGTTACAACCGTTGCCCCCATTCGCAGCAGCCTGATTGCCAAGGGGATGGTCTATAGCCCCGGCCACGGCGATACCGCGTTCACGGTGCCGATGTTCGATGCATACATCCGCCGCACGATGATCGGATAACGAATGAACCTCACCACCGAAACCGCCCTCGCCCATCGCCTGGCCGATGCTGCCCGCGCGGCGATTACGCCGTATTTCCGGGCTGAATCGGGGCGCGAGCGCAAGGCTGATGCGACGCCGGTCACTTTGGCGGACCGCGCGGCCGAGGAAGCCATGCGGAGGCTGATCAAGGCGGAGTTTCCGCGCGATGCGATCCATGGCGAGGAGTT
>JANORN010000118.1:0-11969 GCA_031415355.1 Novosphingobium sp. | reverse complement strand
CAGGATCAGGCAATTCGTTCGGGAATGCAAATATGCTTTGTTGTCCTGCCCGCTTTTTGCTTTACTCCTGCGTAAGCGATTTTGGTCGGTGCGACGGCCACCAAGGGGAGTTTAAGCAATGAAGGTAGCTCGTAGGACAATATTTGGCGGGGCAGCAGCGGCAATGGCGGCGGCGATTATCCCCGCAACGGCTTCCGCAGCGGTGGTCGGGGCAGACCGTAAACGCCTGAACGACATGCTCGCGCGCGGTGAAGTGATTGAAAACGAACATTTCGAACTGTTTGATGGCAAGCCAGTAATGCTGGGCGGGGCCACCCGGTTTCAGCTGCGCAACACCCGCTTCACCTGGCACGGCAAGCAGCCCAAGGGCTATCTGGCGTTCACCCGGCAGAACACTGGTGAGCTGGCCGACTGCGTGTTCGAACACGCATCAGGGGCAGCGCGGCCGATGAAGATTCGCAAGATCTGATGATTTGCGGGTCGGTCGCGGATAGCAGCGGCAGCAAGCTCAGCATTTAGTTACCGGTCCTGATCCCTGCGCAAGCCGGGATCAGGACCGAATTTCATAAGACTATAAGACCGTCCGGGAGCGCGCGATGTCTACAACGCTATGGGTCATGTTGGGTGCGATCGTGGCCGTCGCGGTACTGGCACGGCGGGTTCCGGCGTTGCAGCCCTATCTTGAGCGCGAATCGCTGGCAGCGTTCTTCCTCGGGATTTCGTCCGGCTTTCCCTATGCGATGATCGGCGCGACGCTGACCACGCGGCTGGCGCAAGGCGGGATCGACAAGAAGACGGTCACGGCCTTTACCCTCGCGTTTCTGGTCTACAATCTGAAATTCCTCTGGGCCTGGGTGGTTGACGGCGTGCGCCTGCCGCTGCTGGGACGGCTCGGTCAGCGGGTATCGTGGATGCTGGTCACCGGCGTGCTGGTGATGGCGGCGGTGATTAACCTCGCGCTGGTAGATCCTACCGCAGATATTTTCGCCACCGCCACCGCCGCGATCCTGCTGGGCGCAGCCGGGGCCACCTTTGATATCGTGATCGACGCTTACCGAATCGAAACGCTCAAGCCCGAACAACTGGGGATCGGTTCGGGGATGAGCCAGTATGGCTGGCGGATCGGCTCCGCTGGGGCGGGTGCGCTGGCGCTATACCTTGCCGCGCGCAGCGGCTGGAGCCTGGCCTACATGGCCTGCGCGGTGTTCGCGCTGCCGGCGATGCTGACCGCGCTGGTAATGGGTGAACCTGTCCGCCACCGCGCGGCTGCCGCGCGCAAGGGCTTTGTCCAGGCGTTCCAGTCCATCGCGGGGCCATTCGTGGAATTCTTTCAGCGGCAAGGCGCGTTGCTGGTGCTGCTGTTCATCCTGCTCCACAAAATCGGCGACACGCTCGCCAATCTTACCTTCCGGCTGTTGTTCAATGATATGGGCTTCAGCAACGATGAAATTGCGTTCTACGATATTGGCGTGGGCTTCTGGGCCTATCTGATCGGAATTTTCATCGGCGGGGTGGCTTTTTCAAAGCTTGGCCTAAAGCGCTCGGTGCTGATCGCGCTGGTGCTGATGGGCGTATCCAACCTCAGCTTTGCGGCACTGGCGGCGGCAGGGCATTCCAACATCGGGATGGCGAGCGCCATCGGGTTCGAAAACATCGCCAGCGGCTTTGGCGGCGTGGTGGTGGTCGCGTACTTCTCGGCGCTGTGCAATTTGAACTTCACCGCCGCGCAATATGCGCTGATTTCAGCGGGGGCCAGCGTGGTCGGGCGCTTGCTGACCGGCACCACGGCGGGCTTGCTGATCGAAGGCTGGAGCGGCATGCTGAACCTGCGGGTCGGGATCGGCGCGGCGTCGGGCGTGGTCCGGCTGGGCGAATTTGCGGGGCTGGGCTATGTCAATTTCTACCTGCTCACTACGGTGCTGGCGTTGCCGGGGATCGTGCTGTTCTGGTGGATGAGCCGCACCGGCTTGATCGATGCGGCAATGGGCACGGCGGGCGGCACAGCGGGTGGCACAGTGAGCAAGCCGAGCGACGAGCCCGAACCTGCGCGCTGATCAATCCGGCACTTCCTGGTTGAGCCGCAGCACCTCGCCCGCAAGGTAGAGCGAGCCTGCGATCAGCACATCACCGCCGGGCGGCAGCGCGGTGAGGGCTGCTGGAACGTCTGCAAAACTACCAACGGATAAGTCCGAATGCGCCGCAAAGTCCGCTGGCCGATGCGCGTCGTGACCCGGTGCGGGGACGGCGGACAGGCTGAGCAATTTGCCGCGCAGCGGGGCTACGATGGCCGCCGGATCTTTGCTGGTCAGCATTCCGGTGATCAGGTGGAACGGCGCGTGGTCCGCAAAAAACCGCGCGATTGCCAGCCCGGCGTCGACGTTATGGCCACCGTCCAGCCAGACCTTTCGGGAATTTGGGCGGCCCGGCACCAGCGCGGTCAACGGGCCAGCGCCCAGCAGCTGCAACCGCGCGGGCCAGCGCGCGGCGCGGATGCCTTGGGCCATGGCTTCGGGTGAGACTGCGACTTGCGATTGATGCCGCAGCATCGCCACCGCCAGTGCGGCGTTATCGGCCTGATGCACCCCGGCGAGCGGCGGTAGCGGCAGGGTCAATTCACCATGGCGGTCGCGATAAATGATCGCGTCGCTGGCTTCAGCGGTCCAGTCGAGTCCCCGGATCGCCGTCCGCGCGCCCACGAACATTGCCTGTTCAATCACTGTACGGGTCACATCCGCCGGGTAGGCTTGCGCCACCAGCGGCACGCCCGGCCGCGCGATTCCCGCCTTTTCAAACGCGATCCGGCATAGCGGGTCTTGCGGCACGCCCGCCTCAGGCGTCAGCAGGAAGGCCTCGTGATCGATCCCGAGCGAGGCAATGCCGCAAGCGGCCTGCCCGTCCAGCACATTGGTGGCGTCAAATCGCCCGCCTAGGCCAACTTCGATCACGCAGGCGTCCGCCGGAAACCGGTGGAACGCCAGGAAGGTGGCGGCGGCGGTGATTTCGAAAAAGCTGGGGGCAAGGTCTGCGCCGGCATCAAGCACTTCGGCTAGCAAATCGGCCAGAAGCTCATCCGCAATCAGCTCTCCGGCGATCCGGATGCGTTCGTTGTACCGCACCAGATGCGGCTTGGTCGCGGCGTGGACAGTGTAGCCCTGCGCTTCAAGTATCGCGCGCAAGTAAGCGCAGGTGGAGCCCTTACCGTTGGTGCCGGCGACGTGGAACACTGGTGGAAGCTGCTGTTGCGGGTTGCCCAGCCGTGCCAGCAGCGCCGTGATCGTTTCCAGCCCGATCCGCCCTTGCGGCAAGCTGAGCGCGCCAAGGCGGTCCAGTTGGGCTTGGACGCGGGGGGAGTCTGAAATGGCGAAGTCTCTCACCCTTCCTCCCCTTCAGCGGAGGGGAACCACGTAGTGGCGGAGGGGCACCAGCGCGCAATCACAGCGTTGCGACGCGCGGTGCGAACGGGGTGATTGCGGGATGTGGAGCTATTCTTCATGGTCAGGAGTATCTGCATGTGCCTCTCCACCACCTTCGGTGGTCCCCCTCCCCCTTGGGGGAGGATGGTCAAGCCGCCTGCGCCGCGCCCAGATAGTCAAGCACGGTCGCCAGCCGTGCCTTCAGGTCTTTGCGCGGCACCACCATATCGATCATGCCGTGGTCATAATAATACTCGCTGGTCTGGAAATCTTCGGGCAGCTTTTCGCGGATGGTGTTTTCAATCACGCGGCGGCCGGTGAACGCGATGGTCGCGCGCGGTTCGGCCAGATGAATATCACCCAGCATGGCATAGGCCGCCATCACCCCGCCCGAGGTCGGGTCGGTCAACACTACGATGTAGGGCAGGCCGGCCCGGCGCAGGCGGCTGATCGCGACCGTACTGCGCGGCATCTGCATCAGTCCCAAAATGCCTTCCTGCATCCGCGCGCCGCCCGATGCGGTGCAGATCACATAGGCGCATTTTTCTTTCAGCGCGCGCTCAACCCCGGCGATGAACGCCGCGCCCACCGCCATGCCCATCGATCCGCCCATGAAGGCAAAGTCCTGCACGCCCAGCACCGCCTGGTGCCCGCCGATGGTGCCAAAGGCATTAGTCAGCGCATCGACCGCCGGATCTTTGCTGGGGTTGGCGAGCCGCGCGGCCTTCATCCGATCAATGTACTTCTTCGAATCGCGGAATTTGAGCGGGTCTTCCTTAACCTTGGGGGTCGGCAGCACGGCATAACCCGGATCGAGCAGCAGGCTGAACCGCGCCTCTGCCCCGATCCGCCCGTGGTGATCGCAGCGCGGGCACACGCTCAGGTTGTCCTCATATTCCTTGGTGAACAGCATCTCGCTGCAACTGGGGCATTTGATCCAGAGGTTGTCGGGCGTGTCGCGCTTGGTAGCGGCGGACAGCGAATTGCGGACGCGGGTGAGCCAGGACATGCTGGGATGTTAGCGCAGGAATGCGGGCTTTGCGAGGGGTGAAGGGAGAAATTTGGTTCGCACAAAGATCGCGAAGGACACAAAGGCGCTGCTGCTGGCCGCAGGCAGCTAAACTCAAACGACAACTGAACCTGACCAACCCCTCAATTAGAGGAGCGGCTTCGCCGCAGGCGCAACATCTTTGTGATCTTGGTGTGCTTTGTGCGAATAATCTACCGCGCCGAATGCACCGCATCCGCTAGCGCGCGGGTCAACTGCCGCACCGGTTCCGCTGCATCTGCGCCGTGCTGTGCCACCAGTTCGACCAGTGCCGAGCCGACCACCACGCCGTCTGCCACCCGCGCGATTGCCGCTGCTTGTTCAGGCGTGCGCACGCCGAAGCCGACTGCGACGGGAATTGTGGCGTGCTGCTTGATCCGCGCCACCGCTGCGTCAATCGCGCCTTGCGCGGCTTGTTGCAGCCCGGTGATCCCGGCGACCGAGACGTAGTATAGAAAGCCGGACGAGCCATCGAGCACGGCGGGCAGCCGCGCCGCATCGGTGGTCGGTGTGGCGAGCCGGATCGGGCTGACTCCCGCAGCACGCAAGGCCGGACCGAGTTCGGGGTCTTCCTCGGGCGGAATGTCAACGCAGATCACGCCATCGACCCCGGCCTGCGCGCATTGGTCGGCGAACCAGTCCGGCCCCCGCGTGATCATCGGGTTGGCATAGCCCATCAGCACCAGCGGCACTTCGGGGTGGCGCGCGCGGAACGCGGCGGCGATGGCGAACAGATCGGCAGTGGTGGTCCCCGCGCCCAGCGCGCGCAAGTTCGCGGCCTGGATCGCCGGGCCATCGGCCATCGGATCGGTGAACGGCATCCCCAGCTCAATCACATCCGCGCCGCCCGCGACTAGGGCGTCAAGGATCGCGGCAGTCGGTCCGTCTCCCCCGGTAACGAAGGTGACGAGCGCTGGGTGGCCCTTGGCGAAGGCGGCAGCGAGGCGGGTCACAACTCCACCCCCAGATGCTCCGCGACCGCGAAGATGTCCTTGTCGCCGCGTCCGCACAGGTTGGCGAGGATAATCGCATCCTTGGGCATAGTCGGCGCGACCTTCTTTACTGCCGCAATGGCGTGGGCGGGTTCGAGCGCAGGGATGATCCCTTCGGTGCGGCACAGCAGCTGGAAGCCATCGAGCGCTTCCACGTCGGTGACCGAGGTATAGTCCACCCGCCCGACTTCCTTAAGCCAGGCGTGCTCGGGACCGATTCCCGGATAATCCAGGCCCGCGCTGATCGAATGGCCCTCGACAATCTGGCCGTCAGTGTCCTGCAGCAGATAGGTCTTGTTGCCATGGAGAATGCCGGGGCGGCCGCCCGCAAGACTCGCGGCGTGTTCCTTGTCCAGCCCGTGCCCGGCGGCTTCCACGCCCAGCATCTTGACCTCGGCGTCATCCAGAAACGGATGGAATAGCCCGATCGCGTTACTGCCCCCGCCAATCGCCGCGACCAGCAAGTCGGGCAGGCGGCCCACGCGGCTCAGCATCTGGGCGCGCGCTTCCTTGCCGATCACGCTCTGGAAATCGCGAACCAGTTCAGGGTAGGGGTGCGGCCCGGCGGCGGTGCCGATGATGTAGAAGGTGTCATGCACATTGGCGACCCAATCGCGCAGCGCCTCGTTCATCGCGTCTTTCAGCGTCGCGGCCCCGGCGGTGACCGGCACCACCGTCGCCCCGAGCAGCTTCATCCGGAATACATTCGGTGCCTGCCGCGCCACATCGGTCGCGCCCATGAAGATCACGCAGGGCAAGCCGAACCGCGCGCAGACCGTTGCCGTTGCAACGCCGTGCTGGCCAGCGCCGGTTTCGGCGATGATCCGGGTCTTGCCCATGCGGATCGCGAGCAGGATCTGGCCAATGCAATTGTTGATCTTGTGCGCGCCGGTGTGGTTGAGCTCGTCGCGCTTAAACCACACTTGTGCGCCCATCCCGGGCAGGGCGGATTTGGCCAATTCCTCGGTCAGGCGCGGCGCAAAGTACAGCGGGCTGGGTCGGCCGACATAGTGTTCCAGCAGGTCATCGAACTCGGCCTGGAACGCTGGATCGGCCTTGGCGCGGATGTATTCCTGCTCCAGCGCCAGCACCAGCGGCATCAGCGTTTCGGCGACATAGCGCCCGCCGAACTGGCCGAAATGGCCGCGCTCGTCAGGCTGCGTGCGAAAGGAATTGGCGGCTGCGGTCATGGCCAAGGCGCTTGGCAGAGCCGCTCCCCAGTGTCCAGTGTTCGAAGGGGAGCGCTGCTTAAGCGGCGGTTTGCGCATGATTCGTTCACATGCCCGAAAGATACCGTTGCCACATCGTCACACTGTTCCCAAAACCGGGTTTATCTGAACGTATTATTCATCCGCGCGCAAGTTACCCGGCCTTAGCCAGCCGACAGCCCCGGCAACCCGGGGTGCAAAATATGGAGCATATATGCGCAAGATTCTTATCGCCCTCGCCGCCTCGGTGGTCGTCGCCTCCCCGGCGCTCGCCAACGAAGGCCGCATCGAAGCCCGCGCAGGGGTCTACTGGGATGGGGCCAGTACCGAAGACGCTTATGGCGTTGCGGCTGGCTACGATTTTGACCTGGGCAAGACTGCCTTTGCCGGGGTTGAAGTTTCCGGTGACAAGATTGCCACCACCGGCACCAAGGTTGCCTTTGGCGTCACCGGTCGTCTCGGCACCCGCATTTCGGAAACCGGCAAGCTGTTTGTTGCAGGCGGCTATACGTCCGAGCCATGCGATTTCTGTGATGACGCGAAGCACCTTGGCGCAGGCTTTGAAGCCGGGTTCAGCAACAACCTCTATGCCAAAATCGAATACCGCCACTTCTTTGTAAACGGCATCTCCGATGATTCGGACGCTGTGATGGTTGGTCTGGGAACGAAGTTCTAAGCTGAAGCGTTAGAACAAAGCCGAGTAGCAGGGGGGCGGTCCGGGAACGGGCCGCCCTTTTGTTATGTGGAGCGCGCCGCCGCGCAGAACGCCGCAATCAGCGCAGGGTCTTTGACGCCGGGCGCGCTTTCCACACCGCTAGCCGTATCAACCAGCGGCGCGTTGGTCTGGCGAATTGCCTCGCCGACAGAAAGCGGAGTCAATCCCCCCGCCAGGCCCCAAGCCAGTCCCTGTGGCCGGTCAGCCAGCAGCGTCCAGTCAAAGGTCAGCCCCATCCCGCCGGGCAGCGCGCCCTTGGGGGTCTTGGCATCGAACAGCACCAGATCGGCCGCCCCGCGATAAGCGGCGGCGCGCGTCATATCCTCGCGGCTGGCCACCGAGAGCGCCTTCCACACCGGGCAGCCAAACCGCGCCTTGATCACCGCCAGCCGCGCGGGCGGCTCATTGCTGTGGAGTTGCAGTGCATCAAGCGCGCCGGTGGCCCAGGCCGCGCCCAACAATTCGTCGTCCGGATCGACGAACACCCCCACCCGCACGGCTTTCCCCGCAGCGCGCGCACCCAGCGCGGCCACTGCGGCCAGCGTCACGTGGCGCGGCGATGGCGCGTAGAAGTTGAACCCCAGATAATCCGCCCGGGCCGCCAGTGCCGCATCCACAGTTTCAGGCGAGGAAAGTCCGCAAATCTTGATCGCTGAGGCAGGCATGGCCTGTGCCATAGCCGGATCGCTGGTGACGCGCTACTGCGGCGCCAGTTCGAACAGCACGCTGACGCTGATGTTCAGTGATAATTCGCCTGCCGACACCGAGGTCACTGGCTCAGCAGCGTCTTTCGCCATGGCAGAGCGAGCATACATGATCGGCGGGGGCGGGGCATAGCCGCCGCCTTCGCTGATCGAAAGGATCCGCACTACGCGCAGCCCCGCCGCACGGGCATAGAGTTCAGCGCGGGCACGGGCTTTTTTCATCGCCTCGCCGCGCGCTTCGTCCAGCGCGGCGTCGCTGTTGTCCATTTCAAAGCTGGGGCCGTTGACCTGATTGGCTCCGGCGGCCACCAAAGTATCGATCACCCGCCCGAACTGCGCCAGATTGCGCTGACGCACGGTCACCTGGTTGTTCACCTGATAGCCGACGATCTCGGGCTGAGCCGGATGGACCTGGCCGTCCGGCATGGTCCGCTGCGGAGCGTAGATCGGATTGAGGTTCAGGTTGCTGGTCTGAATATCGCGGTCGGCAATCCCTGCCTTTTTCAGCGCGGCGATTACCTTGTTCATATCCGCCGAATTGGCCGCGAGCGCCGCACCAGCGGTCTTGCCCTGGCTGGTCACCCCGGCGGTGAATAACGCCAGATCAGGCGCGCGGGTGACGCGGCCCTCGGCGCTGAGTGTCAGCAGAGTATTCCCGGCCGCGATCACTGGGCCGGACGACAGATCATGGGCCAGAGCAGCTCCTGGTATGGCCAAGGCCAAGGCGATTGGCGCGAGGACGAATTTCAACGGATTCATGGGCTTGTTCCTGTTCATTGCCGCGCTATTTGCCCGCTGCAAGCTGACGCTAGTCTGAACTTATGGGCTGAATTACAGCGTCGCTTCAATCGCCTTTGCTGCCGCAACGGGGTCTTCCGCGCGGCTGATCGGGCGACCAATTACCAGCACTGACGCCCCGGCATCGCGCGCGGCGCGCGGGGTGACTGTACGCTTTTGATCAGCGGTGCCATTGCCATCTGCCGGGCGCAGGCCGGGGACGATGAAGTACCCGTCCTTCCACTGCCGGTGCACCGCACCCACTTCGTGGCCCGAACAGACGATCCCGTCGAGCCCGGCCTTGTGCGCCAGTTCGGCCAGCCGCAGCACTTGATCGTGCGCCGATCCGCCCACCCCGGTTGCGGCCATGTCAGCCTCGTCCAGACTGGTCAGCAGCGTCACTGCAACCACTTTGCAGCGTTCGCCCGCCGCCGCCTTGGCATCTTCCATCATCGCCTGCCCGCCGCTGGCGTGCACCGTGACAATCGCGGGTTCCAGCACATGGATCGATTGCATCGCCGCTGCGACAGTGTTGGGAATATCGTGCAGTTTCAGATCAAGGAACAGCGGCAAGCCGATCTTGGCGATTTCATGCACCCCGTGGTGGCCGTGCGCGCAGAAGAATTCGAGCCCCAGCTTCAACCCGCCGACATGCCCGGCCACCTTGCGCGCCAGCGCCTCGGCCGCATCAAGCCGGGGCAGATCGAGCGCCAGATAGATCGGGTTAGTGCTCATGTCAGATCGATGGTCCTGTCGGGGTTAGCACCGGCGCAGGCGGCGCGGCTGCTTCGAGCTGAGTCGCGGTTGCCAGCGGGGCCACCACCGAACTTGCCGCGACCGAATTTTCCAGCGTCGCGATGCGGCGGCTTAGCCGCCACTTGCTGGCGCGGGCGAGCAGCCACATCGGCAGCATTCCCAGCAAGAAAGAAACCAGTACGATGAATCCGACCGGCCAATCGACGCCCAGATAGCCGCCTTCAGCCAAAGGCCAGATATTTAAGCTGACCGGTTGCCAGTTCATCGCGATAAATGCGACCAGGACAATCGTGATCACCAGCAACAGGATCGTTCGCAGGGCTTGCATCGCAATGGACCTCTTTTTCTGTCAGCGGGTTAAGGGGTGGATGCTAGGCTTGCCAGCGCGGGGGTGCAAGTCAGTCAGATTCTTCACCGAATACCCGCGCAAAGATAGCGTCGATGGCTTTGAAATGATAAGCGAGGTCGAACTTTTCTTCCAGTTCGGCTGCGGGCAGCGCGGCGGTCACCTCGGGATCGGCTTTGAGCAGATCGAGCAGGTTAAGCGCGCCGTCGCTTTCCCAGACTTGCATCGCATTGCGCTGCACCAGCCGGTAGGCGGTATCGCGCTCTAGCCCGGCTTGGGTCAGCGCCAGCAAGACCCGCTGCGAGTGCACCAGTCCGCCCATCTTGTCCAAATTGCGCTGCATTCGCTCGGGATAAACCAGCAGCTTGTCGATCACGCCGGTCAGCCGCACAAGCGCGAAATCGAGTGTGATCGTGGCATCGGGGCCGATGAAGCGTTCAACCGAAGAGTGCGAGATATCGCGCTCATGCCACAGCGCCACGTTCTCCAGCGCCGGGGTCACAGCGGAGCGCACCATCCGCGCCAAGCCGGTCAAGTTCTCGGTCAAAATGGGATTACGCTTGTGCGGCATCGCCGACGAGCCCTTCTGACCCGGCGAGAAATACTCTTCCGCCTCCAGCACTTCGGTGCGCTGCAAATGGCGTACTTCAACCGCGAGCCGTTCGATGCTGCTGGCGATCACGCCCAACGTGGCGAAGAACATCGCGTGGCGATCACGCGGGATCACTTGGGTGCTGACCGGCTCAACGCTCAGGCCCAGCTTGTCAGCAACATATTCCTCAACCGCCGGGTCGATATTGGCGAAAGTGCCCACTGCGCCCGAGATTGCGCAGGTCGCCACTTCGGCGCGCGCCGCCACCAGCCGCGCTTTGCAGCGGGCGAACTCGGCATAGGCTTCGGCGAGCTTCTTGCCAAACGTAGTGGGCTCGGCGTGGATGCCATGACTGCGGCCAATCGTGGGAGTATATTTGTGTTCGAGCGCGCGTTTTTTCAGCGCGGCGAGCAGCGCGTCGAGGTCTGCCAGCAACAGGTCCGAGGCCTGCGCCAGTTGGACGCTGAGTGTGGTATCAAGCACGTCGCTGCTGGTCATGCCCTGATGCATGAACCGGGCCTCGGGGCCGACCTGCTGCGCCACCCAGTCGAGGAAGGCGATCACATCGTGCTTGGTGACGGCTTCGATCGCGTCAATCGCGACGACGTCGATGGCCGGAGCGGTCGCCCACCAGTCCCACAGCGCCTGAGCCCCGCTTCGCGGGACCACACCCAGCTCGCCGAGCTTCTGCGTCGCATGGGCCTCGATCTCGAACCAGATCCGGTAACGCGCCTCGGGCTCCCAGATCGCGGTCATCGCGGGGCGGGCGTAGCGGGGGACCATGTTCGACTCCTTCAGGCTTGATGCCGCTGCCGCTAGGGGCCGAGGGCGGGGATGGCAAGGTTCCGGCATAGATCCTTCCCGTTTTGCGAAGCCAACAGGGGAGGATCAAGCTGGTTGCCGATCAAGCAACCGGCAGCAAATCCGGGCCCGCCACCATTCGCACCCCGCGCAGTGCGGCGGTTGCGGCCAGATCAGCGCGCAGCGCCGCATTGGCATAGGTCGCAAGCAGCGACCGGCGCGGCCGTCCGGCGTGGTTGGTGGCGGCTCCGTGCAGCAGCGCGGCGTCGAGGATCAGCACGTCACCTGCGCTTCCCGCCAGGCACAGCGCATCGGCTGGCCCATCGGCCAAGGCCCGGTGCGAACCCGGCACCAGCTGAGTCGCGCCGGTGTCTGCCCCGTAGTCATCCAGAAACGCAATCATCACAGCGCAGCGCGGGTCGTTCCGCTCCAGATCGCGGTGTAGCGGTTGGCTTACATTACCGATGCAGGGATCGCGCCCTTCGACCTGCGCCAGAAAATAGGGCGCGGCGATGATCCGCGCGGCGCAATCCAGCACCGCAGGCAGATGGCAGATCGCCAGCACCGCCGGATCAAGGTCTACCTGCGCGTGCCGCCAGTCCAGCCCGCGCGGCACG
>JANORN010000117.1:0-2706 GCA_031415355.1 Novosphingobium sp. | reverse complement strand
TGCCTCACCCTGCCCGCCGCGCCGCAAGCGCAAGGCGGTTCGGCCACGCTGACCGTTTCAATCACCGGGCTGAAATCAAACAAAGGCGTCGTCCGGCTGGCGCTGTGTCCAACGGGTGCTGGGTTTCCCGATTGCGGGGCCAAAGCCGTCAAGACTGCCAGCCTGCCGATTTCCGGCGGCACCGCGCAGATCGTGCTGACCGGACTGACGCCAGGGACTTACGCAGTCAGCAGTTTCCACGATGCCAACAACAACGGCAAGCTGGACACCTTTGGCGGAATCCCGCGCGAAGGCTTCGGCTTTTCGGGCAATCCCGCGCTAAAACCGCGCGCGCCGAAATTTGCCGAATGCCAGCTTGCAGTGGCGGGTGATGGGAACACCACGATCCGGATGCGGCATATTTTGTAATCGCTGCACACCGATGCAGCGCGATGCACCACTGGTCACCTAGGCGGCTGAGCATGGACTGACTAAGCCAACGCATGACCGGAAACCTGATCCTGATCCTGGGTGATCAATTGCACCCTGCCATGTCATCTCTGCGCAGCGCTGACCCGGCGCACGATGTGGTGCTGATGGCCGAGGTTTCGGCCGAGGCTACTTATGTCCGGCACCATCAGAAGAAGCTCGCCTTCGTATTTTCGGCGATGCGGCATTTTGCGGAGGAGCTGCGCACGGCGGGTTGGCGGGTCGATTACACCGCGCTGGATGATCCCGCCAACACCGGCACGCTGGAACTAGAGGTGGCGCGGGCCAAGGCGCGGCATGGGCTGAGCCAGGTGGTGGTGACCGAGCCGGGTGAATGGCGGCTGCTCAGCGCCATGCAGGACTGGCCCGATGCCGAACTGCGGCCCGATGACCGGTTTCTGGCCAGCCGGGCGGAGTTTGCGGCGTGGGTCGATGGCCGCAAAGGCCTGCGGATGGAGCATTTCTACCGGGTGATGCGGCGGAAAACCGGCCTGCTGATGGAGGGCGATCAGCCGGTCGGCGGCAAGTGGAACCTCGACGCCGAAAACCGCAACCGCGCGCCCGACGATTTGCTGATGCCGCAGCCCAAGCACTTCGCTCCTGATGCGATTACGCAGGATGTGCTCGGTCTGGTCAAGGCCCGGTTCGACAATCATTTCGGCACGCTGGAGCCGTTCTGGTTCGCCGTCACCCGCGACCAGGCCGAAGTGGCGTTCGAACACTTTGTGCAGACCGCCTTGCCGCAGTTCGGCACTTATCAGGACGCCATGCTGCAAAACCAACGGTTTCTCTATCACGCGGTGATCGGACTGTACCTCAACGTCGGGTTGCTTGATCCGCTGGCGGTGTGCCAGCGGGTGGAGGCGGAATGGCGGATCGGACGCGTGCCGCTGAACAGCGCCGAAGGGTTCATTCGCCAGATCATCGGCTGGCGCGAATTCGTGCGCGGGATCTATTGGTGGCAGATGCCCGGCTATGCCCAGGTGAATGCTTTGGAGGCCCACCGCCCGCTGCCCGGGTTCTACTGGACCGCCGAGACCAAAATGAACTGCGTCCGCGCCTGCGTGAGCCAAACCCGCGACGAGGCCTATGCCCACCACATCCAGCGCTTGATGGTGACGGGCAATTTCGCGCTGCTCGCCGGGATCGATCCGCACGAGCTGCACGAATGGTATCTGGCGGTCTATGCCGACGCCTATGAATGGGTCGAGCTGCCCAACACCATCGGGATGAGCCAGTTCGCCGATGGGGGCCTGCTGGCCAGCAAGCCCTACGCCGCCAGCGGGGCCTATATCGACCGGATGAGCGATTATTGCGGGAATTGCAGCTATAACGTGAAGGCCAAGGAGGGCGACCAGGCCTGCCCGTTCAACCTGCTATACTGGCATTTCATCGCGCGGCACCGTGAGCGGCTGGTGCGCAATCCGCGGATGGCGCAGATGGTCCGCACGTGGGAGCGGTTCGCGCCGGACAAGCAGGAACAGCTACAGCGCGACGCCGACCGCTTCCTGGCTGCCCTTGGCTGAGCGGCAGCGATCCGAGCAGTATTTCACCTGTTCCCAATCGCGCGCCCACTTCATGCGCCACGCAAACGGCAGGCCGCAGGCGGCGCAGATCTTGCTGGGCAGGTCAGCCTTGCGGCGCATTTTGGGCATGATTCGGTAATCCTCAAAACGGCAGGCGTTCGCCATCCCAGGCAAACAGGTGGCCGCTATCCTGCGGGGTCAGCCCAGCGATCACCGCCAGCAAGTGCTCCGCCGACTGCGCTGGCGTGAACAACTGCTGCGGCGCCACCCCGCGCTGGAACGGGGCGGACAAGGCGCTGGCGACCGTGCCGGGGTGCAGCCCGACCACGATCGCATGCGGGTGGCTGCGCGCGAGTTCGATCGCGAAGTTGCGCACCAGCATGTTGAGCGCGGCCTTGCTGGCGCGGTAGGCGTGCCAGCCGCCGAGGCGGTTGTCGGTGATCGAGCTGACCCGCGCTGACAGCACCGCAAACACCGCGCGGCGATCACGCGGCAAGCGCGGCAGCACATGCTTGGCGATCAGCGCGGGGCCGATGGTGTTGACTGCAAACACTTGCGCCATGGCCGCTCCGTCCAACGCGCGCAGGCTCTTTTCCGGCGAAATGCCGCGCGCTGCGTCGTGGAGCACGCCCGTGGCCACGATCACCAGGTCAGGCGCGGGATCACAGCTGGCGGCCGCAGCGGCGATGGACGGTTCGTCGCTCAGATCAAA
>JANORN010000116.1:0-11235 GCA_031415355.1 Novosphingobium sp. | reverse complement strand
CGCCGATCCCGCAAAAGGCACTGGCGCCCTGTCGCCAGCGCTGCTAACCGGCCACCAGCGCATCCGTAGCTCAGCTGGATAGAGTACTGCCCTCCGAAGGCAGGGGTCACAGGTTCGAATCCTGTCGGGTGCACCAATTTTCAACAACTTAGCTGCGGCCCCTTCCTTGGGTACGGAATTTGTACGGAATAGAGGGGGTAAAAATGCTCGACAACTAGGGTTGGGCTTGCTCCGATTCAGAAACCACGGGATCGCTCGAATAGTCAGTCCAAGGCTCCGCTTTTTGAATTGGCGCGCGATACTTTCTGAGGAAGCCCCTTTGTGCGTCCGCAATCGCCGAACCGATGACTGAGCGTTCGTCGTACCCAATCGAAGAGCCATTCTGTCGATGGATGATCTTGCAGGGCCTAGCACAATAAGAGATTTGCCCCGGTCCGCTCGAAACATGCTGGATCATGTCACGGCCTTGTTCGTCCCGGCCAAGATACCTGAACGACAAAGCATCGGGGGCTATTTTGCCCGTTCTGCGTTCCTCCTCGCTGACGGCGGCACTGTAAAAGTAGGTCGTTCCTTCAGCGCTATCATAATAGTGTCTCGGTTTAGGCGGCGGGGCTTTGGTTGCAGCCGGAGCCGGAACATTGGAAGCTGGAGACATTGGCGCTGGAGTAGGAATGTAAGAAGTGGGCGGAGGTGACGGCGCTTCTTTTCGGGCGGTAACGAAATAGACCAGCGAGCCAGCTGCTAAAGCCACAAAAACATAGCCGCCTATGCCACTTTCGTCCTTGTCGTTCTTGTCCACAAATGCCCCCTCGTCCAGTGCGCTGAGCGTAGAATTGGCGCGTTCCTTTTTCAATCTTTAAACTGCCAGCTCAAATCGCGTTCCTATAAACTCACCAGCCGCGCCATAGCCCTCAGGTATTGCGCCGCCGCTTTGGCCTTAGCGGAATATGCACCGTGCTTCCGTGCGTTGACGTTGCCCTCAGGTGCTCCCGGATTAGTGCCGCCATGCATCCTGCAACGCCGCCTCCCGCTCACTGCTGGAGATTGACACTCCGCTCCCAAGCGGGTCCGGGCTAAGCAGCGTGGCGCTTGTGCCAGCCGTGCCGGTTGCATGGGATTGTTCGCCGCTTTCCGCATTTTCTTTCTGCCCCCGTGGTGGTGGAATTGATCGACGATGACTGCCTGCCCGCCTTCGTTCACATGAACGTGCCACACGGTTTGTTCGCGCGGCTGGTGCAGCTTGGCCAGCGCCTCCAGCGTTGCCCGGCAATTGCTCTGCGCCTTCAAGGCCAGCCGCCCATATGCCGCCGCACCCGGCGATGTGCTGGTGGTGAGCACCAGCGGCGGCACCGAATGGGGCTAGTGGGGCGATATCCTGAACACTGCCGCAATTCAGCAGCGGCTTGGCGGCCTGGTTATCGATGGCGGGGTGCGCGATGTTGCCAGGCTGAGCGAAATGCCGTTTCTGGTGTTTTCCAACGGAATCTGCCTGAACGGCACGATCAAGGGTTTTGAAGCGACTGCCTGGCTGCGCCAACCGATCCGGATCGGAGAAGTTGGGGTGCAACCAGGCGACCTTGTGGTCGGCGACCGTGACGGTGTGGCGTACTGCCTGCGACAGCCGTTGCGGCGGCATTACAGGGCGGGGCCGACCGCGAACAAGACGAAACTGCCAACTCGTGCTCGACGGGCTCCGCAAGCGCTGAGGTACTTCCGACTACGTCGGCGAGGATGCGCCCCAGCCATGCGCCAGGAAACGGGTGCCCAGCCCCGCTAGCAACGCCGCGCCTGTGGGCAGGACGCTCTCGTCCAGCAGCATCCGGGTGGAATGAATCCCGCAGCAACGCGACCAGTCATCGCCGGCGTGCGCCACCCCGATAAAAAACATCGCGCCGGGGACTTGCTCCAACACATAGGCGAAGTCTTCTGCGCCCATGATCGGGCGCTCCAGCGTCTGCCAGTGGTCGGCGCCGAACTGTTCGACCACCGCCGCTTCGCCGAATGCCACCGCGCGCGAATCGCAGATCGTCACCGGAAAGCCTTGCTCGATGGTGACGCGGGCGTGCAGGCCGTGCGCGGCGGCTATTCCCATCGCCAGCTGTTCCACCGCAGCGGCCAGCCGCGCCCGGTGCGGCGCGGACAGCGTGCGCAGCGTGCCGGTGAGTGTGGCCGAATCGGCGATCACATTGTGCGCGGAACCTGCTTCGATCCGGGCAATGGTGACCACCACCGGATCGTGCGCATCAAACTGGCGGGTGACCAGCGTTTGAAGCGCGGTGACGATCTCGCAGGCGACCGGCACCGGATCGAGTGTCTGATGCGGCATCGAGGCATGGCCGCCGCGCCCCTCCACCACGATCTTAAGCACGTCCGCCGCTGCCAGCAAAGGCCCGGAGCGTCCGGCGATCAGGCCGTGCCGGGCGTTGGGCATCACATGCAGCGCGAACGCCGCATCGGGCAGCGCGATGCCGTCTGCACCACCGCCCAGCAGGCCATCGTCCAGCATGTAGCGCGCGCCGTGATAGCCCTCCTCGCCCGGCTGGAACATGAAGCGGACTTCGCCCTGCAACTGCTCGCGCCGCGCGCACAGCAGCCGCGCCGCGCCCACCAGCATCGCCACGTGCGCATCGTGCCCGCAGGCGTGCATCCGCCCGGGAATGGTCGAGGCGAACTCTAGCCCGGTTTCTTCGGGCATCGGCAGCGCGTCCATATCGCCGCGCAGCAGCACACTGCGACCCGGACCCGCGCCGCCGCTCAGCGTGGCGATCAACCCGGTGGTCGACGGCCCCTCGCGCCATGCCAGCGGCTGACCGGCCAAGGCGGCGCGGATCTTGTCACGGGTCAGCGGGGTGTGCAGCCCCAGTTCGGGCTCGGCATGGATCGCGCGGCGCAGTGCGGTCAGTTCGGCGCTGATCGCCCGCGCCGCATCCAACAGGTCAGAGGCCGCCATGGTAGACCCCGATCTGGTCTGCGATGCGCCGAGCCGCGCGGTTGTGTGCGATCACCGACACCACCAGCAGCAGGTTCAGCGCAATCGCCTGATAGGCAAAGTACCACAGCGGCCCTTGCCCGGAGTGCCCCGCGCCCAGCATCGCCAGCCCCAGCACGATCGCTCGCGGATTGGGCCCGAGTAGCTTGCACAGCCGCAACAGCGGCGGGGCTTCGGTGCGCACGGCGCGCGCAATCCGGTCCAGTTGCGGCAGACTTCCTTGCGCGGCGGCGGTTGCCGCGTCGATTTTCAATGCGTGCGGCGTCATCCCGCTGGCCACGCTCAAATAGGCCGAGACCAGCTTGCCAAACCCGCTGCCCGCCGTGGCTGAGCCTTCCGCCGCATGGGTATTGCGCAGCCACGGTGTGCCCAGCACCCACCATTGATAGGACCGGCGCTGCACTTCCACGTGGTTGGATTGAACCGCATGGCTGATCCCGGCGGCGAGCATCCACCACCACCCGGCCGCGCCGATCGCGCGCGACAGCATCCAGCCGAGCACCAGATAGAGCACCATGTGGCTGAGGTAATCGCACAGCCCGTCAACCATTTCGCCAATCGGGCTGGAGCGCCCGGTCAGCCGGGCCAGATCACCGTCTGCGCCGTCCACCACGTGCCAGGTCATGTGCAGCAGCAGCCCCAGCGCGGCGGAAACCGGCCAGGCTTGCTGGGCATAGGCAAAGGCGGCGGCGACCACGCACAGTCCGCCGAGCACCGAGACCATATTGGGAGTCAGCGGGGTCTTGGCCAGCCGCCGGGCGAGCTGCCACGACAGCGGGTGGTACAGATAGAAATTCAACCCATCCTGTAATTCGCGCGGGCGCAACGGGCGAGCAACGGGCGCTGGCTGTGCGCGCGAATCAGACACCTGCACCGGATCGCTAGCCATGTTGCCTCCATCAATGCCCTGTCAGGCATAACTTTCAACCAAGCCTATAGACCACCGTGCGCCGCGTTGCACCCCGCCCAGCCGAAAAGCATTGGCCGCATGACGCTGTTGGCGCAGTCACGATATCTATTTGGCGGTTGGCTCGCCTTGCGCTAATGCGCCGTCACACTTGACGCGGGGCCAAGTTCTTGCTTTGGCCGCGCGGTTTTCCCATTGACGCGAGGCTAAAGCTCGGGCGTGGGTCGTTCTAGAGGGATTTTACGAAAATGAAGCCAATCAAGGTCGCCATGATCGGCGTCGGCAATTGCGCAAGCTCGCTGGTGCAAGGCGTTGAATATTACCGCCAGAACAATTCGGCCCAAGGGCTGATTCACGACAAGATCGGCGGCTATGGTGCTGGCGACGTAGATTTTGTGCTCGGCATTGATGTCGATGCGCGCAAGGTCGGCAAGGATATTGCCGAAGCCATCTTCGCCGCCCCGAACAACACCAAGGTGTTCCAGCAGGATGTGCCCGCCACCGGCACGAAGGTGATCATGGGGCTGATTTCAGACGGCGTGGCCGATCACATGACCGGGATGGGCGAAAAGGGCTTCATCGTCGCGAACGATACCGAAGCGACCCGCGAATCGATTGTCGCCGCAATCAAGGATTCGGGCGCGGAAGTGCTGATCAACTTCCTGCCGGTCGGATCGCAGCTCGCCACCGAATTCTATATGGAATGCGCGCTGGAAGCGGGCGTTGCCGTGGTCAATTGTATGCCGGTGTTCATCGCCAGCCGCCCCGAATGGGAAGCGCGCTTTCGCGAAAAGAACCTGCCGATCGTCGGCGATGATATCAAGGCACAGGTCGGTGCGACGATTGTCCACCGCGTGCTGTCCAGCCTGTTCGCCGCGCGCGGCGTCACCGTGGAGCGGACTTACCAGCTCAACACCGGTGGCAATACCGATTTCATGAACATGCTGGATCGCCAGCGGCTCGGTTCGAAAAAGGAATCGAAGACCGAAGCGGTGCAGGCCATGCTGGCCCAGCGACTGGCGGATGAAAACATCCACGTCGGCCCATCGGACTATGTGCCATGGCAGAAAGACAACAAGCTGTGCTTCCTGCGCCTGGAAGGGTTGCAGTGGGGCAATGTGCCGATGGAACTGGAACTGCGGCTTTCGGTGGAAGACAGCCCGAATTCAGCAGCCTGCGTGATGGATTCGATCCGCTGCGCCAAGGTTGCGCTGGACCGGGGTGAAGGCGGGGCGCTGATCGGCCCGTCGGCGTACTTCTGCAAGCACCCGCCGCAGCAGTTCAACGATGATCTGGCCGCCCAGATGGTCGAAGAATTCATAGGTGAGCGCGCGATCGCGGCTGAGTAAGCCTATCACACTGAAACCGAAACGGCGCCGGGTAACTCCGGCGCCGTTTTCGTAAGGAGTATGCGTATGGATGCGCTCATCATTGCCGCCGGATTTGGCAGCCGCCTGCGCGACGTGTCCGAATCGAAGCCGTTGACGCCGGTCGCTGGGATTAGCCTGCTGGAACTCGGGGTACGCCAGGCCAAGGCCGCCGGGGTCAACCGCGTGGTCGTGGTGACCGGGCACGAAGCCGAACGGCTCGAAGCGGCGCTGCCCAACCTGTCCGAGCGCTGCGGGGTTCCGGTTGTGGCCGAACGAGTCGCCGATTGGTCCACGCCCAATGGTCATTCGGTGATCGCCGGGGCTGCGGTAATCGATGGCGACTATCTGCTGATGATGTCCGATCACATTTTTTCCGCCTCGATCCTGCGCAATCTGGCACAGCAAGGTGAGGCCGACCGCGGGGTCACACTGGCGATTGACCGGCGCATCACCAATCCGCTGGTCGATCCCGACGATGCCACCTGGGTGCAAACCCGTGCCGATGGCTTCATCCGCGCAATTGGCAAAACCATCCCGGCCTATGACGCGGTCGATTGCGGAGCGTTTCTGGCCACCCCGGAACTGGCTGATGCGATCAGGGCCGCGATTGCGGAGGGCAAGCCCGGGAGCCTGTCTGAAGGCATGCAATTGCTGGCCGATGCGGGCCGCGCCGCCACGCATGACATCGGCAGCGCCTGGTGGCTCGATGTCGATGATCCGCGCGCGCACGCGCTGGCCGAAGCCCAGGCCCCAGCCGAATTGCCAGAACTCTACTGCGTTTGAACCCGGCTAACCAGCTCAGGGATATTTCATCGTGATCTGCGTCGTCAGTCCGCTTTTCGGCACGTTGAGCCGGACCGAGCGAAACGACGGCAACCCGCCAATCGTCGAAGGATTGTTGGAAAAGCCATAACCTTCGGCTGGCAGGCCCAACCCATAGCGATCAAATTTCTGGCTGGCGTTCTCATCGTGATAGACCGCCACGCCATAGACCCCGGGCTTGGGCACAAAGATGCAGGTGCGGACAGTACCGCTCTGGGCCGCGACCCGGCCGACGTAGATCGAACCATGCTTGGCCAGGAACTTGCCGCTATTGTCGGGATAGAGCGTCACCGCAATCAGGCCCTTGCCGTTGCGCACCCCGTCGATCTTGACATTGAGCCAGATCGCGCTGGTCGGACCCGTGCATCCGGCAGGCGCAGCGGCTGGCGGCTGGGCCTGCGCGGGCAATGCCAGCAGGCCAGCAGCAGCCAGCGCCAACCCGGCAATTATCCCGGCCGGCAGCGTTGCAACAACAGTGTGGCGGCTGAACAGGTTCATCGAAACGGTGCTCCGGATTGTGCAGAGTTGGGGGAAATGCCATGACGTGCTGAAATTGCAAGTCATTCGCGCACCGCGACGAAGTGTCTTTGACAAGCGTCCACTAGCCAAGACGGACTGAACCGACGGTGAATTTCGCGGCGCTGCGGTGTTGCCGAATATGGGAACCACTGGGGATAATAGGCGATACTGTGTGGAAAACGCGGCTGATTGCGCTTGTTCGCACCAGTTGTGGTGGCTAATTGCCAAGGCAGGGAGTGCACGTTTCATCCCATGCCTGCGCCGCTGATCTCACCTTCGATCTTGTCTGCTGACTTTGCGCGGCTGGGTGAGGAAGTGCGCGCAATCGATGCGGCCGGGGCAGACTGGATCCATATCGATGTGATGGACGGGCATTTCGTGCCCAATCTCACCATCGGGCCCGGCGTGGTCAAGGCGCTGCGCCCGCACACCGCCAAGCCGTTCGACGTTCATTTGATGATTGCGCCGGTCGATGGCTTTCTGGATGCCTTCGCCGATGCTGGCGCAGATATCATCACCGTCCATCCCGAAGCCGGGCCGCATGTCCACCGCACCGTCCAGGCGATCAAGGCGCTGGGCCTGAAGGCCGGGATTTCGCTCAATCCCGCCACCCCCGCCAAAATGCTCGACTATCTGATCGATGAGATCGACCTGGTCTTGGTGATGAGCGTAAACCCCGGGTTTGGCGGACAAAGCTTTATCACCAGCCAGCTCAGGAAAGTCGAAGCCATCCGCAAGATGATCGACAAGACCGGGCGGGCCATCCACCTGGAGGTTGATGGCGGGGTTGATGTGGGCACGGCGCGGCTGTGCATTGATGCCGGAGCCGATGTGCTGGTAGCGGGCACGGCCAGTTTTCGCGGCGGCGGCGAGCATTACGCGCAAAACATAGCCCGACTCAAAGGTTTGGCTTGAGTGGTGGATGCGCTCACTTCGGCCCGATCAGCGCGCGCCAGCGCAACCAGCCCCGCGCTACCACTGGGCAAACAAGCCGAAGAGAGCGTGTTGAGCACGACTGATACGGCGGCAACAGCTCAGGACGAATTGATCGAACCCGGCCGGGCCCTGGCACTGGCTGACTTTTCGCCCCCGCTGCTCGGTGCTGGCGAACGCTTGCTGCGGCTGGCCTATCAGTTAGGGATCCCGGCGCGGGTGTTGACTGCACCATTTGCCAAGCCAACCCGGCCGCGCTTGCTGGCCACCGTCAGCAACCCCTTGCCCGGATCAAAAATCGCCGGAACCGCCCTGCGCGCCGGGCATTTTCTGGTCCACGGGGTCAAAGCGCCAATCGCCCAAGTCGATTTCAGCGGCGCAGCCCGGATGAGCCCGCCGCTTGAACGCGTGGTCCATTCGTTTGCCTGGCTGGCTGATTTAGAGGTGGCCGCCCCGCGCGAACAAGCCGTTCCTGTCGCTGAGCGGGTACTTAACGCTTGGCTTGACGCCAATCCGACACCGCCAACAAAACCGGGCAAGAGCCCAGCCTGGAACATGGGCATTGCTGGCCAGCGCACACTGAACTGGTTTGTCCACGCCCCGCTGATCCTGTCGAGCCCGGACAAGCAACAGCGCGGGCAGGTGTTAACTGTGCTGAGCGCAACGGCCCGCTGGCTGGACAAGCATGTTAGCCGCGCGGACGATCCCTTGAGCGAGGTTGCTGGCTGGTGCGGGATTGTTGCCGCCGGGTTGCTGCTGCCCGAAGGCAAGCCGCGCCGCCTTTATGGCGAGGCCGGACTGGTGCGCGCGCTGGGCGAGCTGCTGGGCGATGATGGCGGGGTGCTTTCGCGCAGTCCGCTGGGCCAGGCCGAAGTGATTGCGCTGCTGATCAAGCTGCGCGCCTGTTACAAGGCCGTGCCGCAGGATACGCCGGCCGCCCTGGAAGCGATCCTGGCACTGCTGGTGCCGCCGCTGCTGGCGTTGACGCACGGCGATGGTTCGCTGGGCTCATGGCAAGGCGCCTGGGCGATGGACGGAGCGGAGCTGGCCGGGCTGGTGGCGGCCTCGGGCGTGCGCACCCGGCCGCTGCGCGATGTCCGGCAATGGGGCTATCAGCGCGTCGTAGCGCAGAAATCGATCCTGCAATTCGATGCCGCACCGCCGCCATTGGCCAAGCATACTCGCGCGGGCAGCGCCTCGACGCTGGCGTTCGAATTGTCGCACCAGGGCCAGCGCCTGATCGTCAACTGCGGCGGCGCGGCTTGCGCTGGTGGACTGATCCCGGTGCGGCTGGAACAGGGCCTGCGCGCCACGGCGGCGCATTCCACGCTGGTGCTGGATGATGTCAATTCCACGGCGATCCTGATGAACGGCAAGATCGGCAACGGCGTGTCCGAGGTGGAGATTAGCCGCCGCACGCTGGCCGGGGACAAGGGCACACTCGCGCATGGCGGCTCGACCCGGCTGGAGGGCAGCCACAACGGCTATGCCGGCCGCTATGGCCTCACCCACCGCCGGATCCTGATCCTGCGTGATGACGGGACCGAACTGCGCGGCGAGGATTTGCTGGTCCCGGTCGGCAAAGGCAAGACCGGCAAAGTCGCCTTCGCGATCCGGTTCCACCTGGGCCACGGGATTGAAGCCGGGATCAGTGACGATGGCCAGGGTGCGGGGTTGGCGCTGGCGGATGGCTCGTACTGGCAGTTTCGCGCAGGCGGCGGTCAGGTTACGATCGAAGAAAGCCTATGGGCCGATGGCCAGGGCCGTCCGCAGCCGATCCAGCAACTGGTAATCCAGGGGCTGGTCTCGCGCGGCGGCGGGACGTTCGCCTGGCTGTTGAAGAAGATGGGGTAACGCTTCCTCCTCGTCATTGCGAGGAGCGCAGCGACGAAGCTATCCAGAGCGTTGCGCGCATCCGCTCTGGATTGCTTCGCTACGCTCGCAATGACGAGGAATGGTTGAAGTGACTGACGTAATGATCCGCCGGGCGCTGCTGTCGGTGTCGGACAAGGCTGGATTGCTTGAGCTGGGTCGGGCGCTTGCCGCGCGCGGGGTGGAGCTGGTTTCGACCGGCGGCACCGCCAAGGCATTGCGCGCGGCAGGCTTGACCGTGATGGACATTTCCGATCTGACCGGCTTTCCCGAGATGATGGACGGGCGGGTCAAGACGTTGCACCCCAAGGTCCACGGCGGGCTGCTGGCGGTGCGTGACAATCCCGAACATGTCGCCGCCATGGCTGAACACGCGATCGGCGCAATCGATCTGGTGGTGGTCAACCTTTACCCGTTTGAAGCGACGGTCGCCAAGGGCGCAGATCGCGATGAGATCATTGAGAACATCGACATCGGCGGGCCGAGCATGGTGCGCTCCGCGGCTAAGAATCACGCCTTCGTCGCCATCGTGACCGATCCGGCGGACTATCCCGCGCTGCTGGCTGAACTCGATACGAAGGACGGCGCAACCGGTTACGATTTTCGCCGGCTGCTGGCAGCACGCGCCTATGCGGCGACCGCAGCTTACGATGCGATGATCAGCCAGTGGTTTGCCTTTGCCGACCAGCAGCAACTGTTCCCGGAGACATTGGCGGTCATGGGCAGCCGGGTGACCGAACTGCGCTATGGTGAGAACCCGCACCAGCGCGCCGCGCTCTATGTGCCCAAAGGACCGCACGCCAAAGGGATTGCTCAAGCCGAGCAGGTCCAGGGCAAGGAACTGAGCTACAACAATCTGGCGGACGCCGATGCCGCGCTGGAACTGGTCGCCGAGTTCAAGGGCCAGGCTCCCGCAGTGGTCATCGTCAAGCACGCCAACCCCTGCGGCGTTGCCCAGGGCAGCAGCTTGCTGGAAGCCTGGCACGGCGCGCTGGAGTGCGATGACGTTTCGGCGTTCGGTGGGATCGTTGCAGTCAACGGCGTGCTTGATGGTCCGACGGCCGAGGCGATTTGCCGGATCTTCACCGAAGTGGTGGTGGCACCGCATGCCGATGCAGATGCGCGCGCGTTGTTTGCGGCCAAGAAGAACCTGCGGCTATTGCTGACCGGCGATCTGCCGGATCCGCGCCGGGACGGGCTGGCGGTCAAGCCGATCACCGGCGGGCTGCTGGTGCAGAGCCGCGATAGCGGTGCGATCACCGCAACCGATCTAAAAGTCGTGACCAGGCGCGCACCCACAAGCCAGGAGCTCAAAGACTGCCTGTTCGCCTGGACCGTGGCACGCCACGTCAAATCGAACGCGATCGTCTATGCCAAGGACGGGATCACCGCCGGGATCGGCGCGGGCCAAATGAACCGGCGCGATTCGAGCCGGATCGCCGCGCTGAAAGCCGCCGAGGCGGCGGAGAAATTCGGTTGGGCGGCCAGCCGCACGGTCGGCAGCGCGGTGGCGTCGGACGCGTTCTTCCCCTTCGCTGACGGCTTGCTCGCCGCCGCCGAAGCGGGTGCAACGGCAATCATCCAGCCGGGTGGCTCGATTCGCGATGATGAAGTTATTGCGGCGGCCGATGCGGCAGGGCTGGCAATGGTCTTTACCGGGATGCGCCATTTCCGGCACTAGAGTTTCTCTGTTTAAGACGGCACCAGCCCGCTCCCCCACCCGGCCACCCAAGTCATTGTAGAATATGGGTGGCCGGGTGGGGGAGCGAGCTGGTGCCGAACCGATGGTAATCGGAAAAACTCTAGGTCACCGACTCATAAAT
>JANORN010000115.1:0-6919 GCA_031415355.1 Novosphingobium sp. | reverse complement strand
TATCACGGCGCGCGCGATATCCGGCATGAGGCGATGGACGATCCGCGCCTGGAATCGGACCGCGATGCGATTGTCCAGATGACCGGCTGTTCGATCTGCGGGTCGGACTTGCACATCTATCACGGCCACGGATTTTCGGAGGATATCGGGTTCTGTGTCGGCCATGAAGCGGTGGGCGAAGTGGTCGAGGTTGGCCGCGCCGTTACCCGCGTGAAGGTGGGCGACATCGTGATGCTTCCCGCTGCGGTCGGCTGCGGGGCCTGCCGGTCGTGCCTCGCGGGCAATGTGATCGGTTGCGAACTTAGCGCGGGCGCCTGCTATGGGTTGTCGGCCAAGTTGCAAGGGGTACAAAGCGAAGCCTTCCGGGTGCCCGCTGCGGACATGAACGCGGTGAAAATTCCCGATGGGATCAGCCAGGATCAGGCCTTGATGATGACTGACGCCATGGCCACCGCCTGGTTCGGCGCGCGCCAGGCGGATATCCGCCCCGGCAGCAGCGTGGCGGTGATCGGGCTCGGGCCGATTGGCCTGATGGCGGTGGAGAGCGCCTTCGTAATGGGCGCGCATGTGGTCTATGCGATTGATCCGATTGCGGAGCGGCGGGCGCTGGCTGAACAAGCTGGAGCGATTGCACTGCACCCGCAGGACGCGCTGGAAACGGTGCGCGAGGCCACCAAGGGCCGCAAGCTTGACTGCGTGGTCGAGGTCGTTGGCAGCGAGGCCACGGTCGATCTGGCGCTGCGGCTGGTTACGCGGCGCGGCACCGTGTCAGTAATCGGGGTGCAGCAATCCAAGCGCTATGCCTTCCCGCTGGAACGCGCCTTTGCCGCCGGGCTGACCTTCCGCATCGGCACCTGCTCGGTGCCGGAGGAGCTGCCCGCACTGTTCCCGCTGGTGCAATCCGGGCGGCTGCGGCCTGAGCGCTATATCAGCCACCGGATGCCGCTCAGCGCCGGTGCGGAGGCTTACCGCCTGTTCGAAGCGCGCGAGGCCGGCGCGCTCAAGATGGTGCTGGTCCCGGGCTGAAACGGAACAGCGGCGGCGTTCTGGTGACCGGGCTTAGAGTATGATTCGCAAAAAAATCTGAATCACTTCGCTCAATTCCCGCTCATCCTAAGCTTGTCGAAGGACCACCCGGCGCAGGCTACCGTGCCGTAACAGGCGGGTGGTTGGCCTGCGGCTCGACAAGCTCAGCATGAGCGGGTCTGGTTCAGATGTATCGCAAAATGCACTAAGCGCTCGCTTCTGCGAGCTTGCACGCCCGCAACGGTTCTTCCGCGGTCATCGGCACCAGACCCAGTCGGGCGAGCATGGCCGTATCCTTGTCATCACCCGCATTGGGCGTGGTCAGCAGCTTGTCACCGGTGAAAATACTGTTGGCCCCCGCCAGAAAACACAGCGCCTGCGTGGCTTCCGACATGCTTTCGCGCCCGGCAGACAGCCGCACCATGCTGAGCGGCATGGTGATCCGCGCGACGGCAATCGTGCGTACAAATTCGATATCGTCGATCTTGGCCAGCGGCGTATCGGCCAGCATATCGCCCAGCACGGTCCCTTTGACCGGGACCAGTGCATTGACCGGCACGCTTTCGGGATGCTGCTCCAGCGTGGCGAGCGTGTGGATGAACCCGACCCGGTCCGCGCGGGTTTCCCCCATGCCGACAATCCCGCCGCTGCACACATTGATCCCGGCATTGCGAACATGCCCCAGCGTGTCGAGCCGGTCCTGCATGGTCCGCGTGGTGATGATCGCGTCATAGCGTTCGGGCGACGTATCGATGTTGTGGTTGTAATAATCGAGCCCCGCTGCGGACAGCATAGCGGCCTGTGCGGGTGTCAGCATCCCCAGCGTCATGCAGGTTTCCATGCCCATCTGGCGCACGCCCTGCACGATCTCGACGATGGCGGGCATGTCGCGGTCTTTGGGGTTGCGCCAGGCCGCGCCCATGCAGAACCGTTGCGACCCGGCGTCACGCGCCTGCGCCGCCGATTGCAGCACATCGCGCACGTCCATCAGTTTGGTCGCGACCACGCCCGAATCCGCCACAACGCTCTGCGAACAATAGCCGCAGTCTTCGGGGCAGCCGCCGGTCTTGATGCTGAGCAGCGTACACAGCTGGATTTGCCCGGCGGTATGGCTGGCGCGGTGGACCGTCGCCGCCTGGAACACCAGTTCGTCAAAACCCAGATCGAACAGCGCGGCAATCTCGGCGCGGGTCCAGTCGGAGCGTGGGGCGGGCGCGGCTGCAGGAGCGTGGTTCATCGGCGCGCTATAACCACGCCGGAGCATTGCGCAAAGGGGCTTTCGGACTGCATCCGTGCGCCCGAAGGCAACGCATCGGCTTGACGATTGGCGCGGCACAGCAGAAGTTCGTTTGTTGTCCCCAAAGGAAACTCGATCAATGGCCTCATCTTACCAGCGTATCCCCTACCTGGTCGTGTTCAGCGAGGAGAGCGCGTTCAAGGATACCTATGGCGGCGCAATCGGCCAGGTCGCGGTCGAAGCGATGCACCTGAAGCCGGATACACCGTCAGACAGCGTCGTGATCTTCTCGCACCCCATCGGCGGCGGGGCATTCCTGCCGCTGGTCGGCGCGCTGGCCAAGCGCGGGGTCCACACGATCTATGCCAACACCCGCTATCGCGGCAACGATACCGCGCTGATCATGGAGCGGGCGGTCATGGATTTTGGCGCGGTGATCAGGGATGCGCGCGAACGGCTGGGCTATTCCAAAGTGTACCTTGGCGGCTGGTCCGGGGGCGGCGCGCAGAGCCTGTTCTATCAGGCCGAAGCGCAAGGCCCGCGCGTGACGCATACCCCGGCGGGCGATCCCTATGATTTGGTCGCGGCCAATCTGTTCCCGGCGGACGGCGTGCTGTTGCTCGCCGCGCACCTTTCGCGCAATCTGACGCTGACCGAATGGATGGACCCATCGATTGAGGACGAAGCTCAGCCGTTCGTGCGCAATCCGGCTTGGAATATCTACGATCCGGTTGGACCCAAGCCGCCCTTCTCTGCCGATTTTCTGGCTGAGTATCGCGCCCGCCAGATCGCTCGCAACCGCCGGATTACCGCCTGGGCCAAGCACCAGCTGGCCGCGCTGAAAGCCGCCGGGCTGGATCAGCACGAGCGCTGCTTCACGGTGCAAGGCACGATGGCCGATCCGCGCTGGATCGATGCGCTGGTTGATCCCAACGAACGCCAGCCGAACCATTGCATGCTGGGCGATCCGTTCGTGGTGAACGATGGCCCGGTGGGCCTGGCGCGATTTTCCACGCTGCGGTCGTGGTTGTCGCAGTGGTCTTACGACGATTCCAACGGGGACGGGCTGAAATGCGCCGCGCGGATTGCCTGCCCGCTGCTGGTGATCGAAAACGGCGCGGACGATGCCTGCACCCCCAGCCACGCCGCGCGGCTGATCGCGGCAGCCAGCAACTGCGAGATCAGCCACCACACCATTGCCGGGGCCAACCACTATTATTTCGGCCAGCCCGGCCATGTGCAGCAAGCTGCCACGATTGTGCAAAATTGGCTGGCAGCGCAGAGATGAGCGAGGCGACGACCATGATCGAAATCGTCGAGGTTGGCCCACGCGACGGCTTGCAGAACGAAGGTGCGTTGATCGCTACTGCCGACAAGGTCACACTGGTCCGCCGCTTGATCGCAGCGGGCGCGCGGCGGATCGAGCTGACCAGCTTCGTCAATCCCGCCAAAGTACCGCAAATGGCCGATGCTGAGGCGGTGGTCGAACAACTCGGGCAGATCAACGGCGTCACCCGGATCGGACTGGTGCTGAATGAACGCGGGGCGCAGCGCGCCTTGGCCTGCGGGCTGGAGCAGCTTGGCGCAGTCGCTTCCGCCAGCGACCAGTTCGGCATCCGCAATCAAGGGCAAGACAGCGCGGCGTCTATGGCGATGGCCGAAGCGATCATCCGCAGCGCGCAGGCGGCAGGCAGGACCGCGCAAGTGACCATCTCGATGGCGTTTGGCTGCCCGTTCGAAGGCGCGGTTGATCCGCGCCGGGTGGTACAGATGGCGACGCGGCTGGCGGAGGCTGGGCCGGTAGAAATCGGCCTGGCTGATACGATTGGCGTCGCGGTTCCCGCCGAAGTCAGCGCACTGGTGCGCCAGGTCGCGGCGGCGATCGCCCCACTGCCCGTGCGCGGCCATTTTCACAACACCCGCGGCACTGGCATTGCCAATGTCTGGGCGGCAATTGGTGCGGGCGTGCGGGTGATCGATACGGCGGTGGGAGGCCTTGGCGGCTGTCCTTTCGCCCCCGGCGCGGCGGGCAATGTGGCGAGCGAAGACGTCGCCTATCTGCTCGCGCGGTCAGGAATCGCGACGGGGCTGGATCTGGACCAACTGGTGCAGACTGCGCAATGGCTGGAGCAGGTGATGGGCAAGCCGATGCCGTCGATGCTCAGCAAAGCCGGGGTGCTCACCAGCAGCGGGAGTTTAGCATGACAGACAACACCGGCGCGCTAGCCGGGATCAAGGTGATCGAACTGGGCCAATTAATCGCGGGGCCATTCTGCGGGCAGTTGCTGGGCGATATGGGCGCGGACGTGGTCAAGGTGGAGCCGCCCGGCGCGGGCGATCCGATGCGGCAGTGGGGCAATGGCGAACACAAGCTGTGGTGGGAAGTGATCGCCCGCAACAAGCGCTCGGTCAGCGTCAACCTGCGCCTGCCGGAGGGGCAGGAGCTTGTCCGCCGTCTGCTGGCCGATGTCGATATCCTGATCGAAAACTTCCGCCCCGGCACCATCGAAAAGTGGGGACTTGGGCCGGCTGCGTTGCACGCATTCAACCCCCGGCTGATCATCGTGCGGATGAGCGGCTATGGCCAGACCGGGCCCTATGCCAGCCGCGCGGGCTATGGCGGGATTGGCGAGGCGATGGGCGGCTGGCGCGGGATCGTGGGCGATCCAGACCGCCCACCCAGCCGGATGGGCATCTCAATTGGCGACACGCTGGCGGCGACCTATGGCTGCATGGGCGCACTGGCGGCGCTGCATTCGCGCGAGCAGACCGGCCTGGGCCAAGTGGTCGATTCCGCGCTATACGAAGCGGTGCTGCAAGTGCTGGAAAGTGTTATCCCGGAATATGACGCGATGGGGTTGGTGCGCCAGCGCGCAGGTGCGGTGTTGCCGGGAATCGCGCCAAGCAACGTCTATCGCTGCCGCGATGGCGAATTCATGATCGGCGGCAATGGCGACACCGTCTTCGCCCGGCTGTGCACGGCAATGGGCCGCTCGGAGCTATCCGCCGATCCGCGTTATGCCACCCACATCGCGCGCGGCGAGCGGCAGACCGAACTGGATGAATTGATCGAGCGCTGGACCATGTCGTTGACCGTCGATCAGCTGGAAACCCTGATGATCGCGCATTCAGTTCCAGCCGGGCGGCTCTACACCGGAGCAGAGATGCTGGCCGATCCGCACTTCGCCGCGCGCGACGCGATCAGCCAGATCGATCATCCGGCGCTGGGTAAACTGCGGATGCAGGCGCCGATGCCAAAACTGTCCGCCACGCCCTCCGCGATCCGCCGCCGCGCGCCCGCGTTTCCCGGGGAACATAACGCAGAGGTGCTGGGCGAGCGACTGGGGCTTGGTCTGGCCGAACTCGCCGAACTGTCCGCACGCGGGGTGATATAGTTGACCGAAGCGTCAGGCCGGACGGCGGTGCCTACGCGCGGCCAGTAGCATCGACCCCCCGACCACCGCCGCCCCGCCCAGCGGGATCAGCACCGATCCGGCAAACACCGCCGCGCCGTGCCACTGCCCGTCACCCCAGCCCGACCCGGCATAGGCATAAGCCGTCCCGAGCAAGACCTGCGTGGCGCAGCACCAGGCCAGCAACCGGCGCGGCTCGTGCCCAGCCGCGCCCGCCAGGATCAGCGAGGCTTCGGCCAGCACCGGCACCGGGCGGCACAGCAGCACCGCCACCAGCCCGCCATGCTGGATCCAGCGGACCAGCCCCGGCGGTAAGTCGCGGCCGACGCGGTGCAGCGCCCGTCCCCCGCCCCGCCCCAGCCAATAGCCGAACACACAAGCCAGCGAGAGCGCGAATGCGTTGGTGATCGCTGCGGCGGCGAACCCGACCTTTGCGGCGAGCAGCGTGGCGACCACGCTCGACGGTGTTGGCAAAACCGGATCACCCGCCAGCAGCAGCCCGGCCAACGCCATCGCCAAACCATCGCTGCCCGGCCCCGCCAGATACTGGGTCGCGAACCGTTCCAGCTGCGCACCGAACAGCAGAAATGGAGCGATCAGCAGGCCAAGGAACAGCACCGTGAACAGGCCATAGCGCGCCAACCTTATCCACTTGGGTGGTGCCGCTGCGCTTGCCATTATGGTCACTCCCACGTCAGCGCCAGCCGCACGCTGCGCCCGGGGGCAGGCACGCCGACTGCGTCTTGATAGCGCTTGTCGGTGGCATTGCGGAGGGTCAATTGCAGGCCAAGGCGTTCGCTCAGCCGGTAGCCGCCGCCCAGTTCGAGCGCGAGGTGGCCGGGGCTGATCACTGCGCCGGTCGGGATCGCACTGTCGTTGAACTCCCCGTTCCAGCGCGCCTTCGCCAGCGCCCGCCAAGGCCCGCTATGCCAGCCGAGCCGCACCTGCCCGCTCCAGGCCGGACGTCCGCGCAGCGGGGTCGCGCTGGCGATGTCGAGATAGGTGACCGACCCGCCGAGCGACACCGCCGGGGAAAGCTCCCCGCTCGCCTCCAGCTCAATCCCGCGCGTCGAAACCCGCGCGCGATTGGTCAGCCGGAACCGCGCCGGATCAAAATCGATCAAATCGCGGTAGCGGTTGTCAAACACGGTCAAGCTGGCCCGGCTGCCGGTCTGCGCCAGCACCATTCCCGCCTCGATTGTCCGGCTGCGCTCTGGCCGCAGCGCCGGATCGCCGATCAACG
>JANORN010000114.1:0-10163 GCA_031415355.1 Novosphingobium sp. | reverse complement strand
GATCATGGTCGCAGCGGGGCGCGGCGCACAGGCCGGAGTGCTGATCAAGAACGCCGAGGCCCTGCAAGCCTTCGAAGCAGTTGATACGCTTGTCATCGACAAGACCGGCACGCTGACCGAGGGCAAGCCCAAGCTGATCGCGGTAGCGCCGCAAGCGCCCTTTTCCGCTGATGACATGCTGGCGCTGGTTGCGGCGGTCGAGGCGCAGTCGGAGCATCCGCTGGCGCAAGCGATTGTCGCGGGGGCCGCCGCGCGCAATCTGACACTGGGAGTGGTGACAGGATTTGAATCGCAGACCGGGCTTGGCGTCAGTGCGCAGGTCGGGCAGCAGAATGTGGTGATCGGCAACGACGCCCAGATGCGCCGCATCGGCCTCGATCCGGCCAGCCTGGCGAACAGCGCGGACCTGCATCGCAGCGACGGGGCAGGCGTGATGTTGGTTGCGATTGACGGCGCATTGGCCGGGTTGATCGCGGTTGCCGACCCGGTGCGCGAGGGCGCCGGTGCCGCCATCGCCGCGTTGCGCCAGCAGGGCCTGCGCGTGATCATGCTCACCGGCGACAATATCACGACCGCGAACGTCGTCGCAAGAGCAGTTGGCGGGCTTGATGAGGTTCGCGCCGGGCTGCTGCCCGAAGACAAGGCGCAGATCATCGGCGAATTGAAGGCAAGCGGGGCCAAGGTCGCGATGGCGGGCGACGGGATCAACGATGCCCCAGCCCTCGCCGCCGCCGACGTCGGCCTGGCGATGGGCACCGGCACCGATGTCGCGATCGAAAGCGCCGGAATGACGCTGACCAAAGGCGATCTCTCCGCCATCGTCCGCGCAAGGCGTCTGTCGCGTGCGACAATGCGCAACATCCGCCAGACCCTGTTCTTCTCGTTCCTGTTCAACGGCATTGGCGTGCCGGTTGCGGCGGGTGTGCTTTATCCTGTGACGGGCATTTTGATGTCACCCATGTTTGCCGGGGCGGCAATGGCGCTGTCCTCGCTAACCGTGGTGCTCAATGCTCTGCGGCTCTACCGCGTCAAATAGTGAGCGTGGAACAATTGTTCCGTGCGGCGGTTACTGTACTGGGTTGAGAATCCAGGCCCAGAGGAAAACCGCCATGAAGTCCGTTCGCCTGATCGCCGCCGCCGCAGCACTTGCGACGCTTACCAGCCCGTCAGCCTATGCCGCTGCGCCTGCACCCGCCCCGCCGATGGCCATGCCAATGACGCCGGCTGATCACAGCGCACACCACGGCGCCCGAATGCACGCAATGGTGGCCGCAGCCCAGAATGCGCGGACACCCGCCGAGCGCAAACGGCTGATGGCTGAAAACATGGTGATGATGAAAGACCATATGGCGGAAATGTCCGCGATGATGGCTCCGATGCCGATGCCAATGGCAACGCCAATGGTGATGGACGCCGCGCATATGGCAAAAATGGCGCGGCACATGACGATGATGCATCAGATGATGGAGAGCCTGATGGTCCAGCAGCAATTGATGATGAAGCCTTGAAGATGACCCGGCAGCAATAATATTCGATCCAAGAGCAAGGTTACGGTCAAAGGACGTCGGTTATGGTTGCATCTGGCAAGCCCACAGCAACCAATGCCGGACTGTCCGCCAGTGAGGCACAAGTCAGGCTCGCTGATGACGGTCCAAACGAACTGCCGCGACCCGGATCTCGTTCCGCACTCAAGATAGTCGGGGAAGTCTTGCGCGAACCCATGCTCGCGCTGCTCCTTGCAGGCGGTGTCGCCTATCTGGTGCTGGGCGATCTGACCGAGGCGTTGATCCTGCTGGCCTTTGCGCTGTTTTCTATCGTGCTGACGGTGGTTCAGGAAACCCGCACCGAACACGTGCTGGAGGCGCTGCGCGATCTGTCGGCTCCGCGCGCGATGGTGATCCGCGACGGCGAGCGGGTCCGGATTGCCGGTCGCGAGGTCGTGCAGGGCGACCTGCTCGTGTTGGAACAAGGCGACCGCGTGGCGGCCGACGCCTTGCTGATCGAGGCTCATGATTTTCAGGCCGATGAATCCCTGCTCACCGGCGAGGCGCACCCGGTTCATAAGAAGGTCGGGCCCACAGATGCGGCCCACCGCCCTGGCGGAGACGGGCAGCCCTATATCTATTCGGGATCGCTCGTGACGCGCGGCAGTGGCATGGCCTGCACCATCGCCACCGGCGCCAGGAGCGAGATCGGCAAGATCGGCCAGTCGCTGGCCACGCTCGATCCCGAGCCGCCGCGCCTGCGCATCGAAACTGCGCGGATCGTCAGGCTGAGCGCGATCGGCGGGGGCGCTGTCGCGTTGCTGGTGGTGGCTCTCTTTGGGCTGTTGCGCGGGGACTGGATGCAGGCCGCCCTCGCCGGGATCACAACGGGCATGGCGATGCTGCCCGCCGAATTCACAGTAGTCCTTACCATCTTCATGGCAATGGGGGCGTGGCGGATCGGCAAGGTCCGCGTGCTCACCCGCCGGTCTGCCGCGATTGAAACGCTGGGTTCGGCAACTGTGCTGTGCACCGACAAGACCGGGACTCTTACCGAAAACCGGATGGCGGTGGCGCAGGTCTGGTTGGCTTCGGGCAAAAGCTGCGAGATTCGCGCCGGTGTTGAAACACCCGTCGCATTCCATGCCGTCCTTGAAACCAGTATTCTGGCCAGTGCCGCAGTCCCAGTCGATCCGATGGAAGTGGCCCTGCATGCGGGCGCGCCGCCGATGCCTGCCGAATACCGCCAGGTGCACAGCTATGGCCTGCGTCCCGAACTGCTCGCCATGTCAAACATCTGGAAGGGGGCAGGCACCAAAGACGGCTATGTCATAGCAGCAAAAGGCGCGCCGGAAGCGATTGGGAGCCTGTGCCATCTGACCCCTGCGGCAATCAAGCGCATGACCTCTGCGGTCGATGCTATGGCTGCACAGGGCATCCGTGTTTTGGGCGTTGCTAAGGCGCACACCGCTGACAAGAAATGGGCCAGGTCGCAGAGCGATTACGCGTTCGAACTGATTGGTCTGGTGGGCCTTGCCGATCCGATCCGCGAAAGCGTGCCTGCCGCCGTTGCCGAATGCCGCAGCGCCGGCATCCAGGTGGTGATGATCACCGGCGATTACGCCGCAACCGCCCGAGCCATTGCGCTTCAGGCTGGCATCGCCGACGGAGATGTGCTGACCGGCCCGGAGCTTGAGGCGATGAACGATGCGACGCTCGCCAAGCACTTGAGCCGGGTGACGGTTTTTGCCCGGATCATGCCCGAACAAAAGCTACGGATCGTCAACGCCTATAAGGCCGCAGGCGAAGTCGTTGCGATGACCGGCGACGGCGTCAACGATGCGCCCTCACTGAAGGCCGCGCATATTGGCATCGCGATGGGTAAGCGCGGCACCGATGTCGCGCGCGAGGCTTCCGCGATCGTTCTGCTCGACGATGATTTCGGCTCGATCGTTCATGCGATCAGACTGGGACGGAGAATCTATGACAACATCCGCAAGGCTATGGCATTCATCTTCGCGGTGCATGTCCCGCTGGCGGGTTTCGCGCTGCTGCCGCTCTTTCTCGGGCTGCCGATTATTTTCGGGCCGATTCACATCGCCCTGATCCAGATGGTCATCGATCCGGTCTGCGCGCTGGTGTTCGAGGCGGAACGCGAAGAGGAAGACATCATGCGGCGCAAACCGCGAGATCCTGCACAGCCGCTTTTTTCGCTGCCGATGATCACCTGGTGCGTGTTTCAGGGCGCGATCGCATTTGGTCTGCTGGCAGCTACGTTTCTAACCCTGACCCATTTCGACATGCCCGAAACCGACGTTCGCGAACTGATCTTTCTGTCTCTCGTTGTTTCAATCGTCGCGCTGATCCTGGTTAATCGTTCATTTGAAACCTCGCTGATTGAGGCCTTCACCCGCAAGAACATCGCGCTGCGCTATGTGCTTGGTGTCGTGGCGGGCGTGTTGACGCTGATTCTTCTCGTCCCTGCGTTTCGCACCCTGCTCAAATTTGGCCCACCTGACTGGAAGCACATCGCGGCTTCAGTCACGCTGGGAGGAGTTTTGCTCATTTGGCTTGAATTGCTCAAACCCCTCGCAAACCGGCAGATGCGGGAACAACCGCTGCGATCACTCGTTTGATGCCCATTCGCCGCATACCAACCAGGATCGCTGTCTTTGATGCCAAGACCTATGATCGGCGGTTCCTTGAACAGGCCAACGCGGATTTCCAACACCAACTGACGTACTTTGACGCCCAACTGGATGCGTCGACCGTAGTTCTAGCTGCTGGATTCCCCGCGATCTGCGTTTTCGTCAACGATCGCCTCGACGAAGCAGTTCTGACGAAACTTGCCGCACAAGGGACCAAGATCGTGGCTCTGCGCTGTGCGGGTTACAATAATGTCGATCTGGCGGCGGCGCGGAAGCTTGGCATAGCCGTTGTCCGTGTTCCCGCCTATTCGCCGCATGCGGTCGCCGAGTTCACCGTCGGGCTAATGCTGGCGCTTGATCGCCACATTAACCGGGCATGGGCGCGGGTACGCGAGAATAATTTTGCGCTCGAAGGACTGATCGGTCGCAATCTGTTTGGGCGGACAGTCGGCGTTGTTGGCACAGGCCGGATCGGCGCGCTCGTGGCGCGCACATTCAAGCTGGGATTCGGCTGCGACGTTATCGCGTGCGATCCCGCGCCAAACGCCGACCTGATCGCGGCGGGCATCCGGTATGTCGACCGCCGAGACCTGATTGCGCAAGCCGACATCATCACGCTCCATTGTCCGCTGACGCCCGAAACCCGCCACATCATCAACGCTTCGGCGATTGATGCTGCAAAGCCTGGCGTCATGATCGTCAACACCAGCCGCGGCGCGCTGATTGATACCAAGGCGCTGATTAAGGGCCTTAAAGGCCGCAAAATCGGCAGCGTTGCGCTCGATGTCTATGAGCAGGAGGCCGATCTGTTCTTCAAGGACCTGTCGAGCGAGATCATCGAAGACGACGTGTTTCAGCGACTGCTGACGTTCCCAAATGTACTGGTCACAGGGCATCAAGCCTTCCTGACCGAGGAGGCGCTCACTGCAATTGCCGAGACCACGTTGCAAAGTATCGCCGATGCAACGGCCGGCCGGCCGCTCGACTTCCAGATTCACGCTGTGCCTGCGCCCGCTCCTGGTGCCAGCAACCATGTCTGAGCCCGATGGCGTCACGCATTTGCCAATTCTGCTCCGGCCCGATCCATCACGGGTTGTGATCAAGCCCTATGTTCCCGCAGAAGCCCCGCCAGGCTATCTCACAAAGGACAGTCCCCGGGCGCAGCGCATTGCCGACCGCATATTCGCCCTTGATGAGGCCAGCCTTGATCACGAGCTCATTCGTGTCTTCGAGAATCTCGCGCGCCGCCAGTGCGATGCCGAACGGATTTTGATCCGCCGCTATCACGAGGTGGACGGCCTGGTGATCGACCGCTGCACGGTCACACGCAAGCAGGCTTTGCTGATCGGGGTCTATTTCAGCGAGGAATACGCCTTCGAAGCGGCCGCATTGTTCAATTCGAGCATTGTCTTGCATCCGGATCAAGCAGGGGTGGCAGCGGGCGCAGTTCGTTTCATTCTGACTTTGCGCGGCGTCGGCAAAGGTCATGTCTCTTCCGTGACGTTTCGCACCGGAATCTGCGATGCAGACGGGGCGATCATTATCGATCCGCCCAGCAACCGCACCCATTCCCCCAGCATTGAATATATCCCCGGTGGCAGCGTAGATGATCCGGGAGTACGCTTGGTGTGCGAAGACAATCACGAACTATCGGAAATTGTCATTTTCCCGGTCACGCCCAGCCAGCGGCATGCCATCGAAGACGTCCGGCTGGTTCGCTTTATTGATGACGATGGCACCATCACCTATTTTGGCACCTACACCTCCTTCAGCGGCCGCAGCATCCGGCAGGAGCTGCTGCGCACCACCGATTTCAAGACGTTCGAACTAGCCGCGCTGCGTGGTGCGGCAACCGCCAACAAAGGTATGGCGCTCTTCCCGCGCCGGATCGCAGGCCGCTATCATATGCTGGGAAGGCAGGATCATGAGAACATCTGGCTCCTGACGTCTGACAACCTGTACGACTAGCAAGGTGGCACCAAGATCATAGCACCGCGCTGGCCGTGGGAATTTGTCCAGATGGGCAATGGCGGCTCACCCCTTGAAATCGACGAGGGCTGGTTGGTCCTGACCCACGGTGTGGGCGCGGTGCGCAACTATTGCGTCGGCGCCTGTCTGCTTGATCGCGATGATCCTTCCAGGTCGTTGGCGCGCACGCGGCACCGCTGATCCGCCCGACACCGAAAGAGCGCTACGGATACGTCCCCAACATCGCTTACACCTGCGGCGCGTTGATCCATGGCCGCACGCTTATCCTGCCCTTTGCGGTTGCGGACAGCGTCACGACATTCGCGACCGTGCCGCTGGACCGGCTGTTGGCCGGGATGGAGTAGAGTGGATGTGAAGCCAATCATCACGAGCACCCCAGATCCAGCGATCAAGGGAACTTTTCATCCTGGTGCCGGTTAACTCCTCATATTCGGGACTCCCGTCCCGGCCAGGAGCGTCCTGTGATGACCAAGAAGTTTCTCGCCGCCTGCATGGCAGCAACCGCTTTGATTCCCGTGAACGCCTATGCGCAGCAATCCTGCGAGCGTCAGCGCTCTACGCGCGTCGCTGCAACCGTCGGCGGTGCAGCCGTTGGCGGGGTTACCGGAAATGTCATTGCTGGACGCGGCGATAAAGTGCTGGGCACCGTGGTCGGCGCTGTCGTTGGGGCGGTGATTGGCAATCAGGTGACCAAGCCAGCTGGCGATTGCAGCCGCGCCTATGGCTATTATGACGAGAATAACCGCTGGCATGCTACCGGTATCAATTCAGCCAACACCACCGGTTACTATGATCGCAACGGTGATTGGGTGAGCGGCGCGCCGAACGGCTATTATGATGACAGCAATCGCTGGATCCAGAATTCGGGAACGCAAGCCGACAATGGTTATTACGGCGCGCAGGGGCACTGGGTGCCCGCTTCGGCCGACGGTTATTATGACCGTAACGATCAATGGATCGCCGGAACGACGGCCGGATATTATGACCAGCGCGGGCGCTGGAACCCAGGGACCACTTCAGGTCGCTATGACAGCAACGGTCGCTGGATGGCAGGCTCTACCGCCGGCCGCACGGACAGCAACGGTCGTTGGGTTAACGATCCGCAGAACGGCTATTACGATGTTGGCGGTCGGTGGAATCCCGGCAGCACCTCGGGCTACTACGATACGCGCGGGCGCTGGGTCCCGACCAGGCAGGGTTCCGATCCCGCTGCCCAGCCCACCCGACGCAGCGACGCCTATGGCTATTATGACGACAAGGGCCGGTGGCATGTCGGCAACGCCGGCCGCGACCGCGCGACCGGTTATTATGACCGCAACAACCAGTGGGTCGATGGCACGCCAAACGGCTATTACGACACACAGGGCCGCTGGGTCGCCTCGAGCGGTGATGCATCGGCGGCGGGTTACTATGACACCCAGGGCCACTGGGTGCCGAGCTCTGCCGATGGCTACTATGACAATAGTGGCGAATGGGTCGCTGGAACGGCCGGCGGATATTATGATGATCGCGGGCGCTGGGTCACAGGTGCAACCATCGGCCACTATGATTCAAGGGGTAAATGGATGGTCGGAGCAGCCAGCGGGCACCGCGACAGTGCAGGCGTCTGGATGTCAGCTGGCCAGCCAGGCTACTATGACAATCGCGGCCGCTGGCACGCAGGCGCAACCTCTGGCTATTACGATGGCCAAGGCCGCTGGATCGCCCGGTCATCGGGCAACAGCGACTATGGAATGGGAATGCCGGGCGAGATCCGGGCCCGCGAAGCCTGGCTGGAGCGTTATATCCGCTCGGCCAGCAGCGAGGGCAGACTGAATCGCCGCGAGACCGACCGGGCGCTGCGGGATCTGAACTCTATCCGCCGCAGCGAGCGCGGAATGCGTCGCGATCGCCAGGGCAAGCTCTCGATCCGCAATGAAGCGGCGATCAATGATCGGCTGGACCGACTGAGCAGGCTGCTCCGGATCACTAGCTTTGAAGATGGTCGGCGGTACTGATCGCGTCACCAGTTCGGGAGACTGCAATGCTCGTCGCGCATGATACACACGTGATGGTCATCGATGGCGCGAACAAGTCCTTGTTCCGTAATCGGGGCAAGGACTTCGCGCCCGATCTGGAGAGGATCGATCATCGCCAGCGCCAAACGGGCCGCACTTCGGATCTGGGGTCTGACAAGCCCGGCCGGAGCTTTCAAAGCACTGGCAGCGCGCGCAGTTCGCATGAGGGCACGGATTATCATCAGCAGGAGGAAGACCGGTTTGCCAACGAGGCAGCCGACCAATTAAATCTGCTGTTGAACAATGGTGCCAGTGCCATATTGATCGCCACGCCGCATGTGCTGGGTGTAATGCGCAAGCGTCTAACGCCGGAAGCCCGATCACGAATCACGGCGGAGATCGACAAGGATTATGCCCAACGATCAGTGGCTGACATTACCGCATTGCTGGTGCGTCGATAGGCAATTTTGTGCAACATGACAGTTTGAATGCGGACCTCATCTAGGTTCTGGCGGAAGCCAAGCCGCATGCGCAGTTCCTGATAATGCCTGTGACTTGCAGAATTCCATCTAGCCCATCATTTCCAAAATGCCCGCCATAGCAAGTAGAACCAGCTATGGCGGGCAAGTTTGTGCCTGAGACGGGGGGGTCTTCAGCAGGCACTCTCCGGATCGGCTGGCATCCCGTATGGGGTGCGCAACGGATCAAGCGGATGATCGAAGTGAGGCGCTAGTATTGGCTGACATGCGTTGATTGATGGCCGTTGGTTTTGTTCGGAGGCGGCCAGCGCAATTGGGAAACTCGGAAAGCGTTCTGATTTCAAATGAACGACCAGCAGCACAGTGTTGTTGCAATGCTGCTGGTCACTCGGCAATGGCATCGGCGCTTATCCATTGCAGATTCAGAAAATTACTTTTAAACAGTGGGATGCTGGTCAGCAGTCAGATCTTGTCGCCCAACACACCCTTGGCGGCACCGACTATCTTTTGTGCTGCGCCCTTGGCCTGCTGCCGGGCACCACTGATTATCAAGTCCGGATTTTCTGCACGCTGACCGGCTGAAACTTTTGCTTTGCCGATTGCTTCGTTCGCCGCGCCTTTGGCCTTTTCGATATACTCACCCATGGTGGTTCTCCATTTGGCCGCGAAAAGAACGTGCGGCATAGTTGTTTAACCCACCAAACACGGTTTGGTTCCCCGTGCGGTCCGGCCTTAAATGCGCCCGGTGACAAGCAGCACCAGCACAACGATCAGGATCACACCGATCACGCCGACGCCGCCGTGACCAAAACCATAGCCATAGCCGCCAATCTTCCCGCTGAAGCCGCCGAGTAGGAAGATGATCAAGATGATGACGAGGATGAGACCGAGTGACATGACTGTTATCCTTTTACTGTTCCGCAATCCGAACCGCGGATTGGCGAGAGAGCGCAATTTCGCGCGAGATCACTTACCGATCTGGAAACTGGAGATCGGCCCGATCAGTCCGAAGACCTGGAGCAGCCACAAGACCACCGCAATAATGACCACGCCGTTGAGGATGCTCTTGATCTTGCCGTCCATCGGCAGGTAATTGTTGATCAGCCAGAGTATTACCCCGACAACGATGAGGGCAATGACCACGTTGATGAGTGGCATGTTGAGTCTCCCGAAATGACAAGCAGGCCTGACGCGGCGCTCACTTCGGAAGGTAAAACTCCCGGCGCTGCAATGTGTTCCAGATACACTCCGATTTTCTTTCCGGCCCCCAAGCGCGATAATCGCGTAGCGCTTCTGGCATCGATCTGCACCAGCCACGCCCGCGCGATCTCGCGCGCCATAGCCAGTTCCATCGCCCCGACCTCGGCAATTGTCCGTCGTGTCGGGTTCGGGCTTCCTCCGAAGCGCGCGGTCAACGTGGAAGACTTGCGACCCTTGTCATTGACCCGCACGCCGAAGCCCGGAACGATGGCGTCGGCTACGTCATATCGCTTCCCTGAAGGGGCTGGTTTGAGCCCTTCGATGGCCTTCGCAGTCAGGTGCTTGCGCATATCAGCGGGTCTCGTG
>JANORN010000113.1:0-2462 GCA_031415355.1 Novosphingobium sp. | reverse complement strand
AACGAAGCCCGGTTGCGGATGGCGCGGGTGCCCGCTGGGGCGGAGCTGATCCCCAACCGGATGTCCGGCGCGCCGGGGATCAAGGCCGAAAACGTCTATCTGATGGCCGGGGTGCCGTCGATCACCGCCGGTATGCTTGATGCGCTGACCGGGACGCTGGAGGGCGGACTGCCGCTGCTGTCGGCAACGCTGGGATCATGGGCGATGGAAAGCGAAGTGGCGGACCTGCTGCGCACAACCGAACAGACCTATGCCGGCAACGATGGCGCCGTTTCCATCGGCAGTTATCCGTTCTTCCGCGAGGGCCGGGTCGGCGCGAACTTCGTGGTGCGCTCGGTCGATCAGGCAGTGCTGGACGCCTGCATTGCGGCGCTGACGACGGGACTGAATGCGCTGGGCCGTGAGGCGGTGGATGGCGGGATTTGAACTGGTGGCGACGCTGACTCTCGTTTCGGCCGCCACGGCGCTGCCAACCCTGGACGATTTCGAAGCGCGGCTGGCTGCCAATCCCAGCGCCACCGCAGTGCTGGAAACATGGTGCCGCGCGCACTTTAATCCAGACGCGCGGGTCCGGGCGACAGTGATTTCCACCAGCTCGAACAGCCCGACCAGCCGCATTCGCAAGGAGCTGAGCATCGGCGCGGATGACCGGCTGGGCTATCGCCGGGTCAGCCTGCATTGCAACGGGCGCGAGTTATCACTGGCCTATAACTGGTACGTTCCGGGCCGCCTGACCGCCGAGATGAACCGGTTGCTGGCGGAAACCGATCAGCCGTTCGGCCGGGTCGCTGCGCCGCTGAACTACACCCGTGAGCGCTTGAAGGGCCAGCGCGGCAGTGCCGACTATTGCCCGGCCAGCACGATTCTGACGCACCGCGCATTGTTGCGGCTTTCCGATGGCCGCCCGCTGGCGATGGTGGTCGAATGCTATTCCGGGGCAATTTTAGAGCCCTGAAGCCGCCGTCGGGTTCTCCACCGCCGTACGCAACGGCACGTCCTGATCCACCACCAGCGTGATCACCAGCGCGGCCGCGGTCGTTTCCGTATTGACACCGTTATGCGGCAGGCCGCGCGGCACGGTGAAGCTCTCCCCTTCTTCGACCAGCAAGACGCCAGCTGGGGTGTGCAATGCCATCTCCCCGTCAACCACCACCGCGATCTCGGTTCCCGGATGGGTGTGCCAGCCGGATTCAGACAAGCCGGCAAATTCGCGGGTCTGGACGATCACCGCTTGCGGACCATGATCGCGCGGCACCTCGATTTGCGCACGGGTGAGCGGCGCGGAGGCTGGCAAGGCGGCGGTCGCGCCAGTCACCGCCACAACGGCCAACAACAGCTGCTTCATCGTTACTCCTTCAGGCAAGCCCGGCGCGGGCCATCAGCGATGGCGCGCGCGGCGGCGTTTTGATCGGCGGCGGGGCGAAGATTGGCGACCACACAGCCTTGCGTCAGGTCCGTTACTACCAGATAGCCTGTCAGCCGCTCTGGCTGGTCCACATTTTCGCTCACATTGTTACGCAAAATCAGTGCCGCAGGCGCGTTGCCTGGTCCCCGCCCGCGCCATTCAACCGGATCGCCAACCGCATTGAACGCACCGCCGCTGCGCGATCCCAAAGCGAGATCAAGCGGCGGCTGGCCCGCGCGTAACACTTGCACATTCTCGCGCAGATCGCCGTAATCAAGTTGCAAAGCCAGTCCGCCCACCCCCGCACAGCGCGATTCGGACCAGTCCTCGTCAGCTGCGCTGTTGGTCACCTTGCACTGCTTCAGCGAAGTGTACCGCGATGCCGCTGCTGGTGTGGCGGCTGGCGGCGACGGGCTCGCCGGTGGTGACGATGGTGATGACGATGGTGCTGCTGCTGGTTTAGCCGCAGCGCTTGTCTTGGCGGGCGAGTCCCGCTCGGGCGCCTGATTGCAAGCGGCCAGCAAGACCAGCACGGACAAGGCGATTCGGATTTGCATCGGCGCAGCCTGCCACGAATCAAACGGGCCGGAAAGGTTTCCCCTCCCGGCCCGTTCAAACCTTGCATTCAGCGGAAACTCAGCCGCTGTAAGCGTCGCTGACGTCCAGCTTCAGCCCCGGGCCCATCGAAGACGACAGTGCCGCCTTCTTGAGGTACTTGCCCTTCGCGCCAGCTGGCTTGGCCTTGACCACCGCGTCAACGAACGCTTCGTAGTTCGCCTTCAGCGCATCGTCGCTGAAGCTCATCTTGCCGATCCCGCCGTGGATGATCCCGGCCTTTTCGACGCGGTATTCCACCTGGCCGCCCTTGGCTGCTTTCACAGCTTCGGCCACGTTCGGGGTGACGGTGCCCAGCTTCGGGTTCGGCATCAGGCCCTTCGGACCCAGCACTTTGCCCAGTCGGCCGACCACGCCCATCATGTCCGGCGTGGCAATCACGCGGCCATAATCGAGGTTCCCGGCCTGCATGTCTTCCAGCAGGTCTTCGGCGCCAACCTTG
>JANORN010000112.1:0-16697 GCA_031415355.1 Novosphingobium sp. | reverse complement strand
GCCGAGCGGCTAGCGGCGGCGCTGGCGCGGCTGGGGTAGGTGGCTTCCTCCCCCATGGGGGAGGGGACCCAGCGCAGCTGGGGGAGGGGCACGCGCGGGTACTCCTGACCGTGCCGGGATCGGCTGGGCGGTTTTCGCGAAGTGCGCCGGGGCGGGTGGGAGTACGCTCCTGTGCCACTCCACCCCCCGCTGCGCGGGCGGTCCCCCTCTCCCAAGGGAGAGGAAGGCCTGTCCCACTCCACTCCCCGCCAGCGCCGAAACCCCTCCGTCTGGCCCTGCCGGGCCATCCACCTCCCCATTTGTGGCATGCGCCAAAAACGGGGAGAATCGCGTGGTTGGGCTAACCTCCTCCCCCGTGGGGACGAGGACCCAGCGCAGCTGGGGGAGGGGCACGCGCGGGTACTCCTGACCGTGCCGGTATAGTCTGGGAGGTTTCAGGAGAGCGTGCCGGGGCGGGTGGGAGTACACTCCTGTGCCACTCCACCCCCGCCTGCGGCGGCGGTCCCCCTCTCCCGAGGGAGAGGAAGGTCAAACCAGCGCTGTCCTACATCGGCAAACCTTGGCATAGGACCGCGCGATGCAGCACCGCCCCGCCCCGTCTGATCCAGCGTCGACACGGTGCAGCCTGGCGCTGTGCGGGACAAGCATGTCCACCGTGAAAACTTCTTCAGGACCCTGTCACTCTTCTCAACTTGTTCAGATAAATACCGATTTTTCCGAATGCTGACACTCGCCACCATCAGCACCGAATCGGGCCAGCGCGAGCCAGAAATCTTCGCGTCCTTGCAAGGCGAAGGCCCTTCTGCGGGCCGCCCGTGCGCCTTCGTCCGGCTCAGCCGGTGCAACCTGGCCTGCACATGGTGCGACACCGCCTATACGTGGCGCTTCACCGGCCCCGATGGCTTTGACCGTAAAGCCAACCAGATTACGCTGAGCGAAGCGGACACCGCCGCGCGGATCAGCGCGCTGGGGCAGGACCGGCTGGTGATCACCGGGGGCGAGCCGTTGCTGCAAGGGGCAGCGCTGGCAAGGCTGGTGGCGCTGTTGCCGGGGATCAGCGTGGAGCTTGAAACCAACGGCAGCGTGGCCCCGCACCCCGCGCTCGACGTGCAAGTTGCGCAGTACAACGTCAGCCCCAAGCTGGCGCATTCGGGCAATCCGGCGGCGCTGGCGCTGCTGCCCGAGCGGCTGGCAGCCTGGGCTGCGGACCCGCGCGCGACGTTCAAATTCGTGGTGGCGACGCCGCAGGATGTGGCCGAAGTACTTGCCCTGCAACAGGCCTATGCGATCCCCTCGGCCCGGATCATGCTGATGCCGGAAGGGACGACCAGCGCGGCACTGCGCCAACGCGAAGTCTGGCTGGCGGCGCTGGCGCTGGAGCACGGCCTGCGGCTGAGCGACCGGCTGCACATTCACCTTTACGGCGATACGCGCGGGACATAATTTTCCGCCTCACGGCGCAAGCGGCACCAGCCCGCTTCCCCGCCAGCAATTCGCGGAGGCGAATGGCGCATCCAGCGATGCTTATTTTCCCTGCGCGCGCCAGCGCTGGACGGTGCGCTGGACCATTTCTTCTTCGCCGCCGGTGCCGTTCCACAACTCGCTGAACGAAGGATCGGCGGAGGCTGGGCGTTTGTTTTCGTCGAGGTTGTCAAAACTGACCCGGATCGGAACGGCCACGCCCTCGCCGCAGATGATGCATTCGCGGTTGCGCAGCGCCGGGATCGAATCGAGGAAGCCGCGCGCGCCTTCGGGCATGGCGGCTTTCACGAAGGCCTGGTCGCGGTCGTTGTTGAGCCGCATCGAGATGATCGTGCCGCACTGGCTGAGCACCCCTTCGGCCAGATCCGACGGGCGCTGGGTGATCAGGCCCAGGCTGATCCCGTACTTGCGCCCTTCCTTGGCAATGCGCCCCAGAATCCGGCCCACCGATGAGCCATCGGCGTTCTTCTCGTTGGGAACATAACGGTGCGCTTCCTCGCAGACCAGCAGCACCGGTCGGGTCTTTTCCTCACGCGACCAGATCGCGAAATCGAACACCATCCGGCTGAGCACCGCGACCACGGTGGAGGTGATGTCCGACGGCACGCCCGACACGTCGATGATCGAGATCGGCTTGCCCTGGCTGGGCAAGCGAAATATCTTGGCGATGAATTCGGCCATCGTATCGCCGACCAACATGCCCGAAAACATGAACTGAAACCGCGGATCGGCCTTCAGCTCGTCAATCTTGGTCTTCAGCCGCATGAACGGCGCGGAGGAACTGGCCTTGTCCAGCTTGCCCATCTCGTTCTGGATATTGTTGGTCAGGTCGGACAGCAGATAGGGGATCGGGCTGTCCACCGTGATCTTGCCCATCTGCTCCGCCAGGCGGTTTTTCATCCGCGCCTGGAGCAGGCATTTGGCCAGAATGTCGCTGTCTTCCTGTCGGTCGGCTTCGCTGGCGGTCAGAAACACTTCGCAGTGTTCTTCGAAATTCATCAGCCAATAGGGCATGTTGAGGTTCGACACGTCAAAGATCATGCCGGTGGTCTTGAACGCCGCCGAATATTCGCCGTGCGGATCGATCATCACGATATGGCCAGCGGGCGCGGCTTCGCAGATGCGGTGCAGGATCAGCGCGGCGCTAGTCGATTTGCCGGTGCCGGTGGAGCCGAGCAGGGCGAAATGTTTGCCCAGAAAGGCGTCAATATAGATGCCTGCACGGATATCGCGGGTGGGATAAACCGTGCCGACCTGGATGCTGGAGCGGCCATCGCTGGCATAAATCTGGCGCAGATCATTGCTGGTCGCGGGATAGATCAACGCGCCGGGAATGGGATAGCGCGTCACCCCGCGGCGGAAACTGTGGATCCGCCCGGTCAGCCGTTCCTCATCGCCCTCACCCAGAAAATCGATCTGGGCGATGATCCCGCCGGGCGATTTGCTGTCCTGTCGCTGGGTGCGGACCGAGGCGAGCAGCCAGCCATTGCCGACGCGAATCTTGATCTGGCTGCCGACCTGGCCCGCCAGCCCGATCGAGGGATCGGCATCACTGGCACATTCCTGCAAGCGTTGCAAATCGAGCGCGATTTGGCTGCCCGAACCGGCGATATCGAGCACAATCCCGATCGGATCGCGGGCATTGTCTACCTGCGCTGCCCCTGCGGGCGCGCAATCGCCGGGCTGAACCGGGGTCGCAGTTGAAAAACCCTGATGACCCATCGCGTCCATAGTTTGCCCCTGACCCGGCCGCGAGATGCGTCAGGTTCGGACAGGTGGTAGGAAAAAGCGGTTAAAATTGGCCTAATGAGGCGCGGGTGCGAGCTCTCCCATGGCTCAGATCAAGGCGAACAGCCGCCCGGCAATAAAGCCCATCGCAACTGACAGCGCCACCGCCAGCAGCCCGTACCACAGCGATTGCTGATCTGCGAACTGCGCCACCAGCCGCTCAAACCCCAGCTTGCGCACTTCAACCCGGGCGATGGCCGAGGCGACCACCTCTCCCCGGGTGATCGCGAAGGTTTCGGCGGTATAGGTTCCGGTCTGGACATTGGAGGGCAACGAAATACGCGCCTGATACAGCACTTGCTCGCTGACGCTGACCGCCTTGTTATCTTCCTTGTACAGCCCGCCGCGCTCCATCAGATCGACCAGTCCAGCGGCGAAGCGGCGCTGCTCCTTGGGCTCGAATGCGCCGATTGGCGAAAGCTGCAACCAATCGAGCCCCAGCTCATAGATCGCCGCAGTCTTGTCATCAACGATCCGCTTGATCGGCTTGGACGAGGCCAACGCGAAGAACGTCGGGGCAGAGCGGAACTCCGCGCTGTCAGCATTGACCCAAATCCCGGCGATCCGCTGCTTTTCGCGCAGCACGATTGATTGGGTCGGCCCTTTCAGCACCACCACAATGTCATAGTCGCGTCCGGCGCGGGTGCCATCGGGGTTGAGGATCGCGCCGAACAGCAGCAATTCGGTGCCGGTGAAGCCCTGGCGCACTTGCACTTCATGTTGCGACACTTCCGGCACCAGGATCGGATCGCGCGCGCCCACCAGCAGCAGCGCCAACAGCGCCAACAGCAGGCCCCTCATAGCGGTTTCACCATGTAGATCTCGCTCGGCCGCCAAGCCAGCCCCAGCGCCATCCGCGCCGCCACGATCAGCACCACCGCCGCCAGAATGAACCGCAGCCGCTCCGCCGGAATCTTCTGCGCCAATTGCGCGCCGATCTGCGCGCCCGAGACCGAGCCGATCAGCAGGAACGCCGCCAGCACGATGTCCACCGCCTTGGTGGTCAGCGCGTGCATCATGGTGGTCGCCATCGTCACGAACAGGATCTGGAACAGCGAGGTGCCGACCACCACGTTCGCGCTCATGCCTAGGATGTACAGCATCGCCGGGACCAAAACGAAGCCGCCACCGATCCCCATCAGCATGGTCAGGATCCCGGTCGCCACACCCAGCAACAGGGGCGCGAGCGGCGAGATGTAGAGCCCCGAGCGGTAGAACCGCCAGCGCAGCGGCAGGCTGGCGACCATCGGATGGTGCCGCCGCTTGCGCGCGGGCAGCGGCACGCCGGTCCGCTGGGCACGCAGCACCTGCCAGCTTTCGCGCGCCATGATCCCGCCGATTGAGCCAAGCAGGACCACGTACAGCACGTTGATCACCGTATCGATCTGGCCCCATTGTTGCAGCAGCCGGAACAGCAGCGTGCCGATCCCGGTGCCGATCAGGCCGCCCAGCACCAGCACCCCGCCCATGTGATAATCGACCCCGGCACGTTTGGTATGCGCGAGCACGCCCGAGACGCTGGCTCCGGTCACCTGGCTGGCGGCCGAAGCCGCCGCGACTGTGGGGGGGACGCCGTAGAAGATCAGCAGCGGGGTGGTGAGGAACCCGCCGCCAACCCCGAACATCCCCGACAGGATTCCCGTCAGCGCGCCAAGCGCGACGATCACGAGGCCATTGACGGCCAGATTGGCGATGGGAAGGTACAGGTCCATGGTGCTGGCTCCGCTCTAACCCAGCCGCGCCGCTTAAGAAACCCCGCGCGGAATCGCGTTCTGCCTAGAAACCCGTCGCCAAGGTCACCGCCAGCCCGGAGCCCGGTGCGGCCGTGCCTGCTACCCGGTAGCGCCAATCGGCCGAGAGCCGCGCCTGCGCCGGGCCGAGCGGAAAGCTGAGCGTCAAGCCCGGTCCGGCATCCAGCCGCGCGGCATCGCGCTGCGCCCCGCCCCAGACCCCGGCACCGGCGCGCAGCTCGGCCCGGCCACGGCGCAACACGCGGCGATCCGCCCGCAGTTGCCCGTCAGCAAACCAGGTCTCGCCGGGGCCGCTGACATATCCCGCCTGGCCATAGGGTTCGGCCTGGAATCCCAGCGGCAGCTGCAGCGGGGCCATAGCGGTAATCACTCCGCCGGAAAACCGCGCGCGCGCGCGGCCGCTGATCCGGTCACCGCGCACTTCGGCAAAGGTGCGCAGCGGCACCCGCCGCAACGGCTGGGCTTGCAGGCCTAGCGCGAGTTCGGCGGCATTGGATTGTCCCAGCGGCGCTGACATGCGCAGATAGGCAGTCAATGCTGCCTGGTTCTGGTCAGTCAGGCGATAGCGCAACACTGCCCCGGCTTGGCTTGCGCCATACGATCCGCCCAGCGGCGCTGTTGGCGCGAGCCCGGTTGAGCCCTGTCGCCATAACAACCAGCCGTCGGCCGACCAACGCCGCTGGCCCGGCTGTGCCGCAGCGCGGCGGACCTCCAGCGCCGCAACCTCTGCCGGTAACGGCAAGGCGCTGAGCGCGGCAGCATATAACAATTGGTGCCCTGCCGCCATCCGCATCGCCCCTTTGGGCGGGTGCGCAGGCAGCAGGCTGCGTCCAGGCACAGTCTGAACCGGGCGTGGCGGCAGTGGCGCAAGCTGCAGATTCCAGACAGGGACAATCACTTGCGGCAGTGTCGGCACAGGCTCCGGGAAATGGCTGCTTGCGTCCGCATCAAACTGCGGCCCGGCGGCGACGTCGGCGGTGAATGCACCGGGCGGCGCAACCAGCGTTGAATCGGGCGACTGATCAGCAAGCTGACCAACCGCGGTGACAGCCCAGCCTGCCGTCGGTGCGGCAAGTTCGGCCGATAGCGGGAGCTCCTCACCGCTGACCGGCACCAGCGACCAGGCCGCCGCGCGCAGCGCAAACCAGCCGAGCATGATTCCGCTCAGCACGATCAGTGGCTGCCCCCGGCGGCGCGGGCGCGTGGTCACGTCGGCGCTCCGGCTAGCGTTCGGGACCGGCGCAACGCCGGATGTTCAAGGTGCTGGGTCTTGTCCCACTGCGGCCCTTCGCCGCGCAGTGAGCGTAGATAGGCCATCGCCGCGCGCCGTCCGGCCATGATCGCGATGACATTACCGACGGGCAGTCGCAACACCGACCGCAGCCCTTCCGCCGCGCCATATTCGCGCCAGACGAACAGGCACCGCAGCGTCATCCGCCAGACCAGTCCGGCAAAAGTCAGCAGCAGCAGCGTCCGCACCGCTGGAACCAGCGGCACCAACGGCACCAGCCCCGCCCAGTCAGCCAGATGCAGCACCAGCTCAAGCAGCAGCAGCAGATAGGCGCAGGCCAGCACCAAGGCTGTCAACGGTCCGCGCCGATCGCGCAACGCCATCCAGATATCGAATGGGCGGCCCTGCCAGCCCATCCGCTCCCACGACTGGAACGCGATGCCATGAATCCAGCGAGTCTTCTGCCGCACCGCCGGCACCAGCTCGGCCGGGAAGTAACTGCGGGTGGCAATTAGCGATCCGTCACTTGCCCGCATCCGCAGAAAAGTGCCGCCGCGCCCCTGCCATGAAACCCGCAGCCCAAGCTCGTAGTCTTCGGTCAGGCATTCGGCCGCAAACGGACCCGCTTCCCCGGCTTGACCGCGTTGCCGGGCCAATTCGCCCAGCGCCACCCGGCTAAACCCGCAGCCAACCCCGGCAGCAGGGATCGCGCCGCCCAGCGCGGTGCGCACCACCAGCAGCTTGCCGTGGGCTTCGGCGAATTCATCGGTGTAGTGTCCGGCGATCCAGGGTGAGGCAGGGTTGGGTTCCGGCAAGACGGGTAGTTGCACGAAGTCGACATCGTCCAGCGCCTGATCGATCGCGACCAGCGCGTCCGGGTGAACCATGTCTTCGGCATCATGCAGGATCACGCTGCGCACCACTTGCCCTTCACGCTGTTCATCTTCGCCCAACGCGGCGTAGAGCCGGTTGAGGCAATCGGCCTTCGTCGTCGGTCCGGGCCGATCGTTGATCACCAGCCTGACTCGCGAATCACCGCCGGCTCCAGCCAGCACCGCCGCGATCGTCGGCCCATCGTTGGGATAGCAGCCGACATAGATTCGCAAGTCCGGATGCGGCCAGACCCGCAATGCTTCGCGCAGGGTGGTGCCGATCACCGCCGCCTCCTGCCAGGTCGGGACCAGCACCGCCGCACGGCCATTCAGCGGCAGCGCCGCGTTCCGGGCCGGCAACCGCCCGGTTTGTGCCCGTCCCGCCAGCCGCAAACCGAAATAGCAGGCATCCACCACCAGTTCATCGACCAGGCCAACAATAATCCAGAATATCGAAAACAGTGCAAGCTCGTCCCTGACTGAGGTAAGCGCCGCCAGGAGCAGTTGAAATAGCTGATCAACCTCCCCCATTACTACTGCGCTCCCCCGAACTTGTGGTTTCTACTTAATGTTCAATTAGCACGCCCGCCAAGCCTTGCAACCAGCTATCGTATCGGCAATGAACCTAATTGATGACCCGGACCCGCGACAGATTTGGCTATATTTCACGGCTGCTCGGTCGCCTGTTCGGCGGGGAATCCGGGGCTGGTACGCTGCTGATCGTGGTGGCAATCGCCGCGATTGCAATCGCCAATTCGCCGCTGGCTGATCAATATCACGGCTGGTTCCACCACGAATTTGACTGGACCCCGATTGCCAAGCTGAACACCTGGCACTTGTGGATCAACGACGGCTTGATGGCGGTGTTCTTTTTCGTGGTCGGGCTGGAAATCAAGCGTGAGGTGCTGGACGGCGAGCTCGCCACTCCGGCTCGGCGGCGCTTGCCGATCATCGCCGCCGCCGCTGGCATGGCGGTCCCGGCGGCGGTCTATCTGTTCGTGGCCCAGGGGGAGGCCGCCTTGAAGGCCGGCTGGGCGATCCCGGCGGCGACCGACATCGCCTTTGCCATGGGGGTGATCGGCCTGCTGGGGCGGCGCGTGCCGGGGTCGCTGCGGCTGTTCCTGCTCAGCGTCGCGATCGTTGATGATCTGGGCGCGGTGGCGATCATCGCGCTGTTCTATACGAGCGCGATAAAACTAACCTGGCTGGCGGCGGCCGCTGCAATCCTCGCCGTGATGATCACGCTAAACCGCCGCGGCAGCGCCCGCGCGCTGCCGTTTGTGCTGCTGGCGCTGGCGCTATGGTACGCCGTGCTCCATTCAGGCGTTCATGCAACCATCGCCGGTGTGCTGGCCGCGCTGACGATTCCGATGAAGCTGGACCGGACGGGGGACAGCCTGCTGCTGCGGCTGGAACATGCGCTGGTGCCGTGGAACGGGTTCCTGATCGTGCCGCTGTTCGGCTTTGCCAATGCCGGGGTCGCGCTCGCTCAGGCCGGGGTTTACGGCGTGCTCGCACCATTGCCGCTGGGGATTGCGCTGGGGCTGTTCCTGGGCAAGCAGGTGGGCATCTTTGCGGCCGTGCTGGCGGCGGACAAGCTGGGTCTGGCCAAGCGGCCTGCCGGGGCGAGCCTGTGGCAATTGTGGGGGGTGGCGGTGCTCTGCGGGATCGGCTTCACCATGAGCCTGTTTATCGGTGCCCTGGCGTTCCCGGCGGCCCCCGCGCTGGCGGAGGAAGCCAAACTGGGCGTGCTGGCGGGTTCGCTGCTGTCGGCGCTGCTGGGCTATGCAATCCTGCGGCTGGCCCCGCCACCGCGACCTGCTCCGTCGCCCGGCTGAGCCGGTCGCGCGTTACCAGGTTCCAACATTGGGCATTGATGCCCAAGGTTCCTGCGCCGGCAAGTGCCCGTCCTGCAACAGCTCAATTGAAATCCCGTCGGGGGTCCGGATGAACGCCATGTGGCCATCGCGCGGCGGGCGGTTGATCGTGATCCCGGCGTCCAGCAAATGCTGGCAGGTGGCGTAGATATCCTCCACCCGGTAAGCCAGATGCCCGAAATTGCGCCCGCCATTGTAGTCTTCCGGGTCCCAATTGTGAGTCAGTTCGACCTCGGCCACGCCCTCCTGCCCTGGTGCTGCCAAAAAGATCAGCGTGAACCGGCCCTGCTCGCTGGAAAAACGGCGCACTTCGTGCACGCCCAGCAGCGCGAACAGCGCGATGGTCGCGTCGGGATCGCTGACCCGGATCATGGTGTGGAGATAGCTGGTCACAGGTCACCTCAATTCGTCGATGCAAATACACAATTCATCGTTCAGACAGCTTGCGCGGCGCTATGATGCTGGCGGTCGCACAAGGAGCCCATCGATGACCGATCCTAGCCTTGAATCCACCCCCGCCGCCAGCTCGTTCTGGCACGATCCGGCAACGCGCCGCTGGCTGGCCAGCTCTGCCATTATCACGCTTGGTTTGATCGCCGGGGGCTATCTGCTGGGCAACGGGCTGGTCCGCGCCAAGGACGCTGACCGCTCAGTCACCGTGCGCGGCCTGGCCGAGCGCGAAGTGACGGCAGATCTCGCCACCTGGACGCTGGCCTATTCGGCCACCGCCGAGGATCTCGCCAGCGCGCAGGCCAGCGTCGACACCGATTCGGAGTCGATCCGCGCGTTCTTTCGGGAACTGGGTTTTCCCGGGGAGGCCTTGCAGCCGACCGGGGTCAACGTCAGTCAGTTTTCCGACAACGGCGTGGCGAAGTTCACCGTTCGCCAGCGAATGACCCTGCGCAGCACCGACATCAAGCGCGCGCAGGCAGCAGTAAAACGGCAGTTCGACCTGGTCCGGCGCGGGGTGGTGCTGGAAGAAGGATCGGGCATGGCCTTCACCTTCACCGGGCTCAACGCGATCAAGCCGGGTATGGTTGCCATCGCCACTAAGGACGCCCGCGCTTCGGCCGAGCAGTTCGCCAAGGACAGCGGCACCAGCGTCGGCGCGATCAAGTCTGCCACCCAGGGCTATTTCGAAGTCCAGGCGCGCGACGGCGATTCGGGCGGCAGCTGGGGCGTGTCCGACACGCCGTTCAAGAAAGTGCGCGTGGTCACGACGGTGGATTTTTATCTGCGCTAGGTATTTGTTTCAGCTGTGCTGAAGCAATGCGGCACCAGCCCGCCCTTCCCGCAAGAAGGACGGGCCGCGCCCTCGGTGAACCCAAGAATTAGAAGGCGAGCTTGACCGAGCCGACGACGGCATCGTTCGAGAAGCCGTCAATCGAATTGCCGTCAACGCCGACATAGCTGACCCCGAAAGTCAGGTTCTTCGTGGCGGCAAACGTCGCGCCAACCGAATAGTCCCAGCCGCCATCGGTGCTGGCCAGGGTCAGCAGCTTGGGCGAGAGTGCGCCATCGGTATAGCCCGCGTGGGCCGACAGCGAGATCGGGGTATTGGGGATGCCGACACCCAGATCGGTGTAGACATAGAGGTTGTCATCTCCGCCCAGCGAATCCTGCTTCCAGGCATAGTTGACCCCGCCCTTGAGCGTGGCCGGGCCAACCGCTGCGGTCAGCGAGGCATAAGGTTCGAACACGTTAGCATCACCCACGGTGCCGTTGGGATAGACATAATAGAGCAGGCCAACGTCGGCGGTCAGCCCGCTGGCGACCGCGCCGGTCCAGCCCGCGTAAAGGTCAACCTCGGTATGGCCATAGACTGCGGTGTCTTCCAGGCTGGAGGCCCAGACCCCAGCGTAAAGCCCGCTGGAATGGTTGACATTGATCGAGCCTTGCACGGCGATATCGCCGCCTGACAGCGACAGCCCCCGGAACCGGTAATCGGTGACCAGCGTGGTGTTGCCAGTGACGGTAATGTCCGCTGGCGGATCGGTTTCTTCGGCAAAAGCAGGTGCCGCAGACAGGCTGCAACCGGCAACGAGAGTTGCGGCGATAAGGCCGCGAATGGACGTGAGCATGGCAATCTTCCTTGCGATTGTGAACGCTTCGTCCCGCCTGCGCGTGGGTCGCCTAGTCTCGTTCCGGACCGGATCATACCTTGCCCAGCGTGCCTCGCACAAGAATGCTGCACTGCACAAGGGGTAAATCGCACAAAGGTTGCGTAATGGCATCGCGCTGTGGCGCATTGGCAACGCAGGACCGGCACCGCTTGTCGCTGCGCTGCCCGGCCTCTATACTGCGTTGAATTATCAGGCGACCCATGCTCACATCTCTACGCAAGCTGTTTGGCGCGAACGACGCTGATGACCGGGCCCGCATCCCGGACGGCGAACGCGTCTATGCGGTCGGCGATATCCACGGCTGCGACGATCAGTTCGCGGCGCTGGTGGACGCGATCGAAGCCGATGATGCGGCGCGCGGGCCCGCGGATACCACCGTGATTCTGCTGGGCGATCTGGTGGATCGCGGCCCCGACAGCGCCGGGGTGCTGCGCCGTGCGCGCGACTGGCAAAGCCGCCGCAAGGTACGGATTCTGGCGGGCAACCACGAAGAGATGTTCCTGCTGGCCTTCACCAAGCGCGACGTGCTGAAATCCTTCCTGCGCCACGGCGGGCGCGAAACGCTGCTGAGTTATCCGATCGACCCGGCAGAATTTGCCGAAGCCAATTTCGCTGAAACTCAGCGACTGATGACCGCCGCAGTTCCCGCCGAAGACCGCGCATTCATGGAATCGTTCGAGGACCAGATCAGGGTTGGCGACTATCTGTTTGTCCATGCGGGCATCCGCCCAGGGGTAGCGCTGGCCGCCCAGCGCCAGTCAGACTTGCGCTGGATCCGCGAAGACTTCATCGACCACCGCTTGCCATTTGGCCCGGTGGTGGTGCACGGCCACACGATCACTGCCGGGGCCGACGTGCGGTCCAACCGGATCGGGATCGATACCGGAGCCTATGAATCGGGCCGGTTGACTGCGCTGGGCTTGCAAGGGCCGGGTCGCTGGCTGATCGAGGCCAACGGCACCGGCGCTGGTGTGGCGACTACTCAGAGGAAACTCGCATGAAAATCGCGATGGTCGGTTCGGGCTATGTCGGCTTGGTCTCTGGTGCCTGCTTCGCTGATTTTGGCCACGACGTGGTCTGTATCGACAAGGACCCGGCCAAGATCGCCGCGCTGAATTCCGGGCAGATGCCGATCTATGAGCCGGGGCTGGCCGATCTGGTGCGGTCCAACACCCAGGCCGGGCGGCTGGCCTTCACCACTGACCTGGCCGAAGGGATCCGCGGCGTCAGCGCAATCTTTATCGCGGTCGGCACCCCTAGTCGGCGCGGCGATGGCCATGCCGACTTGTCATTCGTCTATGCCGTGGCCGAGGAGATCGGGCAGAACTTATCAGGCGAAGCGGTAATCGTCACCAAATCGACGGTGCCAGTGGGCACCGGCGACGAGGTGGAGCGGATTTTGAGCGAGGCCAATCCGGCAGTACGCTTTGCCGTGGCCTCCAACCCCGAATTTCTGCGCGAAGGTGCGGCGATCAGCGATTTCAAACGCCCGGACCGGATTGTGATCGGCAGCGAGGATGACTGGGCCAAGGGCGTAATGCGCGAGGTCTACCGCCCGTTGTTCCTGAACAAAGCCCCGATCCTGTTCACCGCGCGGCGCTCTGCCGAGCTGATCAAATACGCCGCCAACGCGTTTCTGGCGGTCAAGATCACCTTCATCAACGAAATGGCCGATCTGTGCGAAAAAGTCGGCGCGGACGTGCAGGATGTGGCGCGCGGGATCGGGATGGACGGGCGGATCGGGGCGAAGTTCCTCCACGCCGGGCCGGGCTATGGCGGATCATGCTTTCCCAAGGATACGCTGGCGCTGCTCAAATCCGCCGAAGACTATGAAGCCCCCACCCGGATCGTCGAAGCGGTGGTCAAGGTCAACGACAGCCGCAAGCGCGCGATGGGCCGTAAGGTGATCGAAGCGCTGGGCGGCATGGACGAAGCGCGCGGCAAGAAGGTCGCCCTGCTGGGCCTGACCTTCAAACCCAACACCGATGACATGCGCGACAGCCCGGCGATCGCCATTGCGCTCGCGCTAGCCGACGCAGGGGTGGAAGTGGCAGCTTATGATCCCGAGGGCATGGCAGGCGCGGCCCCGCTGATGCCCGCCGTAACGATGCAACCCAATGCCTATGCCGCGATTGACGGCGCCGATGCCGTGGTGATCGTGACCGAATGGGACGCGTTTCGCGCACTTGATCTCGACCGCGTCAAGACGCTCGCGCGCAGCCCGGTGCTGGTCGATTTGCGCAATGTCTATGATCCCGCCGAAGTGCGTGCGAAGGGCTTCGCCTATACCAGCATTGGCCGCGCTTGATCCATCAAACGAGTTCGGCCGGCAACAATTGGCGCAAGGCCTGCCGCGCATGGAACAGCCGGGTTTTCACCGTACCTTCCGGGCACGCCATGATCGCAGCGATCTCTGCGACTGAGCACCCTTCAAAATAGCATAGCATCACCGCTTCACGCTGATCCAGATTAAGCCGCTGCATGGAATGGTGCAACCATCCAGCGGAATCGCTTGCGACGGCTGACAATTCAGGCCCAGGAGCCTCATCGGCGCGGCTATCCGCTGCGGAAACCCATTCGCTTTGCCGGGTGCCGCCTGCTTTGCGCACCCAATCAACCGCCTTATTGCGCACGATCCGGCGAATCCAGCTGGAGCCGCTGCCGCTGCCCATAAACGCCCCGGCTTGCCGCCAGATATCCAGAAAGGCCTCATCAACGGCGTCTTCCGCCGCTGCCCGGTCGCCCGCCAGCAGGCCCGCTGCATAGGCCAGTAGTGGCCGCTGCATCGTGCGGTACAGCTGATCAAACGCCGCACGATCACCCCGCGCCACCGCGCGCAACTGTCCATCGATGTCAGTCATGGCTTCCCCCGTTCAGATGAAGTTGCGGGGCGGCGGCGGCATGGCGCAGCTCCCCCCAGATCAGGCTGCCGCTGGCTCCGCGCATATGGCGGACCGTCAGGCCGGCGCTGGCGGCGCAGCGTTCCAGACCTGTTTCATCGTGGCAGACCAGATCACGGCCCAGGCACACCGCCTGCCAGCCAAAGCCCAGATGCCCGGGCGTAAAGCTTGAAAGATACAGCACCCCCTGCGGCGCGAGCCGCGCGGCGAGGACGATCAGCCACCGGGTCAGTTCTGCCGCGCTGCGCAGGTCCGCCACGCTGCTGGCCAGCACCACATCGAACCGCGCGTCGGGCGCGCTGAAATCGCTGAGGCCGTGCTGCTGCTGAAGCAATGCTGCGACCGCAGCGTCGCTATGACGCAGCGCGATGTTATCCAGCGCGGTGCGGTGCAACCGGTCCAGCTCGCCCAGTTCGCCGCAATCGATCAGCGCGATCCGTTCACCGCGCCGCCACGCGGGTTCAATCGCTGCTGCCCCCAAGGCGCGGCGTTCCTGCAAGCCGCGGGCGAAACCTAACCCCGCCACGGCGCGGAACACTTCATCGCCGCAACGTGACAGACCGGCTGGCGCGGCCCCGCTGGCGATCAGCGCCAGCGCCTGAGGCAAGTTGGTGGCCGCCAGTTGGAACGCCGGATCGGCTGACAGAAACCGCCGCAGCGGGTGGCTGGCCAAAACGTCCCGCAATGCGCCAATCCGGTCCGCACCGTCGGCGGCCGTGTCCAGCATCCCCGCCAGCAGCAGCACGGCTTGCGCGATTCGTCCGGCTTCAAATTCGCCGACCACCTGATCAAGTTGCAGGCGTGTATGCAGAGATGTGGCTTCCATGCAGGGCGGTGTATTGGCCCCCCGTCCCGCCACGGTCCGGATAGCGTCCGACGAGCGTGAAAAAGTGCGTGATATTGCCGCACAAATGGCTAGGCTTGGCGGCGAAGGGGGTCTGACGGATGGGGGAATCCGCGTCAGCCTGCATACTCAGCTTGCTGGGTCCGTTTCGGCTTGAACGCCGCGATGGCGGGCGCATCGACATATCCAGCAAGCGCGGCCAGGCTTTGCTGGCCATGCTCGCCACCTCTGGCGCGGGCGAGCGCACCCGCGCGTGGCTGCAAGACAAGCTGTGGGGATCGCGCGAGTCCGCGCAGGCCCAGGCCAGTCTGCGGCGCGAATTGTCCAATCTGCGCCAGATCGTTAATCAGCCCGGTTGCGCAATTCTGCACGCCGATCACCAGCGCATCTGGCTTGATCTGGCGCAAGTGGAAGTCGACCTGCGCCGGCTAGACTATGCCGGGACCGGAGAGTTTCTGGAAGGGTTTGATCTCGCGCAGGAAGACGGATTCGAAGACTGGCTGCGAACCGAACGCCAGCGCGCTGACTTGCGCAGCCACGCGCCCGCACCCGCACCCACCCCGGACAGCGCACCCCCGGTGCCGCAGCTTGATCCCGGCTTTGCTGATCGCCCGGCGCTGGCAGTGTTGCCCTTCAACAACGCCACCGGCGATCCCGCACATAACTTCCTTGCCGATGGGCTGAGTGAAGACTTGATTGACCGGCTCTCGCGCTTGCGCTGGTTGCCAGTAATTGCGCGCAGTTCCAGCCATGCCGCGAGCGACGCGACCAGTGATCCGCGCGCCACCGCCCAGCAACTGGGCGCGCGCTATGTGGTGGAAGGAAGTTTGCGCGCTGGCGCGGCGATCCAGCTGTTGGCCAGCCTGACCGATACCCACAGCGGACAGGTGTTGTGGTCAAGCCGCATCGCTTTGCCGGATCACGCCAACCCGGCCGGGCTGGAAGATTTGCTGGGCGTGCTGGCGGCAACGCTGGAGCTAAAGGTTGACCAGCGCGAACAGGTGCGTGCTTTGGCCAAGCCAGCCACCGATCTGGCGGTTAGCGATCTGATCTGGCGCGGACGCTGGCATCTCAACCGGTTGTCGCGCATGGATGCGGCTCGCGCCCGCGAATGCTTTGATGAAGCACTGGCCCGCGAGCCCGCCTCGCCAGAGGCCTTGATCCAGTCAACCTGGGCGCGGTTATGGGATTTGTGGCGGACGCGCGGCGACGAAGCGGACATTCGCGCGGTACGCCAGATGGCGCAGCGTGCGATCATTGCGGATTATGACGATGCGCGCGGACACATGCTGGCGGGCGTTGCGGAAAGCTGGCTACGCCAGCCGCTGCGCAGCGAAGCCCTGCTGCGCCGCGCGATTGACCTGAACCCCAGCCTGGTGCTGGCCCACGCCCAACTGGGGTCCACACTCAGCCTGCGCGATGCGCCGGCCGAGGCGCTGGTCCATCTCGATTTTGCGATCCGGCTCAGCCCGAATGACCAACAGCTGTTTTTCATCGCCGGCGAACGCGCACTCGCGCACCTGATGCTGAACGATTGGGACGCAGCGCTGGCCGACGCGGAAACCGCGATCAGCCGGCGCGGGGCCTACTGGTATGCCCATGTCCTGAAGATCAACGCGCTGTCGCACGCTGAACAACCAGCGCTGGCGCAACGCGCGCTGGCTGAGTTGATGGCGAATTCGCCGACATTTACGCCTGACTGGCTGGACTGGATTCCTTTCATCGACCGCAGCTGGAATAATTTTCTTCAGCGCGGATTGAACCCCGGAGCCAGTCGCGCCGACTAGCCTGGACGAAAGGTTGAACATGCCACAGCACAAATACTTTGC
>JANORN010000111.1:0-2819 GCA_031415355.1 Novosphingobium sp. | reverse complement strand
GCCATCAATGACAGTCTTGGACTGTGTTTGATCGGGCGATACCAGCCGGACGACACTATCTGTAACAGCATCGATTAACCCGCATCGCACTGGCCCCATTGCTTGGTGGCCATAGCGTCAGTGACCCACCCGATCCCATCTCGAACTCGGCCGTGAAACCTGACAGCGCCGATGGTACTAACGCTCAAGCGTTGGAAGAGTAGGACGTCGCCAGGCATTGAAGCCAGTGCGAAGCGCGGTTAAAAAACCCATTCACATGTCAGAGGGCCTTTGTGCCCTTTTAAGAGGGCCCTTGCGGCCCTCTTGGCGTCTCTGGCCTTTGCGCCGGAATCCGCCACGACAAGACAGGCTGCCCGCGTGGCCGCCTGCTGGTGACGCGGGGTGGAGCAGCCCGGTAGCTCGTCAGGCTCATAACCTGAAGGTCGTAGGTTCAAATCCTACCCCCGCAACCAACAAAATCTGATAAAAACAATTATGTAACAAAATGCCTCGGTCTCCGGATCGGGGCTTTGCTTCGGTCTGGAGCTAACACAAAGCTACGGCCTGATAAAACCTACCCCGCAACCAGTTTTCACCTCCCGTGAGAGTTTGACAAAAGGTAAGCGTTAAATCCTTCCCACATTTCGCTGATCGTGCGCGTCGTTATGTATGCTTCTGAAGGGGAGTGTGCCGAGCGATGGATGATGGTGCTATATTCGAACATATGACGGCGTCTCGTGGTGGCGATGGTGTGCATCGGCTGGATGTCATTGCATCGGGAGTTGGGCGTCGGTCGTGGACGCGGGAGGCGAAGGCTCGGATCATTGCCGAGAGCATGGTACCGGGGGCGAACGTGGCCGAGGTTGCGCGGCGCAATGATTTGGTTCCGCAGCATTTGTACATGTGGCGGCGAGCAGCGATGGAACGGATGGAAGCACGCGGCCAGACTGCATTTGTGCCAGCGATGATCGACGAATCCCCACGGGAGCTGCCGGCACAGCCTGTCTCTGGCGCGGAGATCGGCCTTGATGTCTGCGGGCTGACGTTGCGCATTCCAGACGGTGTGAGCGCTGATCATATCGGGCGGGTTTTGCTGGCGGTGCGCGGCACATCATGATTATCCCGTCGGGTCCGATCAAGGTGCTGGTGGCGGTGAAGCCGGTGGACTTTCGCAAAGGCATGGTGGGGCTGGCATCGCTGGTGAAGCAGGAGTTGCAACGCGATCCCTTCTCGGGCGTCATGTTCGTGTTCCGCAGCAAGCGGGCTGACCGGCTCAAACTTTTGCTGTGGGACGGGACGGGCTTGGTGCTGGTCACCAAGCGGTTGGAGAATGGCAACTTCCGCTGGCCTCGGTTCGGCGAGGGAGTGATGAAGTTGACGGGCGCGCAAGCCGCAGCGCTGATCGAGGGGCTCGATTGGGGGCGGGTGCATGCGCAACCTGTGGCGCGTCCGGTGATGGCCCAGTGATCAGAGGCGCAGGCCGCACGGGTGAATCGCCTTGCCGCAAAGGGCGATACGAGCCCGCGATAATCGGCTAGAAAGCGGGCATGGAGCAGCCTATGGACGCCCTGCCAGATGATGTGGATAAGCTCAAATCCATGGTCATTGCCGCGCAGCTGCGGAACGCGCAGTTGGAACATCTGATTGCGGTTTTGCGGCGTATGCAGTTCGGCAAGCGTTCCGAGAAAATCGCGCCGGACCAACTCGCACTGGCGCTGGAAGACAGTGCGATTGGCCAAGCCGAGGCCGAAGCGCTGATTGCGCAGAGCAGGGAAGCCGCTGAGCCACAGACGCGCAAGCGCCGTGATCCCGAGACACCGCGCGCCTCCCTTCCTGCGCACCTCCCACGCGTTGAAGTGGAGATCATGCCCGAGGTAACGGCCTGTCCGTGCTGCGGCGGTGCGCTGCACCGCATCGGCAAAGACCGGGCTGAGCGGCTCGATGTGATCCCGGCGCAATACCGCGTGCTGGTGACGGTGCGGCCCAAGCTGGGCTGCCGGGCGTGCAGCGACGGGGTTGCGCAAGCGCTGGCTCCCAAGCACATCGTTCCGGGCGGCTTACCGAGCGAGCGGTTGATCGTTGATGTTCTGGTCAAGAAATACGCCGACCATCTCCCGCTCTACCGCCAATCGCAGATCATGGCGCGCCAAGGTGTGATCGTGGACCGCGCGACACTTGCGAACTGGGTCGGGGCGGCGGCGGCAAGGCTCAAACCGCTGGTCGAGCAGTTGAAGGCTGAACTGCTCACCAGTGCCCGCCTGTTCGTCGATGAAACGACCACCAAGGTGCTCGCGCCTGGAACGGGCAAGACCAAGGTCGGCTATATGTGGGCAATGGTTCGTGATGAGCGTCCGCACGGCGGCGCTGATCCACCAGCCATCGTCTATAGCTATATGCCGGGGCGCGGCGGGATGTGGGCAGCCAAGCTCCTCGGCGACTATCGCGGCATCCTGCAGGTGGACGGCTATGAAGCATACCGCCAGTTCGGCAAGGCTGATCGCCCCGGCGGGCCTGCGACGCTTGCCTATTGCTGGGCGCATGTCCGGCGCGGCTTCTTCGATGCCGCCAAAGGTGATGGCGCGCCGATCGCCGAGGAAGCACTGCGCCGCATCGCCGCGCTCTACGCCATCGAGCGGGATATCCGGGGACAATCGCCCGATGCGCGCCATGCCGCCAGACAGGCGCGCGCCAAACCGCTGGTCGAGGCAATGCACACCTGGCTCGAAGACAAGAAACGTCCCATGTTCAGCGGATCACCGACGCTGGCCGCGATCAACTATGCGCTGGGCCATTGGGCGGGGCTGATACGGTTCTTGGGCGATGGCCGGATCGATCTCGAT
>JANORN010000110.1:0-3970 GCA_031415355.1 Novosphingobium sp. | reverse complement strand
TTGGCGAGCGCGGCCAGGATCTGGCCCTGGCGGCGCGAGAGGTGTTCGATCCGTTTGCGCGCCTGCTCGTGGCGGCTGGCGCCGGTATCGTCGATCGCCATCTGCGATCCCAGATAATAACGCAGTGCGCCGTCCTCATCGAACAGCGGCGCAATCATCACGGCGTTGCGGAACGCGGAACCATCCTTGCGGTAATTGATCAGTTCCACCATCACTGGCCGATGTTCGGCGACGGCTTCGCGCAGCATCGCGGTCTGTTCCGGCTCGGTCCGCTCGCCGCGCAGGAACCGGCAGTTGCGACCCAGAATTTCCTCACGTGCATAGCCCGTCAGCGCCATGAAAGCATCGTTGCAGGCGATGATCGGATTGTCTGGCGACAGCGGGTCGCTGACCACCGCAGCGACCTTGCTGTTCAAAATCAGGGTTTCAGGTGTCATCGCGTACTGATTAGCGCATTCAGCGCTTGCACGAAAGGCCATATCGCTGATCGCGGTTGATCGAAGTAAAAGTTCACCGTCGGCTCCCGCTTCCTCCCCCCCTCCCGGCGAGAGTCGACAAAATCTTTCATGCAGGATCGCGAACGATGAACGTCATGCAGCAGAGCTTCGTCGCGGATGGACTGGCTGAGCGGCCAATAGTGCCCGATGCAGTGCAAGACGCCGTCCGCACTCTGCTGCGCTGGGCCGGGGAAGATCCAGAGCGCGAAGGCTTGCTCGATACCCCGTCGCGCGTCGGGCGGGCCTGGCGGGAATATTGCTCTGGCTACCTGGAAGATCCCGCCGTCCACCTTCAGCGCACCTTCCAGGAAGTCGCGGGCTATGATGAGGTGGTGCTGCTGCGCGACATCCCGTTCCATTCACACTGCGAACATCATTTGGCACCAATTGTCGGCACCGCCTCGATTGCGTATCTGCCGACCGACCGGGTCGTGGGCATTTCCAAGCTTGCGCGGGTGCTGAACGGCTATGCCCATCGCCTGCAAATTCAGGAGCGCCTGACCGCTGAAATCGCGCAGTGCATCGCTGACAATCTGAAGCCGCAAGGCGTCGCGGTGGTGATCAAGGCACAGCACGGCTGCATGACCGGGCGCGGGGTGCGCACGCACGGGGTCGACATGATCACCAGCAAGGTGCTCGGCTGTTTCCGTGACAATCCCAGCAGCCGCAAGGAAGTTTTGGCGTTGATGGGGCATGGTTGAGCGTGGCGCGCCTGCCGCATCGCGGGTGGCAATCATCGGCGCGGGGATTGCCGGACTGGCCTGTGCCGCCGCGCTGAAAGCCGCCGGGATCGATGCCGTCCTGTTTGACAAAGGCCGCCGCCCGGGCGGGCGCGTATCTTCGCTGCGGCTGGACGCGGGCGCGTGGGATTTCGGCGCGCCGTTCGTGCGGGCCAGCAATACTGGCTTTGCCGAGCAGCTTGCCGCGTGGGAAGAAGCCGGGATTGTCAGTGCATGGCCAGCCGGTCCAAAGGGAGCGCAGGTCGGCGTGCCGACGATGGCGGCAATTGTCGACGCGCAGTGCGCCGCGCACGAGGTCCATTTTGCCGCCCAGATTCAGCGTGCTGAGCACCGCGCGGACGGCTGGCACTTGCACAACGCAGATACCGCGTCAGGACCGTTCGCCGCGCTGATTCTAGCGCTCCCCGCAGAGCAAGCCGCCGCGCTGCTGTCGCTGCTTGATCTGGGCATGGCGCGCGAAGCCGCCGCCGTGCGTTCGCAAGCGCGCTGGGCGGCGATGTTGGCGTTTAATCAGCCGTTGACCGGCGTACCGGCTTTCATGCAGGACAATGGCGACTTGGCTTGGGCCGCGCGTGAAAGCTCCAAGCCCGGCCGCAACGCCGCCAGCGACTGCTGGGTCTTGCACGCCAGTTCGGAATGGTCCGCGCGCAACCTGGAACGTGAAGCGGCAGACGTTGCACGCGATCTGCTTGCTTCGTTCGGGAACCTAGCGGGCCGGGCGCTGCCGGAACCGGCGTTTCTGAAGGCACACCGTTGGCGCTTCGCCTGCCCCTTCGGCCAGCGCGGCCCGGTGCTATGGAATCCGCAGCAATTGCTCGGAGCCTGCGGCGACTGGTGTGTTGCGCCGGGGATCGAGGGGGCCTGGCTGGCCGGAACGCAGCTGGCAAGCCTGGCGCTGCGCGATTTGCAGGCCGTGCGGCCGGTAACCGCACTAAGCTGACGCACGGCCGGACAGCATTGAAAACCGCCGCGCTGTTGGCGCGAAAATCCCAACGCGACACGGCCCGATCAAATCCGCTATGGCGGCAACTGCGGGGATATGTAAATCAGGGTCCCGGATCGCTTGATTCTTGAGGGACTGGGTAATGCGAATTGCAAATTGGGCACTGGGCGGCGCATTGTTGATGCTGTCAGCCGCCGCCAATGCTGGCCTGCCAGCCGACCCGGCTGGTTCCGGCGTGATCATCGGCGCGGTATCGTGGCTGCAGGGCACGCTGATGGGCACCGTGGCGACGGTGGCAGCAGTGATCGCAGTCGCGGCGGTGGGTTTCATGATGCTGACCGGACGGGTCAACTGGCGGCACGGGGCGGTGGTGATCTTGGGCTGCTTCATCCTGTTCGGCGCGGCCAGCATTGTCGCCGGGATCCGCGCAGCAGCAGGCGGCGGATAGGCGGCGCGCATGGCCAGTTCATTTCACCGCGAAACCGTGTTTTTAGCGTTGACGCGCCCGCAGATGTTCGCGGGCGTGACTTACAGCTTTTTCGTGATCAACGCGATTGTCTGCGCCGAGGTGTTCCTGATTTTCAAATCGTTCTGGGCGATTGGTCTGGGGCTGGTGCTGCATCTGGTGGGCGCGGCGCTGTGTCTGCGCGAACCACGCTTCTTTGACCTGTGGATCACCCGGGTCAGCCGCTGTCCCCGGGTCAAAAATTATCGATTGTGGGGATGCAACTCTTACCGCCCCTGAGCACGGACCCGCGCGCCGCCGGCCGTGAGAAGTCCGCAGGGATGCACCTGCCCTATGCGCGCCATCTGGATGGCGTGACGCTGGAAACGCGCGACGGGCTGCTGCTGCAAACGATCCGGCTGGGCGGGTTCCTGTTTGAAACGGCGGACACTGACGAGCTGAATTACCGCGCTGAGCTGCGCGATGCGACGCTGAAGGCGATCGGGTCGTCGCGTTTTGCGGTCTACCACCATGTCGTCCGCCGCCGCGCCGCTGCGGTGCTGGACGCGCGGTTCGCGGATGAGTTTTCGCGCACGCTGGATCAGCGCTGGAAACAGCGGCTGGGCAGCCGCGAGCTGTACGTCAACGACCTGTTCCTGACCCTGGTGCGCCGCCCGCTGCAAGGGCGCGGCGGCCTGCTCGACCGGCTGAAAGGCTTGATTAGCAATACCAGCGCGACTGACCGTGCGGCGACGCTGGCGGCTGAAAAGCGCGCGCTGGATGCGGCGGGCGAGGCACTGATCGCGGCGCTGGGGGCCTATTCCCCGCGCTTGCTGACCGCCTATCCCGATGGCGAAGACCTGCGGTCCGAGCCGCTGGAGTTCCTGTCCTGGCTCTACAACGGCGAAATGCGCCCGGTGGTGCTGCCGCACGGCGATCTGGGTGAACATGTGCCGTTCCGCCGGATCAGCTTTGGCCAGGACGCATTCGAACTGGCGCCGGCGGGGCACCACGCGCGCAAGTTCGGCGCGATCATTTCGGTCAAGGACTATCCGGCGCAGACCCTGCCCGGGATGTTTGATGAGCTGTACCGGATGCCGTTCGAAATGACGGTGAGCCAAAGCTTCGCCTTCGTTGATCGCGGTGCGGCGCTGGGGCGGATGAACCTGGCGCTGCGGCGGATGCGCTCGACTGAGGATGAGGCGCTGTCGCTGCGGGCCGAGCTGACTCAAGCCAAGGATGACGTCGCCGCCGGGCGCGCCGGATTTGGCGAGCATCACACCACGATTGCGATCCACGCTGACGATCTGACCAAGCTTAACACCCAGGTCGCCGAAGTGACCGC
>JANORN010000109.1:0-5647 GCA_031415355.1 Novosphingobium sp. | reverse complement strand
GCTCGCCGCCGCGCTGGAGGTGGATCACTTCACGATCATCGGCCACGATTGGGGCGGCGCGATTGCCTGGGGAGTAGCCCTGATGGGCCAAGGCACCGGGCGCTGCACCCGCGCAGTGATCGCCAATGCGCCGCATCCCACGCTGTTTCCGAAACTGCTATGGACCAATCGCCAGCAGCGTGAGGCGAGCCAGTATTTCCGAACCTTCCGCGATCCTGCGAATGATGCGCTGGTGCGCGAGCACGGGCTGGGCGGGATGTTGCTGAAAGCGTTTGAAGGCCGGGTGATCACGACCGACGCGATGGAGCCGGAGGAACGAATCGCGCTGGCGGCGGACTGGGAAAACCGCGAGGCTGCGTTCGGGATGCTCAACTGGTATCGCGCCAGCCCGATGGATGTACCGCCGCTTGATGCACCTTTTGCCTTGCCCGCGGGATACAAATCGGTGCCGATTCCCGATCTCGCAGTCCCGGCCCTGGTGATCTGGGCGCTGGACGACTTGGCGCTCCCACCCGAAAACCTCGACGGAATGGAGGCCATCATTCCCGATCTGACCGTGGTCAAGGTGCCTGATTGCGGCCACTTCGTGCCGTGGGAAGCGCCGGGCGCGGTCAATGCGGCGCTGGATGAATTTCTTGCACGGACTGCCGATGCCGGCTGAACCGATACGCCCCGGGATCGGCGCGGCAATCGCGGCCGCAGAGGCCAAGGCGCGGCGATCCATGCTGCGCAACCACAATGGCGGCTTTGCTGCGGTCAATACGATCGAGCTATTCTTCGATCTGGTGTTCGTCTTCGCCATCACCCAGTTGTCGCACTTTCTACTGGCCGAGCTCACGCCATTGCGGGGTTTGCAGACACTGATCCTGTTCGGCGCGGTCTGGTGGGCCTGGATGTGGACCACCTGGGCAACCAACTGGCTGGAACCAGACCGGGCGGTGGTGCGGCTGATGATCGGCTGTGTGATGCTGGCCAGTATGATCTTGTCCGGTGCGATCCCGGCGGCATTCACGCAATCGGGGCTGCAATTCGCGCTGGCTTATTGCAGCATCCAGATTGGGCGCTGCCTGTTCACCGCCTGGGCAATGGAACGCGACGGGGCGGGGAGTGGGAAGAACATGCTGCGCGCGGCGGTGTGGTTCATCGCCGCCGCGCCGCTGTGGATTGCCGGAGCACTGACTGAAAGCGCCGAAACCCGGATTGCGCTGTGGCTGGCCGCGCTCGCGCTTGAATATGCCGCGCCGCTGGTGTTTCTGTGGGTGCCGGGACTGGGAGCTTCAAAGATTTCCGAATGGCATGTGTCAGGCAGCCATATGGCCGAACGCTGCGGCTTGTTCATTATCATCGCCTTGGGCGAAGGGCTGATCATTACCGGCGCGACCTATGCCGAGGCGACGGCCCAGCCAGGATTGGATCTGGCTTTGCTCAACGCCTTCATCGGATCGTTTGCAATGTGGTGGCTCTATTTCGACATGGGCGCACGGCGCGGGGCACATCATATTGAGCAACACGCCTTGCCCGGCCTCGTCGCGCGGCAGGCATTCACCTATTGGCACATCCCGATTGTCGCTGGGATCATTGCACTGGCGGTAGGAGACGAATTGTTGCTGGCGCACCCGCTGGAACCGGCGCACCGCGAATTCGTGCTGGTGGTGATTGGCGGCGCGCTGCTGTTTGTCGGCGGACTGGCGGGGTTCAAACGCATTTCCAGCGGCAACCCATGGTTCCCGGCCTCGCACGGCTATGGCATGATTATTGCGCTGGGTCTTGGCGCTTGGGGCTGGTTTGCGCATCCGCCCTCGCTATGGCTGTTCGCGAGCATCACCGCCTTGTTTAGCGCGATTGCAGTTTGGGAATGGGTCAGCTTCCACGGCGGCTGGATCGAACCGCTGGAAGCGCGCGACTTTTGGCTGGGCCATGCGCTGCGGCGAATTTTTGATCGCCGTCAAGCCGCGCGCTTGGAGAAAACCGCCGCACGCCAGCGCTAAACCGTCCGCTCGCTTCCGCCCCAAGCGATCCACGCGCCGTGCGGATGCGCGCGGGTGACCAGTTCCGGCTCTGCCCCGCCTGGCCAGTAACGCACGGTCATTTCATGGACGTGCATCACCCGGTTGGCCTCCAGCGAGACCCATGCCAGCGGGCATTCCGGCGTGGCCCGGGCGCCAGCAGCCTTCATCGCCGCCGTCACGCGCGCCTGCTGGTCATCCGGCACATATTGCCAGACGATTGAATGCATCAGCATCCGGGTGGTGCCGGGCTGCTGCGGCTTGGCCAGTTCGGCCTCCACGAAGTCCGCCGCGGTCATTGCCACCAGATCGGGCGCAGACTTCCCGGCCTCGGTAATCGCCGCCGCCATCCGTTCAAACCGCACGGTGTGTTCGGGCCAGATATAGGCCTTCAACCGCAGTGCCTGCGCCGGGTCGGTTAGATCGACCGGGGCGACATCGCAGCCTTTGGTCGAAACAATCTCGATGGCGTGATCAGGCGGCGCAGCGCCTTGCCATTCCGGCGTGAATTGCATCGCCCCCGGCTGCGGGCCGACTTGCACCCCGCCCAGATCATAGTGATAGCGGTCCAGCATCAGGTTGATCCCGGCGCTGGATCCGATCTCCAGACATTCGAAGCGCGGCGGCAAGCCGTGATCCGCCAGCCACAGCATTGCACCGATGAAGTTGGCCGAGCGCCCCGCTTCGTTGGTTTGTGGCGGTCCATCCAGCCAGGGTAGCAGTTCCGCCTCATGCGCCGCGACCACGTCGGCGATTATCGCCGCATCGTTCAAGCCGGACGCATCGCGATAGATCGCCGCCAAGGCCGGTGCCGTCCCCGCCAGATGCAACGAATGAAGGCCACCCGCCACGCGCAGCGGCAAGGCATCGGCGAGCGGCGCACCGGGCCAATTGCGCAGGGCGTCAAACAGCGAACCACCCTCCCCCCGCTCGATCAGATCCCGCAATGCCGCTAGTACGCGCGCGGTCACGGTCGCGCCCGATGCCGTGCAATAGGCCACTTGATTGTCAAACGCCTTGGCGACGATGCCGTCGCCGCGCGCTGCAATATCGATGAACTGATAGGGTTCCGCCATCCGCCTGCTCCTTGAGGCCAGTGTTGCTTGTGCGGACGGTCTGCCGCCATATGCTGCATTGCACAAGAGGCAATTGGCGGCGGTGCGGCTTGCCCTTTTGCCCCTTGCCGCCTAAGGCGCGGCGGCTATGCACCCTGCCATTACCTTCGCCATCCCCAAGGGCCGAATTCTGGACGAGGCGCTGCCTTTGATGGCGCGCGCCGGGATCGTTCCTGAAGCCGCGTTTCATGACAAGAGCAACCGCGCGCTATCGTTCGCCTGCGAAGACCCGACGATCCGCCTGATCCGGGTGCGCGCCTTCGATGTCGCCACCTTTGTGGCCCACGGTGCGGCGCAGGCCGGGATCGTTGGTTCGGATGTGGTCGAGGAATTCGCCTATCCTGATCTCTACGCGCCGGTTGATTTGGCGATAGGTCACTGCCGCTTGTCCGTTGCTGAGCCGGAAGGCCAGCACGATCAGCCTCACGCCAGCCACCTGCGTGTGGCGAGCAAATATCCCAACCTTACCCGCCGCCACTTTGAGCGACAGGGTATCCAAGCCGAAGTCGTCAAACTGAACGGCGCGATGGAGCTGGCCCCCGGACTGGGCCTGGCCAGTCGGATTGTTGATCTCGTCTCCACCGGACGCACGCTGAAAGACAACGGCCTGGTGGAAACCAACACGATTGTTAACGTGTCGGCGCGGTTGATCGTCAACCGGGCAGCACTCAAAACTGATGGGCGCGTTGGCGAACTGGTGGAACGGTTTCGCGCGGCTTGCGCACAGTTACAGGCGGCTTGATATGCTCCGTTTGAAAACCTCCGACGCGGGCTTTGCCCAGGCTTTTCGCCGCTTGGTGGCGGATCGGCGTGAAAGCGACGAACGCGTGGCGCGCGATGTCGAGGTGATCCTGTCCGACGTGCGCGGTCGCGGCGATGCGGCACTGGCCGACATGACCCGCAAGTGGGATGGCCACACGCTGGCCAGCGATGCCGACTGGACGATTTCGGCAGCAGCCTGCCGCGAGGCGTTTGACGATCTGAAGCCAGATCTGCGCGCGGCGCTGGAACTGGCCGCCAAGCGCATCCGGTTGTACCACGAAGGGCAGAAGCCAGCAGACCGCGATGAGACGGACAAGCAAGGCGTGCGGCTCGGTGCGCGCTGGTTGCCAGTGGACGCGGCGGGGCTGTACGTGCCCGGCGGGCGCGCGGCTTATCCTTCATCGCTGCTGATGAACGCCATCCCCGCAAAAGTGGCGGGGGTTGAGCGGCTGGTCGTGGTCACTCCGACGCCCAAGGGTGTCGTCAATCCGCTGGTGCTGGCCGCCGCGCATTTGGCCGGGGTCAATGAAATCTGGCGGGTCGGCGGCGCGCAGGCCGTGGCCGCGCTGGCCTATGGCACGGACCGGATCAAGCCGGTTGATGTGGTGACCGGCCCCGGCAACGCCTGGGTGGCGGAAGCCAAGCGCCAGCTATTCGGCGTGGTCGGGATCGACATGGTCGCCGGGCCGAGCGAAATTCTGTTGATCGCCGATGGCCAGAACGATGTGGAATGGACCTGCGCCGATCTGCTCAGCCAGGCCGAGCATGACCCCGCCGCGCAATCGATCCTGATCACTGACGATCCGCTGTTCGCCGATCTGGTAGCGGACCGGATGGGGATCGAATTGGCGATGCTGCCCACTGCGCGGGTCGCGGCGGAAAGCTGGAAGAACCATGGCGTGATCATCGAAGTGGCAAGCCTGGCTGAGGCTCCTGCGCTCGCCAATGCGCTCGCCGCCGAACACGTCCAGATCGCTACCGATGAGCCCGAAGCGATGTTCCGCCAGATCCGCCACGCCGGTTCGGTGTTCCTGGGCCGGTACAGCCCAGAGGCCGTGGGGGACTATGTCGCCGGGCCAAACCACGTGCTGCCGACTGGCCGCCGGGCGCGGTTTTCCTCCGGCCTCTCGGTGCTCGATTTCATGAAGCGCACCAGCTTTATCCAGCTGGACGAAAAGGCGCTGAGCAAGATCGGCCCCGCCGCCATTGCACTGGCCGAAGCTGAAGGCCTGCCCGCGCATGCGCGCTCCATCGAAGTAAGGCTGGGAATATGAGCAAATCACAAGCCAGATCGGCCGCCCGTCTCGCTGCGGTGCAAGCCTTGTATCAGCACGCGCTGGATGCAACCCCGCAGGCACAATTGCTCGACGAATTCCACCGCCACCGCCTTGGCGCGGAAATCGAGGGCGATCACTATGCCCCGGCCGAAGTCGCGTTTTTTGACGACGTCGTCAAAGGCGTGCTGGCGCGCAGCGCCGAGATTGACGAACTGATCGCGGGCAAACTCGCCGCTGGCTGGTCGCTGACCCGGCTCGACAAGACCATGGTCCAGATCCTGCGCGCCGGAACTTTTGAACTGCTCGCCCGCGCCGATGTGAGCGTCGGCAGCGTGATCAGCGAATATGTCGACGTCGCGCACGCGTTCTTCGATCCGCGCGAGGCGAAATTCGTCAACGGCGTGCTCGATGCGATTGCGAAGGTGGTGCGGTAACTCTGCGCTTCACCCAAAACTAACCCCCTTGTATCCGTTCGTGTCGAGCGAGG
>JANORN010000108.1:0-6071 GCA_031415355.1 Novosphingobium sp. | reverse complement strand
GTTTTGGGGAACCCCTGGCGCTTGCCCAGCAGCAGCGCCGCGACCAGCGCCGAGATCCCCGCGGTGGTGTGGACCACGATCCCGCCCGCGAAATCGAGTGTGCCGAAAGCGCTGGACAACCAGCCTCCGCCCCACACCCAGTGCGCGACAGGGGCGTAGACCACCAGCCCCCATAGCGCGCAGAACGCCACCACCCAGCCGAACCGCGCGCGATCGACCCAGGCGCCGGCGATCAGCGCGGGAGTGATCGCCGCAAACGTCAGCTGGAACAGCGCGAAGGCGCTCTCGGGAATGGCGAGACCTTCGCGGACATTGCCGAGATCGCGCAGCATCAGCGCGTCACCGCCGCCGATCCAACCGTTGGAAACCGGACCGAACGCGAGGGTGTAGCCGACCACCACCCACAACAGCGAGGCGACCGCGACGATCGCGCCGCACTGTACCAGCACCGCGAGGAAATTCTTCGCGCGGACCAGCCCGCCGTAGAACAAGGTCAACCCGGGGGCGGCCATCAGCAGCACGAACGCCGCGGAAACCAGCACCCAGGCGGTGTCGCCGCTGTCGGCGACGTCGAGCGTGCCTGCGGCCTGCGCGAACGCCGGCGTTGAGATTACCGCTGCATACGCGGCGGTGGCTGTAAGGAATTTGCGCATCGACCCCTCCTGCCGCCGTCCGCCGGTCGCCGGTTCTATCCCGGTCCGGCCCCTAGAAGAAACAACCGTGCTTCGACAAGCACGAAGGTGGCGGAAAGTTGCGGATCAACGGGGATCGCGGCTTATCCAAACCAGTTCCGTTCGTCCTGAGGAGGCCACGAAGCCGCAGGCTGAGCGGCCGTCTCGAAGGACCGCGGCGCAGCGCGACGGTGGTTCGAGACGGGCCTTCGCTTAACTCCACCCTTCCAGCACCTGGTCGGGCGGGCGGTGGCCGTCGGCCCAGAAGCGGATGTTGGCGATCACCTTTTCGCCCGCGTGTTCGCGGCCTTCGCGCGTGGCGGAGCCGAGGTGGGGGAGGGTGATCACGTTGGGCAAGGCGATCAGCCGCGGATCGACCGCCGGTTCGCGCGCGTAAACATCGAGGCCCGCGCCGCCAAGATGGCCCGATTCCAGCGCAGCGATCAGCGCTTCCTCATCGATCAGGTCGCCGCGCGCGGTGTTGATCACGAAGGCCCCGGGCTTCATCGTGGCGATCCGCGCAGCGTTAAGCAACTGATGCGTTTCCGCGCTGGCGGGGCAGTGCAGCGTCAGCACATCGGCCCCCGCGATCAGCTCGTCGCGGTCTGGCTGATACACCGCGCCCAGCATGTTTTCCAGGCTGGCGGGCAAGCGGTGGCGGTTGTGATAGTGAACCTCCATCCCGAATGCCCGCGCGCGGTGGGCCACAGCCTGACCAATCCGCCCCATGCCGACTATGCCCAGCCGCCGTCCGCCGATCCGGTGGCCCAGCATGGCAGATGGGGCCCAGCCGCTCCACTGACCATCGCGCACCAGGCGACTGCCTTCGCCCAGCCGCCGGGGGACTGAAAGAATCAGCATCAGCGTCAGGTCTGCGGTATCATCGGTGAACACGCCGGGGGTGTTGGTGACCACGATTTTCTGCGCGCGCGCGGCGGCCAGATCGATATGTTCGGTCCCCGCACCGAAGTTGGCGATCAGTTTCAGGCGGTTTCCGGCGGCTGCGATCATCGCAGCGTCGATCCGGTCAGTCACGGTGGGAACCAGCACATCGGCACCGGCCATCGCAGCGATCAGCTCATCCCGGTTGAGCGGGCGGTCTTCGGGGTTCAGTGCCACGTCGAATAGTTCGCCCATCCGCACTTCGACCGTGTCCATCAGATGCCGGGTCACCACCACGCGCGGAGTTCCAGTAAAACGGGCGGCGGGCGAGCTGGCGGTAACGACGGGCATGGCTTTCGCTAGGCCGATGGGGGCGGGGCGGTCAAGCGGGGTTGAACCTTCGGGCCGCAAAGCGCTATCGGGACTTATGCGAATTATTCCGTTCCTGCTCGCCGTGTTGATCTGTGCCGTTCCCGCTGCGGCGCAAGAGGCCGAAACGCCATACTGGGCCTCGATCCGCGCCAGTGAAGTCAACATGCGGGTCGGTCCGGGTGAAGACTATAAGATCAACTGGGTCTACCGCCGCGAGCAGTTGCCGCTGAAAGTCCTGCGGCTGAAAGAAGGCTGGCGGTTTGTGGAGGACCCCGGCGGCGCGAAAGGCTGGGTGCTCGCGCGGTTCCTGACGCGGGAACGCACCGCGATCGTGATCGGCCGGGGCAATGCCGAGATGCGCGAAGGCAGCGCTGCGGGTAAACTGCTGTGGCGGGTACAGCCCGGCGTGACCGGCTTGCTAGGCGATTGTGCTGCCGGGTGGTGTGCCTTCCGCGTTGGCGCGATGGGTGGCAAGATCCGCGAAAACCAGCTGTGGGGCGATGGGACACCTTAAAGCCTGTTGTCGTCCATGAAAAACGGGCCGCACCACTGGGGTACGGCCCGTAGGACTTGCGTCCGAAGGTTGTCGACTGGGGAAAAGGGGAGGAGAAACCCCGGCCGCTTGAAAGTGTTCTAACCCAGCATGGCTGAACAGCCGCCGAACGGCCTATTCAGCATAGTACCGTAGTGTATCAGTAGGTCAGACCAGCTCGATGGCAATCGCCGTGGCCTCGCCGCCGCCGATGCACAGGCTGGCCACGCCCTTCTTGCCGCCATGGCGTTGCAGCGCCGCGATCAGCGTGGTGATGATCCGCGCGCCCGACGCACCGATCGGATGGCCCAGCGCGGTGCCCCCGCCATGAATGTTGACCTTGTCGTGCGGGATGCCGAGGTCGTGCATGGCAAACATCGCCACGCAAGCGAAGGCTTCGTTGATTTCGAACAGATCGACATCGCCGACCGACCAGCCCGCGCTCGCCAGCACCTTGTTGATCGCGCCGACCGGGGCGGTGGTGAAATCCTTGGGTTCCTGTGCGTGCGCAGCGACAGCGACAATCCGTGCGACTGCGGCCTGCCCCTTGGCTTCGGCCACGCTGGTCCGCGTCAGCACCAGTGCCGCCGCGCCGTCGGAGATTGAACTGGAGCTTGCCGCCGTGATCGTGCCGTCCTTGGCGAAAGCGGGGCGCAGTCCAGGGATCTTGTCTGGCTTGCCCTTGCCTGGGCCTTCGTCGTTCGAAACCACGGTTTCGCCCACGCGGCTTACCACTGTCACCGGCACGATTTCGGCAGTGAAGGCCCCATCGGCAATTGCAGCATTGGCGCGGCGCAGCGATTCGATCGCATAGGCGTCCTGCGCTTCGCGGGTCAGTTGATAGGCGTTGGCGGTATCCTGCGCGAACGTGCCCATTGCGCGGCCGGGCTCATAGGCGTCTTCCAACCCGTCGAGGAACATGTGATCATAGGCCGTGTCGTGCCCGATCCGCGCGCCGCCGCGGTGCTTTTTCAGCAAGTATGGCGCATTGGTCATGCTTTCCATCCCGCCCGCAATCACCAGATCGATCGACCCAGCGGCGAGCGCTTCTGCGCCCATGATCACCGTCTGCATGCCCGATCCGCAGACCTTGTTGACCGTGGTGGCCTGCACCGATGCGGGCAGTCCGGCCTTGATCGTGGCTTGACGGGCCGGAGCCTGGCCCAGCCCGGCGGGCAGCACGCAGCCCATATAGACCCGCTCTACATCCGCGCCGCTTACTCCAGCGCGTTCCACCGCCGCACGGATCGCTGCCGCGCCAAGGTCTGTGGCGGAGACATCGGACAATGCGCCTTGCATCGCGCCCATCGGGGTGCGGGCATAGGACAGGATGATAATGGGATCATGCGCGGAAAGCTGGGCCATGGCAGCAGTGCCTCTCTTGGACGGTTGTCGTAACGGCAGTGCCATAATGCTGCACTGCGGCAATAGCAATCGGTGCCTGGCGCGCGGCGCTTGCCAATAGGTATGCGTTGCGCAAGAAGGGTGGCAAATAACAACCTGACACTGAGCCCGACACTGGGCGCGACACTGGGAGAGCGACTCATGGCCGATACCGACACCACCCGCTTGCAAACCGTCTTGGCCAAGCAGCGCGCCGCGTTCACGGCTGCGCTGCCGGAATCACTGGCGGTGCGGCGCGACCGGATCGACCGGGCGATTGCCTTGCTGATCGATCACAAGGATGCCTTCGCGAAAGCAGTCTCGGCCGATTTTGGCCATCGCAGCACCGAACAGACGCTGATGACCGATATCATGCCCTCGGTTGGCGCCTTGAAGCACGCAAAGAAGCACTTCGAAGCCTGGGGCCGCAATGAAAAGCGCAAAGCAATGTTCCCGCTTGGGCTGCTGGGGGCCAAGGCAGAAGTAATGTACCAGCCCAAAGGCGTGGTCGGCGTGATCGCGCCGTGGAATTTCCCGGTGGGCATGGTGATGGTGCCGATGGCGGGGATTCTCGCCGCCGGTAACCGCGCGATGATTAAGCCGAGCGAATTTACCGAACGGGTGGCCGACCTGTTTGCCGAGGTGGTGCCGCAGTACTTCGCCGAGGAGGAAATGGCGGTGTTCACCGGCGGGGTTGAGGTTGCGACCGAATTCAGCAAGCTGGCGTTCGATCACATGATCTTCACTGGCGCGACTTCGGTGGGCCGCCACATCATGCGCGCGGCGGCGGACAATCTGGTGCCAGTGACGCTGGAGCTGGGCGGCAAATCGCCGACCTTTATCGGGCGCAGTGCGGACCAGACCAAGGCGGCGCAGCGGATCGCGATGGGTAAAATGATGAACGCCGGGCAGATTTGCCTCGCGCCCGATTACTTACTGGTGGCGAAGGAGCAAGAGGACGCGATGATCGCCAACGTCGTTTCGGGCGTCAGCGCGCTGTACCCCACGTTGCTGGGAAACGATGATTACACTTCGGTGGTCAACGGGCGGAACTATGACCGCCTGCAAGGCTATCTGGCCGATGCCAAGGCCAAGGGTGCAGAACTGATCGAGGTAAACCCGGGCGGGGAGGACTTTTCCAGTTCCAACGGGCACAAGATGCCGTTGACCATCGTGCGCAACGTAAATGACGACATGAAGGTGATGCAGGAGGAAATCTTCGGCCCGATCCTGCCGGTGATGACCTATGACACGATCGATACCGCGATCGATTACGTCAACGCGCACGATCGGCCGCTGGGGCTGTATTACTTCGGACAGGACAAGGCCGAGGCCGAAAAAGTACTCAGCCGCACGATTTCCGGCGGAGTGACGATCAACGACGTGCTGTTTCACAACGCGATGGAGGACTTGCCGTTTGGCGGGGTCGGGCCATCGGGGATGGGCAATTACCACGGCGCAGACGGGTTCAAGACCTTCAGCCACATGCGCGCGGTGTATCGCCAGTCAGGGCTGGATATTGCCAAGCTGTCGGGCTTCAAGCCGCCGTACGGCAAGACCACGCAATCGACGCTGGCGCGGGAACTGAAAAAGTAATTTCTCCCCGGCACGGGGAGGGGCACCATGCGAAGTATGGTGGAGGGGCACAGGCGGGTACTCCTGACCTCTCGGCGTCAGGAAAACTCGCCTGTGCCCCTCCACCCCGCGCTGCGCGCGCGGTCCCCCTCCCCGTTTCGGGGAGGAATTTGCGCAGATATAGCACTTTCCCCCACTTGCGCCGCGCACCACGCGGGACTAGGGCGCGGGGCAACGAATGCCGTAGTGAGTCAGTCCCTTGGTCGACCTGTCGCAGTACCTTCCGATCCTGATCTTCCTGGGCGTGGCGCTGGCCTTGTCGAGCCTGTTCGTGTTTCTGCCAATGGGTGTTTCGCGGCTGACCGGCACGCACAATCCCAGCGCGGAAAAGAACAGCGAATATGAATGCGGCTTTCCCGCGTTCGAAGACCCGCGCAGCCAGTTCGATGTGCGGTTTTATCTCGTCGCGATCCTGTTCATCGTGTTCGATCTGGAAGCCGCGTTTCTGTTTCCCTGGGCGGTCAGCCTGGACTTCACCGGCTGGGCCGGGTGGATCACGATGATGGTGTTCCTGGGCGAACTAGGCATTGGCTTGGCCTATGCGTGGAAAAAGGGAGCGTTGGACTGGGAATGAGTAGTCTTGTGAACAGCGCTGG
>JANORN010000107.1:0-2982 GCA_031415355.1 Novosphingobium sp. | reverse complement strand
GATCGATGCTCAGCTACGTGGTGCGGGACTGGTGCTGTTCACCCACGAACACATTGATCATCAAGGCGGCCTGCTGGCGCTGAATGACCCCGCTGCCCTGGCCAATGCTCGGTTCAATCCCGGCCAGCTGCCCGGCAACCGCTGGAGCGACCTGTTGCCTTGGCCCAAGCCGCCACTGCCCGCCGCGACCATCACCGACACTAAGCCGCAAGCGGTGGCCCCCGGCGTGGTCGTGATCCCCGCCCCCAGCCATACCCCGGGATCACAAATGGTGTTCGTGCAGCTGGCTGATGGCCGCGAATTCCTGTTCGCCGGAGATATTTCGACCCTCGCCGAAAGCTGGCAGCAGACGCGGGCGCGCTCGCGACTGGTGGGGGATTTCATTGCGCCAGAGAACCGCGCGGAGGTGTTCGCCTGGCTGCGCACAATCCAGTCCTGGCACCGCGAAGCCCCGGCGATGCAGATCATTCCCGGTCACGATCTGGGCTGGATCACGATTGATCCCGCAAAGCGCGGCGTGCGGATTGGCTTTGCCCCCCAAACATCAGCGCAATGAACAAATGTGCATGGCCGTTGTGGTTTATGCCACTGGCAAAGGCCTTTGCGCTCCGCTAAGGGGCGATCATAAGCGGCAGGGATGGTCCGTCACGTGAACTACGATCTGATCTTCGACCAGGCGATTGACCGGCTTCATTCCGAAGATCGCTACCGCGTCTTTATCGATATTCTGCGCAACAAGGGCTCGTACCCCAACGCGCGCTGCTTTGCCGGGCACAACGGCCCGAAGGACATCACCGTGTGGTGCTCCAACGATTATCTGGCGATGGGCCAGCATCCCAAAGTGGTCGCCGCCATGGAAGCGGCGCTGCACGATGTCGGTGCAGGCAGCGGGGGCACTCGCAATATCGGCGGGAACACGCATTACCACGTCGATCTGGAACGCGAGCTGGCCGATCTGCACGGCAAGGAAGGCGCACTGCTGTTCACCAGCGGCTATGTTTCCAACGACGCGACGCTGTCCACCATCGCCAAGATCCTGCCCGGCTGCGTGATCTTTTTCAGACGAACTGAACCACGCCAGCATGATCGCCGGCATCCGCAACGCGGGCTGCGAAAAGAAGGTGTTCCGCCACAACGATGTGGCTCATCTGGAAGCTCTGCTCGCGGAAACCAATCCAGCAGTGCCCAAGCTGATCGCGTTTGAATCGGTCTATTCGATGGACGGCGATGTGGCCCCGATTCACGCGATCTGCGATCTGGCGGAGCAGTACAATGCGCTGACCTTCATTGATGAAGTCCACGCGGTGGGCATGTACGGCCCGCGCGGCGGCGGAATTTCTGACCGCGATGCAGCCGCGCACCGGATTGACATCATCGAAGGCACACTGGGCAAGGCGTTCGGCGTAATGGGCGGATATATTGCCGCCGACAGCCGGATCATCGACGTGATCCGCAGCTATGCACCGGGGTTCATCTTCACCACCTCGCTGTCCCCCGTGCTGGTCGCTGGCGTGCTGGCCAGCGTGCGGCACCTGAAAGCTTCATCGCTGGAGCGCGAGGGGCAACAGGCCGCCGCAGCCTATCTCAAACAGCAATTCCACGACGCCGGGCTGCCGGTGCTGCCCTCCACCACGCATATCGTCCCGCTGATGATCGGTGATCCGGCCAAGGCGAAACAGATCAGCGACATTCTGCTGGCCGAATACGGCGTCTATGTTCAGCCGATCAATTTCCCGACTGTCCCGCGCGGAACCGAGCGTTTGCGGTTCACCCCCGGCCCAGCGCATACCGAGACAATGATGCGCGATCTGACCAAGGCCTTGCTGGAAATCTGGGACCGGATGGACTTGCGGCTGGCCGCCTAAAGCAGCGACCATTGCCGGACTGGCAAACGCCAACTCCCCGATTGACAGCGCTTTTTTAACCTCCATTGTGCCGCGCTCGTGGGCCTGATTCCCGCAGCGTTTTGGCAAGCATAGGCTTGCTGCTGCTGGACCGGGCCATGATTGGGTCGCAGGAGGGAAATATGGCCGAAGATTGGGCTGCAGACGTTAAGAAATATGTCACCGATGCGGACGACAACGCAATTGCCGGGATCATCCGCTATTGCGGGATCGCGCTGACCAAGCGGGACTCGTCGCTGGTATCGTTTTCGGACAAGACCGAGACCGACCGGGTGCGCAACAACTTCCTGAAAAAGAAGCTGGCCCGCACGGAAGACGATAGCGTGCTGGATGCCGCAATAACCGCCGTCGGGGATCTGATGAAAGCGGATCGCACCAAGAACCGCGTGACGGTTTATTATCTGCTGGCTGAAAAGTTTGGCAGCCTGGCGTTGTTCCACAAGGCTGCGAATGCCAAGGCCAAAGCCCCTGCCAAGGCAGCTGGTGCGGCTGCTGACAAAAAGCCCGCCGCCAAGGCTGCGCCGAAGTCCGCCGCCGCCGGTGCGGCTGCAGCGGGCGGTGCCGCGCTGGGCCTGGCCGCGCTGAGCGGAGATGACGCCAAGGCTGCGGAACCGGCGAAAGCCGCCGCGCCTGCTCCAGCCGCCGATGACGGACTGGGCACCAAGGCCGCAGTCGCGCTGGGTGCAACCGGCGCTGCCGTAACCGGCGTTGCGGCTTCGCTGGTCTCAGGCGCTGGCGCCACTGCCGACAAGGCAGGGGGCGCGATCGGAAATGTTGCGGACGCTGCGGCGGATACCGCAGGCAGAGCGGGTGCAGCAGTAGCTGGCGCAGCCGGAGCGGCGGCGCTGGGCGCAGCAGCGCTGGCGGGCAAAGCCACGGGCGCGCTGGGCGATGCTGGCTCCAGCATCACCGGGGCCGCATCGGGCCTGCTGGGCGAGGACGATGACGACGGTTCTGGCAACTGGCTGTGGTGGCTGCTGCTGGGCGCGCTGGCGCTTGCCGCGATCTGGTGGTTCTTCCTGCGCAGCCCGGCGGATGCCGATGGCGGCGCGGTGGCTGCTGCATCGACTGAAGCCGT
>JANORN010000106.1:0-2360 GCA_031415355.1 Novosphingobium sp. | reverse complement strand
AGCGAGGAGGCGATGATCACCTTGCGCTCGCTTTGCGTGGCGGTGTGGTGCGTCGGCAGCGGCGATGTCTGGTCGATCATGTTTCCCCCAAGGGCAATTGTAGCTCTTGCCGCCGGGTTTGGCTTGCGCTTAAGGCGCTGGCAAGGGCGAGCCAGTTGCACAGGAGTTTTTGACGATGGGCGAAGCCGTATATCCCGTACCCGCCGCGTGGGCCGCGAACGCACTGATCGACGAGGCCGGCTATCACGCGATGTACGCGCGCTCGGTCGCCGACCCCGAAGGCTTCTGGCGTGAGGCGGCGCAGCGGCTCGACTGGATCAAGCCGTTCACCAAGGTCAAGCAGACCAGCTTTGACGAGGCTGACTTTGGAATTGAATGGTTTGCCGATGGCACACTCAACCTTTCGGCCAATGCGCTTGACCGGCATCTGGCGGAACGCGGCGAGCAGATCGCGATCTTGTGGGAGCCGGATAGCCCGGCCGACGCATCCCGCGCCATCACTTACCGCGAGCTGCACGCCGAAGTCTGCCGCTTCGCCAACCTGCTGAAGTCACGCGGCATCCAGAAAGGCCACCGCGTCACGATCTACCTGCCGATGGTCCCTGAGGCAGCGGTGGCGATGCTTGCCTGCGCGCGGATCGGCGCGATCCATTCGATCGTCTTCGCCGGGTTCTCACCCGAGGCGCTCGCCGGAAGGATCATCGACTGCGACAGCACGCTGGTGATCACCGCCGATGAAGGGCTGCGCGGCGGCAAGCCAATCCCGCTGAAAGCCAATGTCGATGCGGCGCTGGAGCAGTGTCCGGGGGTTTCGACCGTGGTGGTGCTGAACCGCACCGGGGCTGCTGTGCCGGTTATCGTAGGCCGCGATATCGACTGGCATGAGGGCGTGGCCGCGCAAGGCCCCGCGTGCGCACCAGAGGAAATGAACGCCGAGGATCCGCTGTTCGTCCTCTACACCAGCGGTTCCACCGGCAAGCCCAAGGGCGTGCTCCACACCACCGGTGGCTACTGTGTTTGGGCTTCGATCACGCACGAATATGTGTTCGATTACCGCCCCGGCCAGATCTACTGGTGCGCCGCCGATGTCGGCTGGGTCACGGGGCACTCTTACGTGGTCTACGGCCCGCTGATGAACGGCGCGACGACGGTGATGTTTGAAGGCGTGCCCAATTACCCCGACCCCAGCCGGTTCTGGCAGGTGGTCGACAAGTTCCAGGTCGAGATTTTCTACGGTGCCCCCACCGCATTGCGCGCCTTGATGCGTGAGGGCGACGACTGGGTGACGCGCACCAGCCGGTCTTCGCTGCGCCTGCTCGGTTCGGTCGGTGAGCCGATCAATCCCGAGGCGTGGGAATGGTACTATCGCACGGTCGGCGAAATGCGCTGCCCGATTGTCGACACCTGGTGGCAGACCGAGACTGGCGCGGCGATGATCACGCCCTTGCCAGGCGCGACTCCAATGAAGCCTGGCTCCGCCAGCCGCCCATTCTTTGGGGTCAAGCCCGCGCTGGTTGATACTGAGGGCAAGCTGCTGGAAGGCGCGGCGGACGGCTGCCTGGTCATCACCGATTCCTGGCCCGGTCAGATGCGCACCGTCTGGGGCGATCATGAGCGCTTCTTTCAGACCTATTTCAGCACCTTCCCCGGCCTCTACTTCACCGGCGATGGCTGCCGCCGCGATGCCGATGGTTACTACTGGATCACCGGGCGGATCGACGACGTGATCAACGTCTCAGGCCACCGGATGGGCACTGCCGAGGTCGAGTCCGCATTGGTCGCCCACCCCAAAGTGGCCGAGGCCGCAGTGGTCGGCATGCCGCACGACATCAAGGGCCAGGGCATCTACGCCTTCGTCACTTGCAACGCCGATATCGAACCCGATGAGGCCCTGCGCAAGGAACTGATCCTCTGGGTCCGCAAAGAAATCGGCCCGATCGCCACCCCCGACGTGATCCAGTTCGCGCCGGGCCTGCCCAAGACTCGCTCGGGCAAAATTATGCGGCGGATCCTCCGCAAGATCGGCGAGAATGATGTGTCGAACTTGGGAGACATCTCGACGCTGGCCGATCCCAGCGTGGTGGAACACTTGCTGGCGAACCGGCCGGGAGCATAACACATCCGAACCCAACCCACATCGTCACCCTGAACTTGTTTCAGGGTCCATCGTGCCCCGCAGACCAAAGCTCAATACCGAGAACGATTTCGCGGCAAGGTCGCTTGGGGCACTGCGCTCCGAATCTGTGCCGAACAATGGACCCTGAAACAAGTTCAGGGTGACGATTGAGGTGGAAGCGGAAAGTGGTTTTCGCACCCCTCAAAACGAACCGACCCGCCATGCGAAAGGGGCGCATGACGGG
>JANORN010000105.1:0-28076 GCA_031415355.1 Novosphingobium sp. | reverse complement strand
TCGATCACTTTCATCAAGTGCTCGGTGCGGTTGTTGCCGATGTTGTACAGCCGGTGCGGCTTGGTGCTGCCCCCGGCTTTCAGCGCGCCATCGTCCGGCGGCGGATTGTCGAGGCTGGCGGTCACCCCGGCGATAATGTCGGCGATATAGGTGAAATCGCGGTACATATCGCCGTTGTTGAACACCGGGATCGGCGTGCCCGCCATGATCGCCTTGGTGAAAATCCACATCATCATGTCCGGGCGGCCCCACGGGCCATAGACGGTGAAGAACCGCAGGCCAGTCAAGGGCACGCGATAGAGATGCGCGTAGGTTTCGCTCATCAGCTCGTCCGCCTTTTTGGTGGCGGCATAGAGGCTGATCGGCTGGTCAACGCGGTCTTCCACCGCGAACGGCAGCTTGGTGTTGCCGCCATAGACCGAGCTGGAGCTGGCATAGACCATATGCTGCACCGCACGGTGCCGCGCCACTTCCAGCAGGTTGAGGTGCCCGGCCAGATTGGCGGTGAGGTAGGCGTGCGGATTCTCGATCGAATAGCGCACCCCGGCCTGCGCGCCCAGATGCACGATCCGGTCAAACTCCAACCCTGCCAGCGCGGCAACCAGCCCCGGATAGTCGGCGAAATCCTGGCGCAGGAACGCGAACCTGTTGCCGCCCGCCTCAGCCAGCTTTGCCAGCCGGGCCTCTTTCAGGTTCACATCGTAATAGGCGTTGACGCAGTCGACCCCGATCACGCTATCGCCGCGCGCCAGCAGGTGCTGCGCCAGACTGTAGCCGATGAACCCGGCAACCCCGGTGACCAGCACGCGCATGTCAAAGGCTCCAGTCGGCGCTGCCGCCCAGTTCGCCCTTCAGATCGGCGAGCGTGCCGCCGGATGCCACCAGTGCGCGGAGCTGGTCCGCGCCCATATCCAGATATTCGCGGTGCGGCACGGCCAGCAGGACCAGATCGTGTTGGCCTTCCAGCGCGCCCAAAGTCAGGCCATACTCGTGCTGCGCCTCTGCGGCGTCGGCATGGGGATCATGTACAATGACCGCGTGACCCAGTTTGGCCAGCGCGCCGATCAGATCGGCCACCTTGCTGTTGCGCAGATCGGGGACATTTTCCTTGAAGGTCAGCCCCAGCACCAGCGCTGTGCCGGGTTTGCCGCCGCGCACGCCATGGAGCCGACTCGCGACCCAATCGGCCATCCCGTCATTCACGCCGCGCCCCGCCAAGATCACCCGCGGATCGAGCCCGAGCGCCTCGGCCCGCGCCGCGAGGTAGTAGGGATCGACCCCGATGCAGTGCCCGCCGACCAGCCCGGGAGCGAAGGGCAGGAAGTTCCACTTGGTCCGCGCGGCTTCCAGCACATCCCACACCGACAGGTCCATCGATCCGAAGATCTGCGCGATCTCGTTCATGAAGGCGATGTTGATATCGCGCTGGGCGTTCTCGATCACTTTGGCGGCTTCGGCGGCCTTGATCGATTTGGCGCGGAACACTCCGCCGCTGGTGATGGCGTTATACAGGCTCGCCACGCGCTCCAGCACTTCAGGCGTCTGGCCGGCCACCACCTTGGTGATCTTGTCGATGGTGTGCTCGCGGTCGCCCGGATTGATCCGTTCGGGGCTGTAGCCGAGGAAGAAGTCCTTGCCGCAGACCAACCCCGAACCGGCTTCTAAAATCGGTGCGCAGATATCTTCGGTCACACCCGGATAAACCGTGCTTTCATAAACCACGACCGGCGCGCGGCCCTGCGCCACGGCAGCGGGCAGCATCGCGGCGACGGTGCGGCTGGCGGCCTCGACCATCCGCAAATCGGGGCGATTCGCCGCGTCGATTGGCGTGGGCACAGTAACGATGTAGAAATCAGCCGGCGGGCAGACGGCGGGATCGGCGGTCAACGACAGCGTTGACGCCTCCAGCCGGGGGCGGTCGATCTCACCGGTGCGGTCGTGCCCGCGTTCCAGCTCGGCGATGCGGCGGGTGTCGACGTCCAGACCAGTGGTTGCGCCCTGTTTGGCGAGCGCCACGGCGAGCGGCAGGCCCACATAACCGAGGCCAATGACGATAGTGCGGGAAGAATCGGACAAGTCGTGACTTTCCAGATGGTTCGGCCCGCAGGCAGCGCGGGCGGCAAGGACGAGCCGCGCTCTATGCGAGCATGGCTTAATTTTCAACCGACAAGACCGACAAGGCGGCACCCCGCGCAGAATCGCGTTGCCGCGCGCGGGGCCTAGCGACTAGGACGCTTCGCAAGACTTGAACATCAATCCAGAACCCCGCTCATCCTGAGCTTGTCGAAGGACCATCGTGCGCACGCCGCCATCCCGTAACAGGCCGGTACGTCGACACGCTCAGGATGAGCGGGTGTGGTTCAGCTGTGGGCTGGTTTGCGCTAAGGCGTTGCCACGATGCTGAAACGATCCCTCGATCTGGTGCTGGCCTTGGTGGCGGCAATCCTGTTGGCCCCGGTACTGGCGGTGGTGGCGCTGCTGGTACGGACCCGGCTGGGCAGTCCGGTGCTGTTTCGCCAGATCAGGCCGGGGCTGGACGGCAAACCGTTCGAAATGGTCAAATTCCGCACGATGACCGATGCGCGCGGAGCCGATGGCGCGCTGCTGCCCGATGCGGTGCGGCTGACCCCGTTCGGACAATTCCTGCGGCGCGCCAGTCTGGATGAACTGCCCGGGCTGTGGAACGTGCTGCGCGGCGAGATGAGCCTGGTCGGCCCGCGCCCGCTGCTGCTGCAGTACTTGCCGCTCTATTCGCCCACACAGGCGCGGCGGCACGAGGTGCGGCCCGGGGTGACCGGCTGGGCGCAGGTAAATGGCCGCAACGCGCTCAGCTGGGACGAGAAATTCGCCGCCGACGTGTGGTATGTCGATAATCGTTCGCTCTGGCTGGATCTGAAAATTCTGGCGCTGACCGTGCTGGCGGTGCTGGGCCGGAAGGGGATCAGCGCGGCGGGCGAGGCGACCATGCCGCCATTTACGGGGAGCCAGTCATGACCAAGACCTTGGGCGTGTTCGGCGCGGGCGGTTGCGGGCGCGGGATTGTGCCGCTGGTGCGCGCGCAATATCCGCAGGCGCGCGTGGTGTTTGTCGAAGATGCGCCGCGCCAAGCGGAGTGCAACGGCCATGCGGTGCTGTCGTTCGATGCGTTCGCGGCGATTCCCGGCGCGAAGATTGTCGTGGCGGTCGCCTATCCAGCGGCGCGGCAAGCCATCGTGGCACGCTGCACGGCGGCGGGGCTGGGTTTTTACGATGTCCGCGCGTCGCAGATGGTGGTGATGGATGACGTCCAGATCGGCCCAGGTGCGCTGCTCTCACCCTGGACCACCCTGACCAGCAACATCCGCATCGGCGCGCATTTTCACTGCAACCTCTATTCCTATGTCGAGCATGACTGCGTGATCGGCGATTTCGTCACTTTCGCGCCAGCCGTGCGCTGCAACGGCAATGTCACGATTGGCGATGGGGCTTACGTGGGCGCGGGTGCAGTGATCCGGCAAGGCATCACGATTGGCGCCGGGGCGGTGGTGGGCATGGGCGCGGTCGTGGTCCGCGATGTAGCGCCGGGCGAGACTGTAGCGGGCAATCCGGCGCGAGCGCTGCGGCGGGGTTAGTCGAGCGTGCGCTGTTGCTAGCTGTCATGCGTCGTCACCCCGAACCAGTTTCCCGTCACCCTGAACTTGTTTCAGGGTCCATTTCGCCGCTCAGCCTGGGAGTTGGTTCGCGCGGAAGCCATGCGGTTTGACCTCTTACCTCTCGCTCAGGGTTTGCGGCACGATGGACCCTGAAACAAGTTCAGGGTGACGAGATTGGAGAGGCTAGGCGTTCACGCAAAAGTCTGCTTTCCTACAGCGAGCCATATCGGTTATGTCATGCTGATTGAGAGAGGTCATTATGGCACTGAAGCTTCATCTTCCAGCCAACCCGCGCCGGCGCACTGCGCAGCCAGGCGATTCTAGTGTGAACTTGGGCGGATTTCTGCGAGTTTTGCACAAGCGCATCGCCCTGAACCGCCGTACCGCGCACCACGCCAACCAGGGGCAACTCCAGTGTGAACTTGCGCGCAATTCTGCGGGTTTCGCGGCACGTCTGGTCCTAACGCGCCGCAGCCTCAAGCACCCGGACCACCGCCGCGCAAATCCGCTCGACATCGGCATCGGTCAACGTCGGGTGCGTCAGGAACATCAGGCTGGTCGCGCCGAGCAGCTGCGCAGTGGACAGCCGCTGCGCCGGACGCCACGGGGTACCGTCAAACGCCTTTTCCAGATAAACCTCGCTACAGGTGCCGTGCAGCAGCGGCACGTCCTGCGCGGTCACTTCGGCGACGATTCGGTCGCGGTCCCAGCCGGGCTTCAGGGCTTCGGGCTGGACATAGCCGTAAAACCGATACCACGCGTTGGTCAGGTCTGCGCCGGGCAGCGGCACCCGCACCGCAGCACCAAACGGCGCGAGCGTGGCGGCATAGCGCGCGGCAATCGCGGTGCGCCGCGCGGTCCATTCAGCCAGCTGGCGCAGCTGAATCCGGCCGATCACCGCCTGGATTTCCAGCATCCGCCAATTGGTACCAAAGCTCTCGTGCAGCCAGCGAAAGCCGGGGGCGTGCTGCCGGTTATAAACCGCGTCCCAGCTTTTGCCGTGGTCTTTGTAGGACCACATCCGGTTCCACAGTGCTTCGTCGTTGGTGGTGACCATCCCGCCTTCGCCGCCGGTGGTGATGATCTTGTCCTGGCAGAACGACCAAGCGTTGATCACCCCGAAACTGCCGACAGACTGCGCGCCGATCCGCGCGCCGTGCGCCTGCGCGCAGTCTTCGATCACCGCGATTCCGCGCGGCTCTGCCAGTGCGAGGATGCCCGGCATGTCGCAGGGCCAGCCGCCCAGATGCACCGGGATGATCGCCTTGGTCCGTTCGCTGAGCATCGGGGCGATCGTGGCGGGCGAGATATTGCCGCTGTCCGCATCCACATCGGCAAACACCGGGGTCGCCCCGGCGCTGACCACGGTGGAGATCGAGGCAATGAAGGTGCGCGGGGTGACGATCACTTCGTCCCCCGGACCGATGCCCAAGGCTTGCAAGGCGAGATCGAGCGCGAGCGTGCCATTGGCGAGCGAGACTGCGTGCGCCGTACCCGTAAACTGCGCAAATTCGCGCTCAAATTCGCGGCATTCCTGCCCGGTCCAGTAATTGACCTTGCCGCTGCGCAGCACGGCGACGACCGCATCGGCTTCTTCGGCGCTGAATGCGGGCCAGGGTGCGACGGAGGAGTTGAGCATGAGCGACCGCCCTTGTTGCAAGCAGGTGGCGGGATCGCGGCGATCCCGGTATGGGCGCTCGCATGACTGCCCGCACCATCCTTGTCAACGCATCCTACGCGCCCTCGCTGGTCAACTTTCGCGGGCCGCTGATCACCGCCATGATCGCGGCGGGGCACCGCGTCCATGCCGCCGCGCCCGGGCTGACCGGGGACGCAGCGGCAGCGGTGGCGGCGCTGGGGGCAGTGCCGCATGACGTGCAGTTGGCGCGCGCGGGGCTCAATCCGCTCGGCGATTTCGCTTATTACCGCGCGCTTCGTGCAGTAATCCGGCGCAGCGGGGCGGACTTGGCGTTCAGTTATACGATCAAGCCCTGCGTGTGGGGCGGGCTGGCCGCCAAGGCGGAGGGCGCGGAAAGCGCGTCGCTAGTCACGGGCCTGGGGTTTGCGTTCATTCCGGGCAAGGGGCTGGTCCGCCGCGCGGTCGGGGCGGTATCGCGCCAGTTGTGGCGGCGGGCGACGGCGGCGAACCGTGTGGTAATTTTCCAGAATCCCGATGATCGCGCCGATTTTCTGGCCGCTGGCGCGCTGGCCGATCCGGCCAAGACGCGGCTGGTCGATGGCTCGGGCGTCGATATGGCCCATTACGTACCCGCGCCGTTGCCGCCGCAGCCGCGCTTCCTGATGATTGCCCGGTTGCTGGGCAACAAGGGTGTGCGCGAATATGGCGCGGCGGCGGCGTTGCTGCTGCGCGAAGGGCTGGATGCGCGGTTTGCGCTTGCGGGGTTCTTTGACGAAGGGCCGGATTCGATCCGGCCGGAAGAACTGGCGGAATGGCAGGCCGCCGGGCTGGACTACCTCGGCCCGCTGGATGACGTGCGCCCCGCGCTCGCCGCTGCCAGCGTCTATGTGCTGCCATCCTACCGCGAGGGCACCCCGCGCACCGTGCTGGAGGCGATGGCGATGGGCCGGGCGGTGATCACCACCGACGCCCCCGGCTGCCGCGAGACGGTGCGCGACGGCGAAACCGGGCTGCTGGTGCCGGTGCGCGCTGTCGCCGCAACGGCGGATGCGATGCGGCGGTTGGCGCTGGACGGTGACCTGCGCGCGCGGCTGGGCGCTGCCGGGCGGATACTGTGCGAGCAGAAATATGCCGTGGAGCGCGTCAACGCCGTGATGCTGGCGCACCTTGAGCTTTGAGTAAGCCCTTTTGCCCGTGGACCGCTCATGCTGAGCTTGTCGAAGCACCCGCGTTGACGGTGCCATGGCGTGCGAACGATGGTCCTTCGACAGGCTCAGGATGAGCGGGAATTTGAGCAAGATGATTGAGATTTTGGTCGTTCAACCGACATGCGTGACCACGCCATCGCTCAGCCGGTACAGCGACCCGTCCCCCGAACAGCGGGCTTCGCCAGACCCAGTCAATGGCAGGTCCAGCCGCTCGCCATGCGCGCTCATCCAGCCAAGCTGCCGTGCGGGCACGCCGACCATCAAGGCGAAGGCGGGGACATCGCGGTTGACGACAGTGCCGGCCCCCACAAACGCCCCCTCGCCCACTTCGACCCCGCAAACGATGGTGCAGTTCGCGCCCAGCGTTGCGCCTTTGCGAATCACCGTCAGGCGGTATTCCTCCTTGCGCGATACGGCAGAGCGGGGATTGTACACATTGGTGAACACCATGCTGGGGCCGCAGAATACGTCGTCTTCCAAGGTCACGTCATCGTACACCGAGACGTTGTTCTGGATTTTCACGTTGTTGCCGATCACCACCCGGTTGCCGACATAAACGTTCTGCCCCAGTGAACAGCCCGCGCCGATCCTGGCCCCGCCGCAGACGTGGACCCAGTGCCAGATCCGCGTGCCCGCGCCGACCTGCGCGCCGTCATCGACCAAGGCGGTGGGGTGAATGCTCACGCTTCGATCGCTCGGGCGGCCAGCGGATGGTAATCGCCCTGCTTGCCCACCGGAGTGGCCTGCCGGATCTTGTAAACCAGCTGGATACTCGGTTCGGCCTCATCCAGCCCGAAGCCGCCGTGCTCCAGGATGTGGCGATAGCTGTCGGTGTGCAAATCGGTGAACCCGTCGGAGAATTCCAGCTCTTCGCCGTCCACGGTGATGCTGCGATAGGTCCGCTGGCCTTTGGCGGCCACTTCGGGCGGCAGGAACTCAGGGTTGATCGCCAAGAACCAGCGGACATCGGCATCGCGGAATTGCAACGTGCCGCTGGCGCTGTCTTCGGCGCGGTGGTTCACCGCCGTGCCCTCGACCGGGCCGAACACCCACAGCAGCATGTCGAAGAAATGGATCCCGATATTGGCGGCGATCCCGCCGGACTTCTTTTCCTCGCCCTTCCAGCTCTGGAAGTACCATTTGCCCCGGCTGGTGATATAGCTGAGATCCACAGTGAACCGCCCATGCCCGGCGGCGCGCGCGGCAATCACTTTCTCACGCAGCGCGATGATGCTGGGGTGCAGCCGCAGTTGCAGGATCGAGCTGACCTTGCGCCCACTTTCCTGCTCGACCTGGCGCAGCGCCTCAATGTTCCACGGGTTTACCACCAGCGGCTTTTCGCAGATTGCGTGCGCCCCGCCGCGCAGCGCAAAGCGGATGTGCGAATCATGCAGATAATTGGGCGACATCACGCTGACGTAATCGACGCCTTCCCCGGCGCGCTGGCGCAGGTCGAGGAACCGGTCAAACCGTTCGAACTCGGTAAAAAAATGCGCTTCGGGGAAAAAGCTGTCCAGAATGCCGACGGTATCGTTACCGTCGAGCGCGGCCACCAGGCGGTTGCCGGTGTCCTTGATCGCCTTGAGGTGGCGCGGGGCAATATAACCCGCCGCGCCGATCAGTGCGAAATCCTTCATGTGCACACTACTCCTGCTGTCATTTGCGGCGCACCCGCGCCAAGATTCGCCGCACCCCTGCGAAGGGCGAGAACCCATCGCGGTACCAGTCAAACAAGATACGCGAACCATCCGGTGACAGGTTAAAGGTATGCGGCCCCTTGCGATCAGTCAGCCGGAAGGCCCCGATTTCGGTCTCGCGATAGCTGTGCGGGGTCAGGCTGTCGATGGCAAAGGCGATCAGGCCGTCGCCATAGTCGCGCGAAAAATCCTGCCCAATCCGGATCATCCGGGTGCCATCGTGCAGCACGTCCCCGCCCATCCGGCTGCCGCGCGGGCTGATCCGGACCGGGCTGGCGGGGTGTTCGGTGAACCGCGCAAACAACCCGGCGGCGGACCACAGCCGCAGCACATTGCTGCCTTCGGAGGCGACATTGCCGAACAGGTAGAGGCTGCCGTCATGCCGCACGAACGTGGGGTCAGTGATCCGCGGTTGCCCCGCGATTTCAAGCGCCGCGCGCGGCTCCAGCCTGTCTGCTACGCGGTAAGCCAGCGGCGCGCTCCACTGCGCGATTTCGGGCACGCAGAACGCCTCGCCGTCTTCGCGGACCAGCCCAGGATAGCTGTAATGCCCGGATTCGCGGGACAACTTGCGGCTGCCGCTGGCGTCGATGCGGTGAATCTCGCCCGCGCCGGTGCGCGCGCTGAGCGCCTCCACCAGCACGGCCTGGCCATCTTCGGCAAAGAACGGATCGGCCACAAAGGTGCAGCCCGGCGGATTGGGCAGATGCGTCCAGTCCGGCTCAGCAGGCAGCTCAGCCGTGCCGGTAACGACCGCTGCTGCAGTCTGCGGACCCGCCACGGGTGCCAGCGAAACCCGCCAGTCTTTCTGCATGACCGCGCCATAGGCCAGCCGCCGCACCTTGGCCCAGCCCAACCGCGCCGCCACTTTGGCGACCGCCCAGTTGCCCGGCAGGCGATAGTTGCGCCCAGTGGTGGGCTTGGCCAGCGCTTCGCCCGCCAGCGCCCGGTCGAGCGCCGGGTTCAGCAACAAGGGCGAGTGCCGGAACGCCTCCAGCAGCGTTGCTTTCCAGCTGTGCGGAAATACCCGGGTTTCCGCGAAAGCCACCACTGCCCCGGCGTCGAGCCGGTTGCCGATCACTTGCACCATCTGCCCGATCACCGGATGGCCGCTGGCCAGTTCCCAAAAGCCCGCCGGCCGCCCGCGGAACCGTTCGGGATCGCCGTGATGCCACGACAGCACCGGCAGCGTCAGGTCCGCCGGCACGCGCATCAGGCCCATGCCCAGTTTGACCACCGCCACCGCGCCCGATTCGGCAATCAGATCGATCACCGCTTGCGGCAGCTTTTGCCAGACGCCGTCGGACTCGCTGGCAAATTCGCGGCGTTCGATCACCGGCGCGGCAATCCCGGACAGCGGCACGGTCCGGGTCAGCCGGTTGCGCACCGCGAGCAGGTTCAGCGCGTAATACAGCGGGTGCTGCACCAGTTTGCGCGGCAGCCGGGTGTTGGTGCAGGCGAGCAGGATCAGCGATTCCGTGGCGGGCAGTGTCGCCAATGCCAGCCGCTGCCATTCGGCGAGATGATCGCCCTGCGGCCCGCTATCGACGATCACAACCAGTCTGCGGCCCGTCATTCCCGTCTATCCTGCCGAATTCGGTTACCGCAGCCCGCGCGGCTCGATTGGGCCGCGTCATAGCCCCGCGTGGCCGATATGCAATGCTCAGCGCGGCGGCTCCTGCGCTGCCGCCGTGACGTCGCCGGTCTAAACAGTTGCTACCAGCGCGGACGCGGGCTAGAGCACCCGACCATGGAACGGCGCGCGACTGCCCGCCAGACTGGTGGATAAAACGTCGCCGCGCGGGCTACGTCAATTCGGATTGTCCGTCCGGATCGTCAGATCAAGGCAAAGGTCTTAAGTTGCTGATACGAAAATTTTTTCCGCTGTTGATCGCCGCGCTGCTCCTGCCGCTTACCGGCTGCGCATCGCGCGGCGGGCCGGTCTCTTATGACACCACGGCATTCAACACGCCAGACACGGTCATGCCCGATCTGACGGGGAGCGGTGCCATCGGCAAGCTCGATGTACTGGCGGTCAATGTCTATCAACTGCCCGAACTCAGCCGCGATTATCAAGTCGATATCGAAGGCAACATCGTGATGCCGCTGGTTGGCACTGTGAAAGCTGACGGACTGAGCGCAACCGACCTGGCCCGCGATATCACCGCCCGGCTGGCGGCACGCTATGTCCGATCACCATCGGTAACGGTCGGGATCAAGCAGGCTTCGGTTCAAACCGTAACGGTCGAAGGCGCGGTTAACCGTCCGGGCATGTTTCCGGTCCCCGGAAAGATCTCGCTGCTGCGCGCGGTCGCGCTAGCCGCCGGGCCCAGCGAAGGTGCCAATATCAAGCGGGTCGTCATCTTCCGCCAGATCGACGGCAAGCGCGCTGCGGCGGCGTTCGACCTGTCGCTGATCCGGACTGGCCAGGCACCCGATCCCGAAGTGTTCGGAAACGACGTGGTGGTGATCGATGGGTCAGGGTTGAACGCGGCCTATCGCGAGATTCTGCAGGCCATTCCGCTGCTGTACATTTTCAGAGCAATTTAATGAACGCCGCGAAGGCTGGCGCCGGGGAACACCTGTGACGAATGATACTTCCAATGCTGGGACCGGCGGAATGCCGCGCACCGGGCTAGAGCAATTTGGCAACGGCGGAACGACGGCTGCCGCAAATTCCGTAATTCCAGGCGGGCTGGCCAGTGCCTTTGATCCAGCTGAAATTTTGCGAATCCTGTTTAAGTGGAAGTGGCTGATCCTTACCGGGCTGGTGCTGGGTCCGCTTGCGGCGCTCTTGGCGTCGCTCGCGGTGACCCCGCAATTCCGCGCGATCGCGCAGATTCAGATCAATCAGGAAGATCCGGTGGTCGTGCCCGGTGCGGTCAGCACAAAGCCGCTGCTGATCAACGGCCAGGAATTCCTCGCCACACAGATCGGCCTGCTCAAAAGCCGGGCGCTGTCGCAGCGGGTGGTCGATGCCCAGCGGCTCGCCAACGATCCTGCCTATGCCGCCCAAGGCCGGGGCGCAGCGGAGCGGCGTGATGAAGCGACTGAGGCGGTGCGCGGACAAATGTTGATCGATCCTGTGCGCGACAGCCGCCTGGTAGCGATCAGCATCACCGGACCCGATGCGGTCCGCGCCGCGCAGATCGCCGATACCTATGCCGAACAGTTCATCGCCAGCAATCTGGACCGGGAGTTTGAAGCAACCTCCTATGCCCGCAAGTTCCTGGAAGAGCGGATCGGCACCACGCGCAGCAAGCTGGAAACGTCCGAACGTGAACTGGTGGAATATGCCACCCGCCAGGGCATCATCGAATTGGGCGGAACCGGCGAGGAAGGCGGCGCACAGTCGCTGGAAGCGACCACGCTGATCGAGCTCAACAAAGGACTGTCCGAGGCGCGCAACCAGCGGATCCTGGCTGAGCAGCGCTATCGCCGCGCGGGCAGTTCCGCGTCGGGCACCGACGCGGTCAACAACCCGGTACTGCAAGACCTGACCCGGCAACGCGCGGCGGCCCAGGCCGAATATCAGGAAAAGCTGGTGGTGTTCCTGCCCGGCTTGCCCGCGATGCAGGCACTTAAAGAGCGGATCGGGTCGCTCGAGCGCGAAATCGGCCGCGTGCGCGGGACCGTCAGCACCGCCTCGCGCAGCGAATTTGAAGCGGCAGCGGCGCGCGAGAACGAACTCGAACGCCGGCTCGATTCAATGAAGGGCAAAGTGCTCGATCTGCGTTCGCGCAGCATCCAGTACACGATCCTGCAGCGCGAGGTTGATACCAACCGCGCGCTGTATGATGCCTTGCTCCAGAAATATAAGGAAGTCGGCGTGGGCACCGGCGTGGGCACCAACAAGGTCTCGATTGTTGATCGCGCCCGCGTGCCGAAGCGGCCGATTTCACCCGATATTCCGTTCAATGTGATGCTGGGCCTGCTGGCCGGCCTCGCGCTGGGGATTGGCGGCGCCTTCCTGATCGAATTCATCGACGATACGATCAAATCGCCCGAAGATGTCCGCTCAAAGCTGCACCTCACGCTGCTCGGTGCGATGCCGAAAAGCGACGAGCGATTCATGGATGAGGTTTCAGATCCCAAATCCGAACTGATCGAGGCAGCCCATTCGCTGCGCACCGCGCTGCAATTTGCGACCGGACACGGCATGCCCCGGTCGCTGCTGATCACCAGCTCGCGCCCTGGCGAAGGCAAGAGCAGCGTCAGCCTGGCGCTCGCCACTTCGCTGGCGTTACTAGGCCGCAAGGTCGTGATCGTGGACGCTGATTTGCGCAAGCCGACTTTCTATGTCGGCAATGCCTCACGCAAGGATACGCCGGGCCTGTCCAACGTGTTGAGCGGCGAACAGTCGCTGGCCGCCGTCACCCATGCCACGGAAATTGCCAACCTGTCAGTCGTGCCAGCGGGCCCAGTCGTTCCCAATCCCGCCGCCCTGCTGTCCGACGGCGGGTTTGCTGCCGTGCTCGAACAGGCCAAGCAAGCCTTTGAATTCGTGGTGATCGATGGGCCCCCGGTGATGGGCCTAGCCGATGCGCCGCTGATGGGTTCGGTTGCTGAGGCAGCCGTGCTGGTGATCGAAGCCTCCGAAGTCCATCGCGCCACCGTGCTGACCGCTGTGGCCCGGCTGCGCGCGGCCAATACGCGGTTGATTGGCGCCGTGCTGAACAAGCTGGAAAGCCGCAAAGTGGGCTATGGTTACGAATATGCTTATAATTACAGCTACGGCAGCGACACGCAAAGCGCGCAGGATCAGGATGAGCGCAAGATCATCCTGGTGAAATAGCGCCGCCATGGCTCGGCGCTTCGTGCTCCCCGGTTTGATCCAAATCGCCTGCGCAACCGCCTTTGCGCTGGCTTGCGGAAGCGTGCTGATCGTAAGTACATTGCGTGAACCGCTGGCGGCGCAGTCGCCCGCTACGCGCAGCAACCTGGCGATGGCACAGGCGGTTGCAAAAGTGCAGGTTCCCGGGCACATGCAAGCTGCGGCCCGCGATCTGGCCACGCGCGATCCGCTCCAGGCGGCTGCCTTCGTCATGGCAGGAATTGGCCAGATGCAGCGCGAGCCTGAGGCTTACGACGCGGTTCGTCCGTTAATGCAGGCAGCAATCAAGCGCCAGCCCACCTTCGAAGCCGCGCTGGTCTGGCTTGCCGCCGATCACGCACGGCGCGGCGAATACAATCCTTCGCTGGCACTGTTTGACCGCGTGCTGGCGGGCAGCAGCGAACAGGTTGACGCACTCTTGCCGGTCCTGACCCTGCTGATGGAGCAGCAGTCCAGCCGCGCCGCCGTGCTCGCCCGGCTCAATTCCTATCCCGCCTGGCGAACCGCAGTGGTCGCGCGCGGGATTGAAAGTCGCGCCTTACCTGAGCCGGTTATCCAGCAATTGCTCGGCACCGCTGCCCCGCCGCGCTATGTCGCAAAGTTGCAGGAAGAACGCCAGACGTGGGTCAAGTGGCTGGCGGCCCAAGGCCGCACCGGCGATGCCCATACCCAGTATCGCCGGTTTGTTGGCGTGACCCCTGACAAGCCGGTCTATGATCCCGGCTTCCGCATGGCGCAGCCGTTCGTGCCATTTGGCTGGACGCTGGCCGATCAGGCCGAAGACTACGCCGAACGCGTGGTTGCAGGTCCCAACACGCCGGTGCTGCGGCTCCACACCGCGGGCAAGAACGCAACGGTCTTGCTTGAACAGACGCTGGCGCTTGGCGCTGGCGACTGGGTGATCAGCATGTCCGCGCGCGACGGCGGTTTGGCACGCCCCGCTGGACAAGTCCTCGCGCTCAAATGTGCAGACCAAAGCCGCCCGCTCGCGCGGCTGGCGCTGTCAGCCTTGCCCGGCCAACAAACCCTAGTGAAGCTGCCTGTAACAGTTCCTGATGGTTGCGCCTTGCAGCGGCTGGTGATCGAAGCCGAACCAAACGAGGACGGCGCAAGCGAAATCGAAGTATTCTCCATGCAGGTCCGGCGGGCATGAACAATTCGGCGAACCATTCACGCAGCACTACCGCAGGCTTGCCGTGGCTTGCGCTGACTTGGCTAGGAGCTTGCCTGCTGCTGGGCGGGGCGAGCAATGCCGGGCTGCTGGCCAATGCAGTTTTGCAGGCCGGGGCAATTGCAATCATCACCATGGCAATCTGGCGGCGGCAAAGCGGAAGTTGGCCGGTCGAGCGCTTTCCGCTGTTGATTCTGGCGCTCGTGTTGGGCGGCGGCCTGCTTAGCTTGTTACCCCTGCCGCCGAGTTGGTGGAGCGCCCTTCCGGGCCGGACCGAACTTGTTAATGGTTACAGCCTGCTTGGGCTTGAACTGCCGTGGCTTGCCATCAGCCTGACTGACGAGCGCACTTTGCGCAGTCTGCTGGCGCTGCTTATTCCCATCGCGAGCTATCTGACGGTGCGCGGGCTGTCCGCAGCGCAGAGCAACCGGTTGGTTTGGTTGCTGGGCGGATTTGTCGTGGTGTCGGTCATGTTGGGGACTGCACAGTTTGTGGGCGGCACCGATTCGCCGTTGCGCCCCTATCAGATCACCAACCGCACAGTTGCGGTCGGCTTGTTCGCCAATGCCAACCATTTCGCGACGCTGTTGCTGGTTGCGATTGCGCTCTTTTTCGCGGCCAGCTTCAAATTTTCGCCACGCCGCAAAGGCCCCGTGTCGAAACTGGCGGTCGATGCGGCCACCCCTTATGTGATTGCAACGCTCGCGCTGGTCGGGCTGATGCTCGCCGGTTCGGGGGCTGGGTTGCTGCTGGCCGCCCCGGCGCTGGCGATCGGCTGGCTGATTCGCCGATCTCGCACCGCAGGCTCGGGCCGCAGTGCCGCCAAAGCCGTTGGCGCGATGGCTTTGCTCGGGCTGATCGCAGCGGTGGCGCTGATGGCCTCTGGCCAAGTAGCGGACAAGCTTGGCACATCGGCGACCAGCCGCAGCACGGTGAGCAGCATAACCTTGCAAGCAGCGGCGGAACAGTTCCCCACCGGCAGCGGGCTGGGCAGCTTTGCGCAGGTCTATCTGGCCCAGTCTGGCGGCCAAGGAACCACCCGCGAATGGATGAACCACGCGCACAACGATGTCGCCGAAGTACTGCTTGAGCTCGGCCTGATCGGCGGCCTTGCGATGCTATTGGCTGCATTTTGGCTCGCCCGCGCAACCATTCGCCTCTGGCGCAATTCCGGCCTGGGCGAAGCGGGCGATCTCGCCCGCGGGGCTGCGCTTGGATGCTGGCTGATGTTCGCGCACAGCTTGGTCGATTACCCTCTGCGCACCGCCGCAATGGCCGCGCTGTTTGGCATGGCGGCGGCGCTGATCAACAACGCGTTTGTGCCGCCAAAGCCTGCGGAGCCCAATCCACTATGACCGCGCTTGGCGCCTTCTGGGTCTTTTTGGGATTGGTCACCTTAAGCTGGGGAATGATTGAGCGCTCAAACCGCAAGCTCGGCTTGCTGGTGGTGATTTATGTGCTGCATTTCGTAACCACGCTGGTCTACTACCGCTATGTTCAGGCGAACGATGCTGACACCAAGCTCTATTTCTATGATCCTTATGGATTTTACGGAGACCAGTTTACGCTGGGGACGATGTTCCTGATCTATCTCGTGCAATGGTTGCGCGGCTTGATCGGTGGCAGTTATTTTGATTACTTCCTGCTGTTCCAGCTGTTCGGCCTGGCCGGTATCATGGTGCTGGTACGCACTCTTGAGGAACTCACGCAGACACTGCGCAGCGCGTGGCCACCGATGTTCACGTTGATGGTGCTGATGCCGGGCATCTATTTCTGGACCAGCGCAATTGGCAAAGATGCGCCGCTGTTCCTCGCTTCGGCATTGGCGGTCTGGTCCGGCCTGCAATTTTCGCGGCGGTGGCTGTGGTTTGGCCTGGCGCTAGTGCTGATGATCCTGATTCGGCCGCACGTGGCGCTGGTGGCGGCGGCGGCGCTGGCGTTGGCGGTGGTGATGGGGCGCGGAATTTCCCCCGCAGTCCGCACTGCTGCAATTGTTTTTGCGGCGCTTTGCACCGGTTTTATCGCGCAGACCGTCCAATCCAGCCTGCAAATTGACTTGACCAGCGTGGGCTCAATCGCCGATTATGTGGAAAACCAGACGGCGGTTGCGTCCAGCGCTGCGGGCGATAATGCATTGGCCGGGATGTCCTATCCGCTGAAGCTGCTGAGCTTGCTGTACCGACCTTTGTTCTTCGATTCGGGCGGGCTGTTCGGCTTTGTCGCCTCGTTCCAGAACCTGTTCATGCTGTTCGCCAGCTTCGTGATGCTGCGCAATTTCGGAACCTGGCGCGCGATGTTCCGCGCCTCGCTGGGCATGCGGTTCGCCACCGTCTATCTAATCGGCATGATCCTGTTGCTGACGGTGATGTACTACAACGTCGGCTTGGGCCTGCGCCAGCGCGAGATGTTTACCCCGGCACTGTTCGTGATCTTCGGCGCGCTCTATTGCCATGCCCGGCTGCGGGCAGGGATCGGGCAGAGCGTTGCACCGGCCAACAGCCCCGCGGTCGCAAACTTGGGTCAAGCCGCCAGCATTTGACGCCGGATTGACCCTTTCAGCCCTGCCACCGCCATGCTAAACGCGCCGCGCCAGACCGCACTATTTCAGCTTTATGATTGAAAAGGCACATAGAAATATGATCCCGTTTATCGACCTCAAGGCGCAGTACAATCGCATCTCGGCGCAGGTCGAAAGCGCAGTGCTCGACGTGATGCGCAGCGGCACCTTTATTCTTGGCCCGGTCGTAGAGCGTCTGGAAGGACGCTTGGCTGAATTTGCAGGAACCAGGCACTGCGTCAGCTGCGCGTCGGGCACCGATGCGCTGGTGATGGCGCTGATGGCCAAGGGCGTGGGCCCGGGCGATGCGGTGTTCACCGTGCCGTTCACCTTCATGGCCAGTGCCGAGGCGATTGCGACCGTTGGAGCAACCCCAATTTTCGTCGATATCGAAGCAGATAGCTTCAATATGGACCCGGCCGCGCTGGAACGCGCGATCGCCGCGCTTGCGGCGGGTGACAGCACCGACCACGTGCTGCCGCGCTGGACCGCCGAGCAACTCGGCGCGCTGCGGCCGCGGGGGATCATCGCGGTCGATCTGTTCGGCTTGCCCGCCGACTATACCGCGATCAACGCAATCGCTGCGCAGCATGAGCTGTTTGTGATCGAAGACGCCGCGCAAAGCTTTGGCGCTTCGGCCAACAACAAGCGCGCCGGTTCGCTGGCGGAAATCGGCTGCACCTCGTTCTTCCCGGCCAAGCCGCTGGGCTGCTATGGCGATGGCGGCGCGATCTTTTGTGACGATGCCGAACTGGATACCCTGCTGCGCTCAATCCGGGTCCATGGCCAGGGCAGCGACAAATACGAGAACGTGCGGCTGGGGATTACCGGACGGCTGGATGCGATGCAGGCCGCTGTGCTGGACGTGAAACTGGATATTTTTGCGGACGAAATTGAGCAGCGTCAGCGGGTGGCCGCGCGCTATGATGCGGCGCTGGCCGCCGCCGACCTGCCGCTGCGCACCCCGCCGGTCCCGGCCGGAATGGTCAGCGCCTGGGCCCAGTACACGCTGGTTGCGCAGGATGCAGCGCACCGCACAGCCTGTCAGAAGCAGCTCGCCGATGCCGGGGTGCCCACGATGATCTATTACCCCAAGGGCCTGCACGAACAGCTGGCCTTTGCCGATCTGGCCTATCAGCGCGGGGATTTCCCGGTCAGCGAGGCCATGGCCGACTGCGTGTTCAGCCTGCCGATGCATCCCTATCTGGAAGACGCCGAGATTGACCGCATCGTCGCGGCGCTGGCGGGTTGAGCGCCATGGCCGACGACGTGTTCATCCACCCGACTGCGCAGGTCGATCCGCGTGCCGAACTGGGCGCGGGGACCAAGGTCTGGATCAACGTCCAGATCCGCGAAGATGCGCGAATCGGGCGCAACTGCATCATCTCCAAAGATGTCTACATCGACTATGCCGTCACCATCGGCGACGCGTGCAAGATCCAGAATTCGGTTTCGGTTTATAACGGCGTGACCATTGGCAACGGCGTGTTTGTGGGCCCCAATGCCTGCTTCACCAATGACAAGGTGCCGCGCGCCACCAATGCCGATTGGCAAATCACGCCGACAGTGATCGAAGACGGTGCAAGCATCGGGGCCAATGCCACGCTGGTTTGCGGGATTACGATAGGAACCTATGCGATGGTCGCCGCCGGCGCGGTCGTGACCCGCTCGGTGCCGCCGTTCGCATTGGTGATGGGCAATCCCGCGCGGGTGGTCGGGCAGGTGGATGAAGCAGGCAACCGGGTCGATAGGCCCGCACCAGAAGGAATGGATTGATGGCAGTGGAACCCGTCAGGATCGGGCTGATCGGACTGGGGCGGATGGGCCAGAACCATCTGCGCGTGCTCTCGCTGCTGGCTGCTGCACGGCTGTGCTGGGTGCATGATTTCGATCAGGCTCACGGCGAGCGCGTTGCGGCAGGGGCCGGGGTGCCGCATGTGATTGATGTCGCCGCCGCGCTGAGCGAGGTTGAGGCGGTGGTGATTGCCAGCCCGACCACCACCCATGACCAGTTTATCCGCCTGGCTGCCAACAAAGTACGCAACATCTTCGTCGAAAAACCGGTGACCGAGCGGCTCGCCAGCTCGCAAGCGATCCGTGAACTGGTTCGCGCCGAGGGCCTGCACATGCAGGTCGGCCTGATCGAGCGGTTCAATCCTGCCGTGGTGCAGATGAAGCAACTGCTCGACGCCTCGCAACAAGTTGTCAGCGTGGACTTCGTCCGCACGAACAAGATCTCGGCGCGGATCACTGACGTTGATGTCGTCACCGACTTGATGATCCACGACATCGATCTGGCGCTGCATCTGAACGGGCCGGTGGTTGCGGTCAGCGCACATGGCGTGGCCGAAGGGCCGATGATTGACTATGCCGCCGCGCTGCTGACACATGCCAATGGCCGGTTCAGCCGGATCCAGGCGAGCCGGATCACCGACAAGAAGATGCGCTCGATCCAGGCGACCTGCAAGGACATGTTCGTCGACTGCGAACTGCTGCGCAAGGAAATCACAATCAGCCGCCATACCGGGGTCGAGCAGCGCCCGGGCGAGCCCTATCGCATCACCCAGACCGAAGAGGCGATCGAAGTGCAGCCGCGTGAGGCCTTGCAGCTGGAACTTCAGACTTTCCTGGCGGCCTGCCGCGGCGAAATGTCGGCCACCGCGCCCGACGCCGACGCCGGAGTTGCGGCGATGGAAGTGTGCGAGCAGGTGCTGGCCAGCATCCTCGGTACCGCCTGATCCGTCGCCGCAATGCGGATCGTTCACGCCATTCCCGCCCTGACCAAGGGCGGCGCGGAAAAGGTGGTAGTCGATCTCGCCAACGAAGCGCACCGGCGCGGACATGCGGTTGCGATTATCACCGGCTATCCCGCCGACCCGCGTCTGATCCAGGACCGGCTCGATCCCGCGATTGCGGTGCAGAGCATTGCTGGCCGGGCAGGCGACAAGCTCAGCGCTTACGGAGGCTTGCCTGGCTGGTTGTGGCGCCATCGTGCCTGGCTGAGCACGCAGGACGTGGTTCATTGCCATCTAACCCACGCGGCGCTGCTCGGCAGCTTGTTGAAGCTCCAGCGGCGGGTCTTGCGCGGCAACCGCCCGGCGGTGGTGGAAACCTTTCATGGCGTGGGCATGCCGATTCGCCCGCGCCAACGCTGGCTCGCTGCAAATCTGGCCCGCTCGCGCGACGGGTTCGTATTGATGGCCGAGGATCCGTTCTGGTCCGACTGGCGGAACCGGCATCCAGCGGTACCCAGCGCAGTGATCGCCAACGGGCTCGCGCTGGACAAGGCCGCTGACCCCGCCGCCGCTTGGACTTGGCGGCAAACAGCGGGTATTCCCGATGGCGTCGCAGTGATCGGCACCGTCGGACGAATCCGCGCTGAGCGTAATCCAATGGCCACGCTCGATGCGTTTGCCGCTGCGGCACGGCTGGCACCGCAGTTACATTTCCTGATGGGCGGCGACGGCCCGATGCTCGAAGCCGTGCGCAGCGGCGCAGCGGAGCGCGGACTGGGCGGGCGGTTGCACTTGCCTGGACTGGTGCTCGATCCCGCATTGGCATTGGCCAATATTGACCTGTATCTGACCATGAATGTCGGACCGATTACAGGCATTGCCGGTCTGGAAGCGGCCGCAGCAGGATGCCCGGTGATCGCCTTGCAGGCCCGAAGCGATTATAGCCCGCAGCCGGATGACTGGATCTGGTCGCACCAGTCCCCAGATCTGGTCGGCGCGGAGCTCGCCCGGCTGCTGCACGACCCATCAGGCCGCGCCGCCCTCGCCCAGCGCCAGCGGAGCCATGTCGAAGCACATTTCAGCGTCGCGGCGATGCAAGACGCCTACGAAGCACTCTATCACCGGGTGATAGCCGCCGCGAACTGATCGTCGCTGCGGTCAGCATAACTCTCGGTCAGTTCGCCAGGCGCACCACTCGCACCGCTGTCTGCCCGTTCACGTTGGCCATATAGCCGCCGACACCGGTGCGGCGCACCCGGATGGTCTGGCCGGATTTGGCGAAGACATTGCGCCCTTCGGTCTGTTTCCAGCGCGATTGATCGGCGAGCACGAAGATCGGCATGCCATCGCTGGCCGAGCGAACCGCGTTGATCGTGCTGGTGATCTCTTTCACTTCTTCGGTGTCATCGTCGCTGCCGAACAGCCGCAGCCGCGGCAGGCTCAGCCCGAACAGCCCGCGCCGGGCCTCGCGCATGGATTCACGGTCAGCGACCACGATCTGGCGGTCCTTGATCCCGGTTTCAAAGGCAGTGACCGCCGTATCATAGCAGGCCAGCCGCGTTGCCGAATCGGTCAGCGCCTTGCAATCGATCACTGCCTGCGCCGATGGCGGCGTACGCGGGGCCTCGTCTTTGTCCTTGGCCAGGGCGGGCGCGGCCAGCAGCAGCGCGAGGATCGCAGCGGGGGCGGATAGGCGCATGACAAGTCTCCGTAAGGCAGTGCCGCGCAGAGATGGCCCGTGCCGGCTGCCGCCGCGCAATTAGGCGGCCTGCTTCTTCACCAGTTCGCGCTTCACCTTGATCGCGGTGATCGAAAGCTTGGTGTCCGAGGTCTTGAGCAGCCAGTTGTCGAGCCCGCCAACATGTTCCACCGAACGCAGACCGTTGGTTGAAACTCGGAACTTGAAGCTGCGATCCAGCTGTTCGGACATCAGCGTCACGTTCTGCAGGTTGGGCAGGAACACGCGCTTGGTCTTATTGTTGGCGTGGCTGACATTGTTGCCGACCTGGCGGCCCTTGCCAGTCAGTTCGCAGATGCGGGACATGGGTTCAACTCGCTTCGAAAAATGGATGCCGGATGGGGCAAGAAGGAGCGCGCTTAGCGATTCACCCGGGCAAGGTCAAGCAAGATGGTCAAGTTGCATCGCGGCTTTCTGCGGGTTAGCGCTGGCACCATGACCCGCTGGCCGATCCCCGAACCGATGACGCAGGCGCTGGCCGCGGCGCGCGCCGGGGCGGCGGCGGGCGAAGTGCCCGTCGGCGCGGTAATCGTGCGGCACGGGGCGGTGATCGCCGCCGCGCATAACCTGACCCGCAGCCTGCCTGATCCGACTGCCCACGCCGAACTGCTGGTGATTCGCGCCGCCGCCGCCGCGCTAGGCCAGGACCGGCTGGAAGACTGCGAACTGTGGGTCACGCTGGAACCCTGCGCGATGTGTGCGGGCGCGATCGCCCATGCGCGAATCGGCAAGCTGTATTACGCCGCGAGCGATCCCAAAGGCGGCGCGGTGGAGCATGGCGCGCGGGTGTTTGACCAGCCGCAGTGCCTGCACCGTCCCGAAGTCTATTCCGGGATGGGCGAGGCCGAAGCCGCCGCCCAGCTGCGCGCGTTCTTCGCGGCCCGCCGGTGATTCGCGCCCTCATAAGCTGAACCGATAGGTCAACGCGGCACCGGCGGAGAACTGGTCACGCGATCCGGCCTGCACAATCGGCGAATCGGTGGCCGGGCCGGTCAGCCGATCATAGCCCGCATAGGTATAGAGCCCGAAGGTCTGGCCCAGCGGCAAGCGCAAGCCCGCGCTCGCCCCCACCGCGTAAAGCCCCGCACCGGGTTCGTATGGTCCGAACCCCGCGACCGGGCTGGGCGTCGGCACCCCGAAATAGGCACGGTTATGCTGCGCGCTGCCCCAGCGCAGGCGCGGCCCGATGGTGGCGACGGCGGCTTCGCCCGGCGCGGCGCTGCGCCAGACGAGATCGGCCGCCAGATCGCCCAGCAGCGCCTTGTGCGCGCCAATCCCCTGGCGGAGTTCGGCGCGCAACCGCAGGTGTTGGGCCGGCCAGATTTCGACGAAGCCGCCGGCCTCCATCCCGAACCCCACTTTGGCCAGACCCGGTACAGCATCGGCCGCGCGGGTCTGGGCAATCGCCATCGCGGGGCCAGCGGCAAAGCCGCCGCGTTTGCCCGCCAGCGCGAAGCCAAAGGCTTCGTCGGGCGATTCGACCGGCAGCTGCTCGCCCGCTTTCCAGCTGTCAAACAGCGGCAAGAACCCGGCGCTGGTGGTGCTTGCGCCCGGATAGCTGGGGGTGATCTGCACCCCGGTGCCGAGCATGATCCGGCGCGCGGGGCGCTCAACAGCCGCTGCGGGCGCGGCCCCGGTCTCTGCAAAAGCGGGTGCGGCGCAGGCCAGCCCGGCGAGCAGCAGCAGAACGCGAGGGGCAAACGGCATGAGCTTAAGTCCTGTCTTGGCGAAATCAGCGGCACTCGGGCGATAGCGTCCTGCCGCAGCTGTTACAGCCCCCGCCACACCTTTAGCCGTGTCGCGTCCCCCGCCCCGCGTTGGCCGCGCGGGCAGGGGTTTGGCATGAATTTGCGATCATAACACAGCCGCAGTTCGCGCAGCCAGCCGCTGCGGCTGGTCTCGACTGCGATGGCATCGCTGCGCCAGCCGGGATTGAGCATCACGAATTCGCGCCGCAACAAGCCTGCGGTGAGGGTCTGATCGCGTGAAAGCCGGTCCATATCGGGCCAGCGCAAGGCGTTCCACAATATCGCGGTGACGTTGAAATAGCCCTCAGGCCGGGCCGCCATGCAGCTGCCGTGCTTGGCCCATTCGCGTTCGATCAGCCGCGGCGAAGGCATCATGCACAAGTTGGCGCGCAGCGTCGCCGGGCTGGGGCGCGGCGTCAGCGAACACCATTGTGGCGGACGACCGCTCTGCGCCTCGGGCCACAGCCCATGGACGATGAACCCGAATCGCCCTTGTGCGCCGCTGCACTGGAACGCCTGATTGCGATCCCGGCTGCGGGTCCGGCAAAACTCGGGCGACCAGCTGAGCGCCAGTGTATAGCGCCCGATGACTGCACGATTCACCGGTCCATCCGGGCGCGGCGGGGGTTCGGACGCGATCCGGGCGGGCAAGCGGCATTGGTGCGCCTGCGCCCAGGCCGTGCCGGGCAGCAGGACCATCAGTACCGCGAGCAGCCTAGCCGAGATCGACGGGTTCACCCGGACCCTCCCGCGTCAGCCAGGCCACCGCATCGGCGCGGAACAGCTGGGCGATGGCATAGAGCTGCGTCACCGCTGCCAGCAGCGAGAGCACCGCGACCGCATCCAGCTGGGCAACAATCGGTCCCAGCTTTGGCAGTTGCAGCGCGATGCTGAGCGCGGTCAGCGCCACCAGCACCCACTTCGCCAGATTGCTGCCGCGCCGCGCGATCAGGAACCACAGCAGCACCATTACGCCCAGCCCCAGCGCAACCGACAGCGCGAGTACGCCGTCACCAAGGCTGCCCATCGCCGGGTCTTGCTGGATCAAGGCGGCCTTCAGCTGGCGAAAGGTGGCTGCTGCCAGCGCGGCGGCGACAGCCAGCGAGGCCAGAAAGAACCGGGTAAAGCGTTGAATCGATGGCGTTGGCATGCTCTACTCGCTCCTGTTTCATCCCTTGGGTCCGCCATCGGTGGACCAGATCACTTACCACGGCAATTCCATTCCGGCGGTCACTGCGGCGTGAAATCCAGCCCGACGTCGGCCGCCGGGGCGCTTTGTGTCAAGCGCCCGACCGAGACATAGTCCACGCCGCTGGCGGCAATCGCGCCGATGGTCTCCAGCCGCACCCCGCCCGATGCCTCGCATGGCACCCGTCCGGCGATCTGCGCCGCCGCCGCGCGCAGTTCCGCCAGGCTCATATTATCGAGCAGGATGTGGCTGGCCCCCGCCGCCAGCGCGGGTTCGATCTGCGCGATCCGATCAACCTCGCAGATGATCTGCGAGACCCCGGCGGCGCGGGCGCGGCGCACGGCTTCGCCCACATCGCCGGCCACCAGCACGTGGTTGTCTTTGATCATCGCCGCATCCCACAGCCCCATCCGGTGGTTCTGCGCCCCGCCCATCCGGGTGGCGTATTTTTCCAGATGGCGCAGCCCCGGGATCGTCTTGCGAGTATCGAGCAGCACGGCGTGCCCTTGCATCGCCTCCACATAGCGGCGGGTCATGGTGGCGATCCCGCTGAGATGCTGCACGGTGTTCAGCGCGGCGCGCTCCGCCGTCAGCATCGCGCGGGCATTGCCACTCAGCCGCAGCAGATCGGTCCCGGCGGGCACTGCCGCACCTTCCGCCACCAGCACCTCGATCACCATCTCAGGATCAAGCGCACGAAAGAACGCGGCGGCAATCGGCAGCCCGGCCACGGTGATTGCATCGCGGGTGTCCATCACCCCGGCAAACCGCGCCTGCGCCGGGATCACGCTCTCGCTGGTCACATCGTGCCCGCCGCCGGGCAGGCCGAGGCCGAGATCCTCATCAAGTGTGGCGCGAACGAAGCGGGCGAGGTCGAAACCGGGGAGCGTGAAAGTGGTCATCGGGTAGCCTTAGTCCGAGAGATTCGCGCAGAGAAGGATTTCTCGCACAAAGCTACCAAGGACACAAAGAACGAGCCTGTGCGGCAAACGTTCCTCCCCCATTGGGGGAGGGGACCCATCGCAGATGGGGGAGGGGCACAGCCCGGTACTCCCGGGAGCGCGCCGGATTACGCCGGAGAGCCCGCCGGGTTCCGCCGGATTAGGTGGGAGTACTTGCGGGTGCTGCCCCACCCCGCCCTGCGGGCGGTGAAGCGAGTCACGCGCCTCGATTCACCCCCCTCCCCGAACGGGGAGGATGCCTTGCTTAATGCACGAACCGCGCCACGACGTCGCGATAGCTGCGCGAAACTTTCACATCTGCGCCGCTTTCCAGCACCAGGAAGCATTCGCCGTTGGTGTGCGGTTTGACCTGGCGGACGTTGTTGAGGTTGACGATCCACGAACGGTGGACGCGCTGGAACACGCGCGGATCGAGGCGGCGCTCCAGATCCTTCATCGTTTCGCGCAGGATCAGCGAGTTGTCAGCGGTGTAGATGCACATGTAATCGCCGGCAGCCTCGATCCGTTCGATCGAATCGACATCGACCCGGAAAATCTGTCCGCGATCCTTGATATTGATCAGCTTTTCATAGCGTGCGGTCGGCTCAGCTTCGTCTGGCATGGCCTCCATCGCGTCGGGCGCGACTTCAGCCAGCACGGTTTTCAGCTTCTCCGCCTCTTCCACCGAACGCTTTTCGGCCAGCCGCACGCGGACCCGCTCCAGCGTATCCGCCAGCTTATCCTCATCCACCGGCTTCAGCAGATAATTGACGGCATTGGCCTCAAACGCGCGCACCGCGTGTTCCTGATAGGCGGTGACAAAGACGAACAGCGGCGGTTCGATCTCCATCACGCCTTTGACCACGCTGAACCCGTCAAATCCGGGCATCTGGATGTCGAGGAACACCAGATCGGGCTTTTCGGTCTTGATCTTGCGGATCGCCTCGCGTCCGTTGGCGCAGGTATCGATAATCTCAACATCGGGAAACTTCGCCAGGCGCAGCTCCATGCCTTGAATAGCCAGTTTCTCATCATCGACCAGGATCGTGCGTATCGTCATGGCGGGGTCCTTTCGCTGCGGGGGCGCAGCGCAAATCAGGCGGTCGCGCCCGCCACTGCCGCGGTTTGGGCAGGAACAGGCGTGGTCGGGGGTGCAGCGCTGGTGCGCCGCTCGAACGGAATTTCGATGACCACGGCAAACCCGCCGTCAGCCGGCTCCAGCGTATCGAACCGGTGCTGCTCGCCATAGGCCTGCCCCAGCCGGTCGCGAATGTTCGCGAGCCCGACCCCGGTGGATACCTGTTCGCCGCCATCAAATGTCACACCGGACAACCTGTTGTCGCTGGCCGCGTTTTGCAATCCCGGGCCGGTATCGGAGACGGTGATGCGAAGGTTCTGGCCGATGAGCTGCGTCGCGATGGTAATCTCGGCTCCGGTTTCCTGCGGACTGACCGCATATTTGATCGCGTTTTCGACCAGCGGTTGCAGCAGCAGCGAAGGCAGCAAGCCGGCCTCGGTCTGCGGATCAATCACGAAATGGGTGCGCAGCCGCTCTTCAAACCGCATCCGCTCGATCTCCAGATAGAGCTTCAGCGTCTCGATCTCCTGCGCCACGGTCACCCGCCCGGTCGGTTCGTTGACCAGGGTATAGCGCAGGAACGAGGACAAGCGGCTGAGCATCGCATTGGCCGGCTCGGTCTGCTTCAGCAGCACCAGCGTGGAAATCGAATTGAGCGTATTGAACAGGAAATGCGGGTTCAGCTGATAGCGCAGCATCGCCAGCTGCGCCTGGGTCGCCTGGTTTTCCAGCCGGATCATCTGATCATTCTGCTCTTCGATCTGCAGAAAGAAATTGACCGCATAATACAGCGCGGTCCAGGCGCCGAGCAGGGTCGCATCAAGGTAGAACACCCCGATAAACAGCTGGGCAAAGCTCGACTCGCTATCAGGCCGGTACAGCCCGATCACCCAGGCATCGATGAACGCGTACAGCCCCACCGCCAGCGGCAGGATCAGCGACGTAATGCTCCAGGTGATCAGGGGCCGCTGGGTGATCAGCTGGCGATAGACCACTGCCAGGACCAGGCTGATCGAAAACCCGGTGATCGTCTGGATCAGCACCAGCACCAGGAACGACAGCTGCTGTTCGTTGGCCAGGCTGGACATCGCGCGCAGCAGCATCGCCCCGCCCCAGCCAATCGTCTGGAGCCGCCAGAACGCCTGGTTCTTGTTGGCGAAGAACGGGATCGGCCGGAAGGGCAGCATAGCCATGGCGCTGCTCTAGCAGAAACTTGCGGATGAGGTGAAGGCTTTGCGCTGCGTCCGAATTTGGGTTAGCGTGACGGCAAATGGGAGAGAAAGCCATGGATGCCACCGACACCACGCTGCACCGCGATAACCATGCCGAAGCAGGCGGCCGCGCGCAGTTTTCCGCGATGATCGACGGCACGGCGGAAGACTGGGCGATCATTGCCCGCGATTACATGGCCTTCGCCGGCGGGCTGGCGGACCGCGTGCTGAAGCATCTGCGCCTGCTCGACGGCGATTTCGGCGGGTTCCCGATCGACCGGTTGCAGCATTCCTTGCAGACCGCGACCCGCGCGCACCGCGACGGGCGGGACGAGGCCTATGTGGTGATGGCGCTACTGCATGACATCGGCGATACGCTGGGCACCTTCAACCACCCCGAGGTTGCCGCCTCAATCATCAAGCCGTTCGTTTCCGAAGAAGTCCACTGGATCTGCGAAAACCACGGCGCGTTCCAGGGCTATTACTATTTCCACTACGTCGGGATGGACCGCAACGTCCGCGAGAACTTCCGCGATCACCCGCACTTCGCCGCCTGCGCCGAATTCTGCGAAAAGTACGATCAGGCCGCGTTCGATCCAGCCTATGATACGCTGCCGCTGGAGTTCTTCGAACCCATGGTCCAGCGCGTGATGGCAAAGCCCGTGCGGTCGATGTACGCGAAGCTGGCGGCGTAGGGC
>JANORN010000104.1:0-3022 GCA_031415355.1 Novosphingobium sp. | reverse complement strand
TGCGAGTGGCGTGGTTCCCCAAATTGCCAGCAACAGCGCGCCGACCAAGGCGGCGATAATCGGCACGGCGCGGTTCATGATCGTTCCCCCAAGCTTAGATCACGATGCTGACGCTGCGCGCGGCACAAGTCAAATCCGCACAACTTGCGCGCACCTGTCCTGCGGGCCACTGGCATTCTCGCGGCGGCGCGACTAAGGGGGCGGCAGCGATTCCCTTCCAGCTGACAGGCCCGCACCCACCATGCGCATTGCCATCGCCTCCGATCATGCCGCATTCGACCTGAAGGCCGAATTGCGCGACTATCTGATCGCGCTGGGGCATGATGTGGCGGACCTTGGCCCCGACAATGCCCAGCGCGTGGACTATCCCGATTTTGGCTACCGGCTGGCCGAAGCCATCGCCGCTGGCACGGCGGAACGCGGCGTGGCGCTGTGCGGATCGGGCATTGGCATCTCCATCGCGGTCAACCGCCACCCGGCGCTGCGCTGTGCACTGGTCAGCGAGCCGCTCTCCGCCGCTTTGGCACGCGAACACAACGATGCCAACGCCATCGCCATGGGCGCGCGGCTGATCGGGATTGATCAGGCCAAGGCTTGCCTCGACACCTTTCTTGCCACCCCGTACGGCGGCGGCCGCCATACCGACCGCGTCGCCAAACTGACCAATCCGCCCTGCTGAGGAGCATTCCGACCGTGACCGCCACCCTTGAGGCCGCCAGTTTTGCAACCGGCCCCGCCATCCGCTCCGCCGGGTTCTTTGACGCACATCTGGAAGCCAGCGACCCCGAAGTATTTGCCGCGATCCGGGGCGAGCTGCACCGCCAGCAGACCAAGATCGAACTGATTGCGAGCGAGAACATCACCAGCCGCGCGGTGCTGGAGGCGACCGGCTCGGTGTTCACCAACAAATACGCCGAGGGCTATCCGGGCAAGCGCTATTACGGCGGCTGCGAATATGCTGACGTGGTGGAAACGCTAGCGATTGAGCGCGCCAAGGCGCTGTTCGGCTGTGACTTTGCCAATGTGCAGCCCAATTCGGGCAGCCAGATGAACCAGGCGGTGTTCCTCGCGCTGCTGCAACCCGGTGACAGCTTCATGGGGCTGGACCTGAATTCAGGCGGGCATCTGACGCACGGCTCGCCGGTCAACATGAGCGGCAAATGGTTCAACCCGATCCCTTACGGGGTGCGCGCGGATGACGAGCAGCTGGATATGGAGCAGGTTGCGCGGTTGGCGCGTGAGCACAAGCCCAAGCTGATCATCGCAGGCGGCACCGCCTATTCGCGGGTCTGGGATTTCCAGCGGTTCCGTGAAATCGCCGACGAAATCGGCGCGTGGCTGATGGTCGATATGTCGCACTTTTCGGGGTTGGTCGCAGGCGGCGCGCATCCTTCGCCGTTCCCGCACGCCCACGTGGTGACCAGCACCACCCATAAAAGTCTGCGCGGTCCGCGTTCGGGGATTATCCTGACCAATGACGCGGATCTGGCCAAGAAGTTCAACTCCGCCGTGTTCCCGGGCATGCAGGGCGGGCCGCTGGTCCATGTAATCGCGGCCAAGGCGGTGGCATTTCAGGAAGCGTTGCAGCCTGAATTCAAGGCGTACGCTGCGCAGATCGTGGCCAATGCCCGTGCGCTGGCCGCCAGCCTGACCGAAACCGGCCTGCGGATCGTTTCGGGCGGCACGGATAATCACCTGATGCTGGTCGATCTGACCGCCAAGAACGTGACGGGCAAGGCCGCTGAAAAGGGTCTCGACCGGGCCTGGCTGACTTGCAACAAGAACGGCATCCCCAACGATACCCGCTCGCCCTTCGTTACCTCCGGGGTCCGGCTGGGAACGCCTGCAGGCACCACGCGTGGCTTCCGCGAAGCGGAGTTCCGCCAGATTGGCGCGCTGATCACCGAAGTGGTGGACGGCATGGCGCGCAACGGCGATGAAGGCGACGGGCAGATTGAGGCGCGCGTGCGCGACCGTGTGGCAGATCTCTGCGCACGTTTCCCGATCTATCAGGAGCTGTAGAACCATGAGCGACGACATTATGCAGGACGCCAAGGTTGAAATCACCGGCATGGCCAAGGAAGGGATGCATCATCCCTCGACCAAGCCGGTGCTGATCGCGGGCGCGGTAGGTGCAGCGGCTGGCTTTGTCCTGCCCGTCCTGAGCATTCCGCTAGGCCTCGCCATCGGCGCGGGCTGGATGTTCTACAAACGCATCAGGCCCTGAATGCGCTGCCCGTTCTGCGCGCATGATGACAGCCAGGTCAAAGACAGCCGCCCGACCGAAGACAACACGACGATTCGCCGCCGCCGTCAGTGCGACAGCTGCGGCGCGCGATTCACTACGTTCGAACGGGTGCAGCTGCGCGAAGTGATCGTGGTCAAAAGCGGCGATCAGCGCGAAGCCTTTGACCGAGCGAAGATCGAACAATCGGTCGCACTCGCCACCCGCAAGCGCGGGATCGCGCAGGAGCGGCTGGATCAGCTCGTGTCGGGCATCCAGCGCCAGATTGAAACGCTGGGCGACAGCGAGGTTCAAGCCAAAGTAATCGGCGAGATGGTGATGGACGGCCTGCGCCAGCTCGACGCGGTTGCCTATATCCGCTTCGCCTCGGTTTACCGCGATTTCACCGAAGCGCGGGACTTTGAGGAATTCGCCGGGTCGATCCAGGACGTCGGCGGGCGTGACCCCGGCCATGGATAGCGCGGACGGCGCGCCCCCCTTTGTCACCTATATGCTGCGCTGCGCCGATACGTCGTATTATGTCGGGCATACCGATGATCTACAGGCCAAGCTGGCGCAACACCGCGCCGGGACGCTGGATGATTATACAGCGAAGCGTCTGCCGGTCGAGTTGGTCTGGTCGCTGCCATTTGCCGATCAGCAGGTTGCGTTTGCGGCCGAACAGCGGCTGAAGGGCTGGTCGCGCGCCAAACGCGAGGCCTTGATAGCCGGGGACGCCGCATTGCTGGCGCAGCTGATCACGCGCGGATCAGCGCGAAAAAGTGGCAACCGCGCAGG
>JANORN010000103.1:0-16885 GCA_031415355.1 Novosphingobium sp. | reverse complement strand
GCGCCAGCCCGACCAGCACCTGATTGGGCGGCGATTGCTGCAGGCCCAGCGCCTGGCGCAGGATCGAGAGCACCACCAGGATGCGGGTGAAGCTGGTCATCATCAGCACGATCCCGGGCAGGATCGTCAGCAGCCCCATCAGCAACAGCAGTTGCAGCGAGAGCGACAAGCCGCTGCTCCCGCCGCCATTGACGCTGGCGAAGGCGCGGTCGAGCGCGCCCGGCACCGCGACTTGCGCCTGCGCTATGGCGGGGGTCAGCAGGGCGGCGGCGGAAGCTGCGGTGCGGATCAACTTCATGTCACCGGCTCCCGCGCAGGGGCTTCGGCCAACGCAACCAAGCCGTTGCGCGACGCTGAGACCAGAATCTCGCGCCCGTGGAACTCAATCACCGCGAGCTTTTGCGTGGGCGAAAGCATCAGCGTTTCCACCACCCGCACCGCGCGTGGCGCAGCCGGATTGGCGCCGAGGCGGGCCTGCATTCGCTGGGTCAGTTTCAGGCTACCATAGATCAGCGCACCGATCAGCGGCAGCAGCAGCGCCAGCTTGACGATATACCACAGCATCAGCCGGCCTCCCCGGCAGGCGCTTCCACGCCGATCATCGAGACGATCCGCAGGCCAAAGCGCGAGCCTTGGACCACCACTTCGCCCTTGGCGATGGGCTTGCCGTTGACCAGCACGTCAAGCAATTCATCGGTCAGCCGGTCCAGCATCACCACGCTGTCTTCGCCCAGCCCGAGCACATCGCGCAGTTTCATGTCGGTGCGGCCCAGCTCGACTGACAAGCGAACGTCAACGTCGCTTAGAAATTCAAGGCCGCGGGTCTGGATGGTCATCGAATAATCCTTGGTAAATCAGCAAAGCGCGGAGAGTTGCAGCGCGACGCGGTCGTCCTGACTGCCGACGGTGCCGGTGGCGATGGTCCGCCCGCCAATCCGCAGCGGCACTTGCCGGGCCACCGCCACCGGCAGGATTACGCCGGGGGCCAGCCCGGCAATCGCGCTGAGCGGCATGCGCGTATCGACGATCGTGGCGGTCAACGACACCGGCACGCTGCCGAACGGCTCGCGGTCCGGCCGGTGATGGATCTGCGTCAGCCGCGCTTGCGCCGTACCCGCGCCCAGATTTGCAGCCGTGGCGGCTGGCAGTGCCAGCTGGAACAGCCACGGCGCGCGCATCCCCTCGCTCACGGCATAGTCCGCGATCACCAGGTCGGCGGCGGGCGCGAAGGGGTACAGCTCGGCCAGATCGGCTCCGTGGCGCTGCGCCAGCACCGTCCCTTCGCCGCCCATGATCAACGACAACCGATCCGCGATCAGCCCGGCCAGCCGCGCAATCAGCAGCAGTGCCGACGGCGGCAAAGCCTCAGGCAGTGGGCTGGGGGTTTCGCCACGCCCACCAAACGTGCGGTCGATCATCCGCAAGATTGCGCCGCCATCCAGCGTGACCAGCAGCGGGCTGTCCGGGGTGCCGGTCACTAGCACGCAATGCGCGGCCAGCGCGGGCAGGGTGGCGCGATAGTCTGCGCCGGTTGTGCGGCGAACCGGACGGGGGGTGATGCCCGGCAAGTCTGGCCCGCACAGCGGGGCCAAACAGGCGCTTAACTGGCGGACAAAACGTTCGGCGAGCGGCTGCATGGCAGCGACCGCATCCAGCGGCGCAACGCCCCGCCCAAGCAATTCGGCGCAGTGCTGCGCGGCGGGGCGCTCAGCGATGAACAGGGATTCTGCTCTCATGACGGCGCGCTCACTGGACCAGGAAGGATTTGAAATAGACCGCGTCGACCCCGCCAAAGCCTTCGGTTTCGTTGAGCACCTGGTTAATCGCGGCGGTGATCCGCTTCTGGATCCGCTGCTTGCCCTCGGGCACCATAACTTCGTCTTCGGGGGTATCGGCCAGCACCACCAGGATCGCCGAGCGGATCGCCAGCTCGTGCTTCTTCAGCCACATCAGCACGCGCCCGTCGCGGCGGGTGGAGCAGGCCAGGCTGATCTGTACCAAGGCTTCGGAATTCTTCAGGTTCGAGGTGAAGTCTTCGGTGAAGTTGTAATAGCTGGTGCGGTATTCGCTGCCACCTTCGCCTTCCACCTCAGCCGCCCCTTCGCCCTCTTTGGCTTCGGTCTTGACCGCATAGGGATCTTCCTCGCCCTTCTTGATCAGTTTGGGCTCGTCCTTTTCTTTCTCGTTGTGTTCACCGCCGCCGACGATCCCGGCCTGGACCAGCGCGAAAGTGCCACCACCGCCCACGCCGATCAGCACCAGACCGATCACCAGCTTGACCACCAGGCCTTTGCCCTTTTTGGCTTTGACCGGCTTATCCGTTGATTCGCTCATGTGAAGTGTTCCCTGTTACTGGCTGAATTCAGGCAAAAAGATCGGTTTGATCTGGGGTAGGCTTGGCGCCGGTTGCGGATCGTCGCGCATCCGGTTGGCGGTTGCCGCGCTCATCGGTGGAGCCACGACCGGTTCCGCCGCCGTCGCGCGCGTTTCCGCTTGTAGATTCTTGGCCGCGCGCGCTGGTGTCCCCGCGCTGGTTGTCGCTGCGTCCGCTATCGGGCCTGCCATTGTCGTTGCGCGGCGCGTCGCTGGCTGCTGGCTGCGCGGCGGCGACGGCGCGGGCAAAATCCGGATCAGGACTGCTGAGATCAACCGAGATTCGGCCCGCTTCGGTTTCAAAGCGCAGACCGACCGGACCAAACTCTTCGTGCCGCAGCGAGAAGCTGACCGGCGCATTGCCGCCCGCTTCGCGCGCGCTTTCAATCCGGCCGATCAACGCGGCGAAGTCCAGCGGCTGCGCACTCTCGGCCGCGCTGCGGGCCGGGCCGATGTAGGCGCTGATTGCCGGGGCGGGTTCAACCGGTAGGGGCGTGAACTGCGCGATGGCATCGCTGACGGGGACCGGGCGCAGCATCGCTGGATCTAGGCTAATCCGCGCAGTGGCAGCTGGCGCGCGGGGGCTGGGGTCAATCCGCAAGTCGGTGGCGACAGTGGCGGGTTGGTGCGCCGGATTGAGGCCCGGATTGCGCTTGGCAATCGGCGGTGCAGCGGAAGCGATAACAGCCGCTGGGTCAAACTCTGCTGGCAGCACCGGGTTAACCGGCGCAACCGGTACGGGTGCGAGCCCGGCGGCTGGATTTGCTCTGGCCGCAGCCCGGATTAGCCCAGGCGCTTGGGTGACCTGGGGCGCGTGGCCCTTGCCCGGGTGAATCGGCCGGGCGCGAACCGGAGTTGCCGAAACAGGAGTTGCCGAAACAGGAGTTGCCGGGGCTGCAGTTGCCGGGGCGGGGACGATTTGGACCGGGACGGCGTGGACCGGGACGGCGTGGATCGGGACGGCGTGGATCGGGACGGCGTAGACTGGGACGCCGTAGCCGGGGCCGACGTGGATCGGGGCCGCGTGGATCAGGTTCACGGGCACCGAGGCCACCGGGTTTGCGTTTGCCGGGAGTGCGAGTGCTGGACGCGTGAGCGCCGGGGCTGCGACGGGTTGAGCCGCAGCCGGGTGCTGTGCCACGGGTTGAACCATGCCTGACCCGGCCGGGTTGGCCTTTGGCGAGCGCCGCAGACCGGGGGTGGTGGGTTTGATACCGGTCTGCTGGGTTGCTTGCGCAATCGGCGCGGCCAGGGGCTGGAGCGCAATAGTTGGCGCAGCGGGCGCAGGAGCGCTCAGGGCTGCGGATGCGGTTGTGACCGTCGGCAAGTGCACTTGCGTTGGTAGCTGGATGGACTGTTCGACGGGGACAGCAACGGTCAGCCGCGTGGCAGTGTTAATAATCGGCAGCGGTTCGGCTGGTAACGCAGTAGTCCGGATTGGCACCACGTCCACGTTGGGTGCTGCAAGGATCGGCGCTGCGTCCGTCAAAGACGTTGCTGCGTCCAGATCGTCTGGGGCATCATTGTGGCCTTGGTTGGGTAGCGGTGTTACCGGCTGCGCTGCTGTGCCGGGCAAGGAACTGGCGATCCGGCTGAGCGCAGTGCCGGCCAGTGCGCGCGGAAGGACCGCGCCGGTCTGCGGATGCTGTTGCGGCAGCGCAGCGTTGACCGATACTGCTGGAACTGCGCTGCGCAGTGGCTCGGGGATGAAATCTGGGGTCGTCGGCACTGCCGCGAGACTGACCGGCAAGGGATTGCCGCCCGGCGGCAAAGCGGCAACCGGTGTGGCGGGCTGAAGTACCGGGCTGGTTGGAACAATTGCCGCCAGCAGTGCGTCAAATCCGGCGGCGGGCTCGGCCCCGGAAGCGCTGATTTCCGGGCTGGCTGGAGCAGTGGGGGTCAGCAGGGCAGGCTGGATCGATGGACTGGCAAGCACGTGGGCAACTCCGCAATTCTGGTGTTGCCGATTACTAATCAAGTTCCATGCCAGTTCGCCGCGCTGCACCCGCAGGCGCATGCGAGCCGGCGCTGGCGATGGTCTTGGCGAGCGCGTCGGCGCGTTCTTGCACCAGCGCACGGCGGCGCTCTGCCTGCGCCAGCGCGGCTTGCAGGCTGTCGGCCGTGGTCTGCGCGCGGGCTTGATCGGCCAGCGCCTGCGCGCGAATCGCGATCAGGCCCGAGCGGAACCCTAGCGCGGAGCTAAGCCGGGCGGCATCGGGCTGCGCGGCGGGCCGGTCATAAGCTTCAGCGAGTGCGCCGGTACGCTCGGCCAAGCTGCGCAACTGCGCCAAGGTGCTTTCGGCCTCCGCCGCGTCACGCACCGCTTCCTGCCGGGCGATGGCGCGGACCCGGCTCAACCGTTGCAGCCGCAGCAACCGGGCGCGGTCAGGCATCGGTTGCGTGCAGAAGGCCGCGCAGCGCGGACAGGCTCTCGCCATGGCTGGCCTGCGTGCCCACTTCCTGGATCAGGAACCGGGTCATGGCGTCGTGCATGGTGATCGCGCGGTCGAGCACGGGATCGGCGCCGCCGCGATAGGCTCCCATCAGAACCAGGTCGCGGTTCGCCTCATAACTGGCCGATAAAGCACGAAACCCACGCGCCAATCGGGCTTGTTCGGGCGGGACGATATCGCTCATCACCCGGCTGAGCGAGGCCCCGACATCGATTGCCGGATACTGCCCGCGCTGGGCGAGCGCGCGGCTGAGCACGATGTGACCGTCGAGGATGGCGCGGGCGGTATCGACCACCGGATCATCCTGGCTGTCACCATCGGCGAGTACAGTGTAAATCCCGGTGATCGCGCCGCCGCTTGCGCCCGAATTGCCGGCCCGTTCGACCAGTTTGGTGATCGCGGCGAGCGCTGAGGGGGGATAGCCGCGTGCCGCGCCCGGTTCGCCTAGCAACAACCCGATCTCGCGCGCGGCGTGGGCCACGCGGGTCAGGCTGTCGAGGATCAACAGTACCTTGCGCCCTTCGCTGCGGAATTGTTCGGCCAGGCTGGTCGCGAGCAATGCGCCGCGTAGCCGCAGGTTGGGGGCGTGATCAGCGGGAACTGCGACCAATGCCGTCCGCGCGCGGTGCGCGCCGTGCATGTGGCGCTCGACGAAATCGGAGACTTCGCGCGCGCGTTCCCCGATCAGGCCGACCACCACCACGTCGGCTTCAGCCCCGGTGGCGATCATGTCGAGCAGCACCGATTTACCGACGCCGGACCCGGCCATGATCCCGATCCGCTGGCCGATCCCAAAGGTCGTCAGCGCATTAAGCGCGCGCACGCCGGTATCGAACACCGCGCGGACCGGGCTGCGATCCAGCGCGCTGGTGCGCACCCCGCCGGTTGGCCACAATTGCCGGGAACGCACCGCCGCGCCGCCGTCGATTGGATGCCCTTCACCGTCGACCGCCCGGCCCAGATAGGCTGCGCCGACCGGGACCATCCCGGGATGCCCCTGCGCCACCACCCGCGCGCCGGGGCGCAACATCACAGTATCGCCCAGCAGCATCAGCATCGTCTTGCCATTGCGAAAGCCGATCGATTCGGCGGCGAGCGGCTGGCCGCGGCCATGCGCCACGCGGCAAAATGCGCCCACCGGCACGGGGAGCCCGCTAACCTCTAGCAAGCCGCCATCGCAGGCCGTTACCAGCCCATAGCGCTGCGGACCCAGTTCGGGCCGGGCCGCCGCCATGGCGTCAAATCTTGCGTCGAGCCGGGTCAGCACTGGCTCAGCGCCTCAGCCAGCGCGGCGCGCCAGGCTTCGGGGCCATCCTCAACCCCGCCCTGGGTGCTTTCGATCCGGACGGTGCCGCGCGGCAGGGCCGGATCGGCGGCAACTGGCAGTCCCGGCGGCAAGGCCTGTTCCACCAGCACCAGATCATCGGGGTGCAATCGCAACATGCGCTCATCATCGGCGCGTGACAGCAGTGCGGCGGCGCGCGCGATCCGGCTGGCGAGCGCGGCGGGATCAATCGCCAACGGTGCCAATGCGGCATTGCACAGCACTTCGACCGTGGTCTCCAGCCGGTGCCGCCAGTGGTCTTCAAGTTCGGCATTGTGGCGCACAATCGCCAGTTCGATTGCCCCGCGCGCGGTCAGCGCTTCGGCCAGGCTGGCCGCCGCCGCTGCACTTGCCGCCGCTGATCCTTCGACGAAACCTGCGGCATGGGCCAGCGCGACCGGGTCCGCCGGTTCGGCTGCGCCAGGCTCGGCCAGCGTCCCGAAAAAACGCGGGTCCGGGGCAAAGCCAAGGTTCTGTGCCAAAGCAGCGAAGGGCAGATCAGACATAGTCGTCTTCGCCGCTGCCCGCGCCGAACGCAATCACACCCTCATTGGCCAGCCGCCGCGCGACCGCCACAATCTGGCGCTGCGCTTCCTGCACATCGGCCATTTTGAGCCGTCCGCGCCCGGCGATTTCATCGCGCAGACCATCGGCGGCGCGACTGGACATCGCGCGGAAGAATACGTCGCGCTGGCCTTCCTCAATGCCTTTCAGCGCATCGATCAGCACATCGCTTTCCACATCGCGGAGCAGTGCGCCCATTGCCAGTGGTTCCAGCGCCAGGAGATGTTCGAACTTGAACATCTCGTTTTCGATAGTCTTGGCCAGGCTGCGGTCGATCCGCGCGATTTCCGGCATGATCCGCTTTTCCGCAGCCTTGCCGGCCTGGTTGATGATGTCCGCCGCTTCGCGCGGCCCGCCCATCGCCAGCGGCGCAGAGCCATGGCTGGCGGTGATCCGCCGTTCGAGCAATTGCTCCAGCATGGTCAGCGCTTCGGCGGGGACTTCCTGCAAGGTCGCGATGCGGTGGACCACTTCGGTCTGGACCGGCGCGGGCAGCGCCGCCAGCACCTGCGCGGCGACTTCGGGGTTGAGCTGGACTAGCAGCACTGCCAGCGCCTGCGGATGTTCGTCCTGTACCAGCGGGACCAGCGCCTGCGGGGTCAGCCAGCGCGCGATTTCCAGCGTTCCGCCACCGTCAGAACTACCTTCTGGCAGGATCGACTGCAACAGGTTGCCGGCCTTCAGCGGGCCGACCGCTTCGGTCATCAGCGTGCGGACCTGATCGTTGCGGCCATCGGTGAACAGCCCCTGCCGCTCGGTCCGGCGGACGAAGCCGCCGATCGCCTGCGTGATCAACGCGGGGCCGATTTCGCCCAGCGCGCACATCTTTTCGCCGAGCAGGCGCAGCTCGTCCTGGTTCAATTGTCGCAGGATTTCAGCTGCCTGGGCTTCATCCAGCAGCATTACCAAAATCGCCGCGCGGTCGGCCTCAGGTAGGGCGGTTGCGTCGGTCATGCGGCTTTCCCCGCTGCGGGTTCGGGGGCGGGTGCAGCCAGCATTTCGCGCAAGGCGCGCGCGGCGTCATCGGGCTTTTCCATCGCAATCCGCTGCGCCAGACCGATCTGGCGGTTGATCAGCTCGGCATCGCTGAGCGGTTCACCATCGGCATTGATTTGGCGCGCGACCCCCGGTTCTCCGGGTTCAGCGGGTGCAGCCAGTGCTTCGTTGCGCCGCTTTAGCGCGCCGATCAACGGACGCACGCCCAGCAGCAACACCAGCAGGACCGCGATCAGCGCCACGACATTGCGCACCACCATCGCGAACCAGCCGGCTTCATAGAACGGCTGTTCTTCAGTGCTGACCGGCTCGAACGGGCGCGCGAGGACGGAGACCTGATCGCCGCGCTGCAGGTTGGCCCCCACGGCGGCGCTGACCAGCTGCTTGATCTGCTCGATGTCCTCCGGTTTGGCCTTCTTGAGCGCGGCCTGGCTGAGCGCAACCGCGACGGACAGCCGCTTGACCTTGCCCGGGCCGCTGTTGGCGACGGCCACTTCGCGGCCCAGTTCAAAGGTCCGCGCGGTGCTGCTTTCACCGTTGCTGGAAACTCCGCCGGTGCCTGCTGGCGTGCCGATAGGCGCACCGGGCACTGCGATTGTAGCGGGGGGCGGGGTGTTGGAGAGCACGCCCGGAACACCGACCGCACCCATTGGCGCGCCGGTGCTTTGCGATTGTTGCTGGGTTTCAGTGCGGACCACGCCGTCCTTGTCATAACTCTCGCGCGCAGAAGTAACTTCGTCCATGTCTAGTTCGATCTGGACCTCGCTGGTGAAGTTGCCCGTGCCGAGCATCGGGGTCAGCAACTGGTCCAGCTGACCACGCAGTTTTTCCTCCAGCCGCGCTTGCAGCTCGATCCGGTCATTGTCCTTGCCGCTGCCATCGGACAGCAGCCGCCCATGCTGATCGACCACGCGCACCGCATCGGGCGACAGGCCGGGGACCGCAGCCGCGACCAGATTGATGATCGCGGCGGTCTGGCTGTCAGACAGCCGCCGCCCGCGCGCCAGCCGCAGCATCACCGAGGCGCTGGGCGGGGTATCCTCGCGCACGAACACCGATTTTTCGGCCTGAGCGAGGTGGATGCGGACGGCTTCAACCCCGTCGATTTCCATAATCGTCTGCTGCAATTCGCGTTCGCGCGCAATTTTCAGCCGTTCGCCTTCGAGCGTGCGGCTAGCCCCCAGCGGCAGGCTGCTGAGCGCATCGGTGCCGGTTTCGGGCGTCGCCAGTGCGCCATCCGACGCCACCAGCATTCGCGCGCGGTACAAGTCATCTTCGGCCACGGTCAGCGCGCCGGTGGCATTGTCGATGGTGTAACCGATCGCGGCCTTATCCAGCGCTGCGACAACTCCGGCGCGTTCACCGTCGTTCAGTTCGGTATAAAGCGTGCGCTGCGGTGCGGGGGACATGATCGCCCAGGTGAGCGCAAGCGTGCCCAGTGCGCCCGCTCCCAGAAACCAAGGCAGGGCCTTGCGCATAGCAGGCTGTGCAGCGAGACCGCGCAAGCGTTCGAGCGGGCTGCCCGTATCCAGCGGGGGCACGAAGCCGGTATTAGCGGCGAGGGGAACCAGATCAGCCATCGGTTACGCCCCCATCCGCATGATGTCTTGATAGGCTGACAGCAGTTTGTTGCGGACTTGCAGGGTCGCTTCAAACGCAATCCCTGCTTCCTGCCGCGCAAGCATGACCTTGGCGACATCGGTAACCTCGCCGGTCTGATAGCCGTTGCCCAGCCGTTCGGCTTCGGCCTGCTTGGCATTGACGCCATCAAGCGCGGATTTCAGCGCATCGCCAAATCCACCCGCTGCGGGCGGGGCGGTGGGCGCAGCTGGGGTGCCTTCCTTGGCGGCTTGCAGCGCTTGCAACAGTTCGTTGCGTTGCATGATCTGTTCGCGCAGCGCCATGATCTGCTGCACTCCGCCAGCGGTGCCGCCGCCGCCAACCGCGGATGGTCCGTTCATCGCCGACCTCCTGCAACAGCCATGCCAGCGTCACGGAACGAGGCGAGGCGGTAGCGCAAGGTGCGTTCGGATATCCCAAGCTGGCGGGCGGTTGCGACGCGGTTGCCGCCGCAGGCTTCCAGCGTTTCAAAGATCGCCTTCGCTTCGCTGCGCTGGACCACGCTGGACAAGCGCGGCGGCGCGGCATCTGCGGGGGCTTCCCCCACCAGCCGCGCGGTACTGTCAAACGCGATGTGGCGCGGTTCGATCCGGTCAGCCCCGTCCGCCAGCAACAGCCCGCGGCGGACCACGTTTTCCAGTTCGCGGACATTGCCCGGCCAGGAATGCAGCTTCAGCATCGCCAGGGCAGCCTCTGACAGCCACGGCAGTGCATGGCTGCGCGGGGTGTGGCGGGCAATCATCGCAATCGCCAGCGGGGCCAGATCCTCAGGCCGGTCACGCAGTGGGCGCAGCGTAAGTGGGAACACGTTGAGCCGGTAAAAGAGGTCGGCGCGGAACCGCCCCTCGGCCACTTCGGTGGGCAGATCGCGGTTGGCGCAGGCGATGATCCGGACGTCGACCGGGATCGCTCTGGTCGCGCCGATCGGCATCACCTCGCCCTCTTGTAAGGCGCGCAGCAGCTTGGCTTGGAGGCCCATCGGCATTTCGGCGATTTCGTCGAGTAGCAGCGTTCCGCCGTCAGCCGCGCGGAAGAAGCCCTCATTGGCTTCGGTCGCACCGGTAAAGGCACCCTTCTTGTGGCCGAACAACAAGGCTTCGAGCATGGTTTCGGGCATGGCGGCGCAATTAACCGCCACGAACGGGCCATCACGGCGCGGGCTGCGGGCGTGGATGAAGCGGCTGAGCACTTCCTTGCCGGTGCCGGTCGGGCCGCCGATCAATACCGGAATGTCGCTCACCGCGAGCCGGGCGGCGAGGGTCAGAACCGACAGGCTTTCAGGATCGGCTGCAATCGGGCGGTCAGTCGGGGTCACTGCAACCAGTGCAGCGGCGAGGGCGGTTTCGCCGCTGGGATCGCGATAGCGCAGGCTCATCCGGCCCAGCGTTTCGCTGCGCGCCAACTGATTGCTGTTATCGCGCTCCAACGACAGGCACGGCGTTCGGCCCGGGGGCACCGGGTCGCTGGCGGTGCGGATGGTCACGCTGCCATCGATCCCTTGCGCGATCAGCAGCGCCTCCAGGCGCTGGACCAGCACCGGGTGCAGTTTAACTGCCCGCTCGCTGATAGTGACGTTCTGCATTACGGCCCCCTTGCATTAACCATGTTGGCAAGGGACTTTTGCGCCACAAACGACAAACGAGGCGGTAACTTAAGCCCTGGGAAAAGTCCCTAGAGGTTTGTCCGGATACGATGGCGGGCCGGGGTAGCGGTAAGCGGATAAGGCCCTTAACTTTAATTCGCCGATGCCGGTCTTTCTCGTGGCAGCCACGCCGGATCGTCCGGACGGCTGGCATTTCGGGACCTATTCACGGGAGTCAGACATGACCGTCATCAATACCAACATCAGCGCGATCCGCGCTGCCAATGCTTCAAACTCGGCCAGCAAGATGCTGGGCATGGCAATGGAGCGCTTGTCAAGCGGCAAGCGCATCAACTCCGCCAAGGACGACGCCGCCGGGATGGCCATCGCCACGTCGATGACCAGTCAGGTGCGCGGCATGAACCAGGGCATCCGCAACTCGAACGATGGCATCGCGCTTGCCCAGACCGCTGAAGGCGCGCTGAGCGAGGTTACTAACATGCTGCAACGTGTCCGCGAACTTGCGGTACAGTCGGCGTCGGGCACTTATCAGGACGCCACTGATCGTTCCTACATGCAGGCCGAAGTCAATGAACTGACCGCGCAGATGGATCAGGTCATCACCAACAGCGAATTCAACGGGGTGGTGCTGTTCGATGCCTCGACCACTGCCGTCACCGTGCAGACCGGTGCCAACGCGGTGGATACGGTGGACCTGGTCATGGCCAATCTGACCACGCTGGCGGCCAGCGGCGGTGCGGCTGGATCCTATAACGTTTCGACCGCAACGGCAGCGAACACCTTGCTCGGCACGATCGATACCGAAATGGAATCGATCTCGTCGGCCCGCTCGGCACTGGGTGCCGGGCAGAACCGCCTGGAATCGGTGGTCAACAACCTGACCAATAATGTCACCAACCTCGCTGATGCTCGCAGCCGGATCGAAGATGCTGACTATTCGGCGGAAACGACCGCGATGGCCAAAGCCCAGATCCTTAGCCAGGCCTCCACTGCGATGATCGCCCAGGCCAACCAGAGCCAGCAGAACGTGCTGTCGCTGCTGCGGTAAGCCTGCCGTTACGAGATGCCTGTCCCTTCCAGGCAGAGGCCCGGCGGTTTCCCATGACCGCCGGGCCTTTTCTTGTTCGGCTTGCGCAGAATGCCGGGTGGCAATAGCAGGAGCTCCGGAAGAGGGAGCAGCCATGCCACGCTATATCGGCGCAATCGATCAAGGGACGACTAGCACGCGGTTCATTGTGTTTGACGCCAGCGGCGCGATTATCGCGGCGGATCAGCGTGAACATGCGCAGATTATGCCGCAGCCGGGCTGGGTGGAGCACGATCCGGTTGAGATCTGGAGCAACACCACCTCGGTTATCGCGGGCGCGCTGACCAAAGCCGGGCTGGAACCGGGCGACCTCGCCGCAATCGGAATCACCAATCAGCGCGAAACAGCGGTGCTGTGGGACAAGGCCACCGGCGCACCGGTCCATAACGCGGTGGTCTGGATGGACACTCGGACCGATGGGCTGGTCGCAAAATTTGCGGACGAGGGCGGGCAGGACCGGCTGCGCGCACAGACCGGGCTGCCGCTCGCGACCTATTTTTCGGGGCTGAAGCTGCGCTGGCTGCTTGACCATGTTCCCGGCGCGCAGGCGCGGGCCGAAGCGGGAGAGCTGTTGTTCGGCACTGTGGACAGCTGGCTCGCCTGGAACCTGACCGGTGAGCATGTTACCGATGTGACCAACGCCTCGCGCACGCAGATGATGAACCTGGCGACGCTGGAGTGGGACGCGGAGATTCTGGCGCTGTTTGACATTCCGCGCGCGTGCTTGCCGCGAATTGCTTCGTCGAGCGAGGTTTACGGCCATTGCTCGGGCGCGCTGGGCGGAATTCCGCTGGCGGGGATGTTGGGCGATCAACAGGCCGCGCTATTCGGGCAGGCCTGCCTTGCGCCGGGCGAAGCCAAGAATACTTATGGCACCGGTTGCTTCATGCTGATGAACACGGGGGAACGGCCGTTTCCCTCGACGCAAGGCCTGCTGACCACCTTGGGTTATAAGCTGGGCGACGCGCCCGCCGTCTATGCGCTGGAGGGTTCGATCTCGATCGCCGGGGCCTTGGTGCAATGGCTGCGCGACAATCTGGGGCTGGTGCAAGACGCCGCCGAGATCGAGGCGCTGGCCCGCACGGTGGAGGACAATGGCGATGTCTATATCGTCCCGGCTTTCTCCGGGCTCTACGCCCCGCACTGGGATGACCGCGCGCGCGGGGTGATCGCGGGGCTAACCCGGTTCGCGCACAAAGGTCACTTCGCCCGCGCTGCGCTGGAAGCGGTAGCGTTCCAGGTCAGCGAAGTCCTGAACGCGATGACCCGCGATTCCGGCGTTGCGATAACCGAACTGCGCACCGACGGCGGGATGGTGGTCAACGAACTGCTGATGCAGTTCCAGGCCGACATCCTGGACGTGCCAGTGATCCGCCCCAAAGTGATCGAAACGACGGCGCTGGGCGCAGCCTATGCGGCCGGCCTCGCGGTCGGCTATTGGCCATCAACCGCCGCGATCCGCGTCAACTGGGGCGAGGACAAGCGCTGGACACCCGCTATGCCGGATGAACACCGCGCCGCGCTGCTGGCGAAATGGGACAAGGCGGTTGAGCGCAGCCGGGGCTGGCTGGATTGATGACATCGAACCACAACCCCGTGTTGCACAAATCCAAAGCCGCCGTGCTGGCGCGACTGGCACCCTATTGGAAGATCGAGGCGGCAAACATCGTTGGATTGCCGTTCGTTATTGTGGTGTTGAGCAGGGGTAAAATTGGCTGGGTAACATTGGTCCCGATGCTTGCAATGGTGCTCTTGTTGGCAATCGGCGCGGTCTATTGGCGGATGAAGGTCCAGCAGCTGCGTGGCGAACCTCACGACACCGAACCCGTGTTGCAGCGGATCGCTTCCCTTCGCAAGCCAACCTTGGCGCTAACCTTGATCGGCTGCGTGGTCGCTGCGCTAGGATGGTTTGAACCGACTTGGACTAGGGGGTTGTCAGACCGGTTCGCAGCGACCGGCTGTGCGGTTTTGGCAGCGTTGGAGTATGTCAATTACTATCATCGTCAGTTGCAGCATTTTGACAATCTGGCTGACTTTCGCCGACTGCTGGCAGGGAAAGGTTTCCGCCGCTCATGGTTGGCGCGCGATCTTGCTGCTATGAGTAAAGGCCGCCAATCACCGCATCAGCAAGATTGAAATCCGGCGATTGCGGGGGTCCTGGGGTTTGTCTTTGACCAGCAGTTCGCGGTCGGCGACGCCTTCGATCCGGCGGAAGCGGGCTTCGGCGATCCCGTCGCGGAGCAGGGCCTGACGGGTGGCTTCGGCGCGGCCGGCGCTGAGCGACCAGTTGTTCGCGCCCATGCCCGGCCGCCAGGGCAGGGCATCGGTGTGGCCGCGGATGGTCAGTCCGCCCGCTTCGGGGCCAACGGTGGCGGCAATTGCGTCCAGCAGCCCGGTTGCTTCGGGGGTGAGGATCGTAGTGCCGAGCCGGAACATGTCGAAATTGGCATCATCGACCAGATCAATCCGGATCCCTTCGGCGGTGTCGATCATCCGCACCTGCTTCGCCAGCCGCGCAAGTTCCGCCTTGGCGGCGAGCTTTTCGGCGAGACGCTGCTGCATGGATTGCATCTTCTTGACCCGCTCAGCGCCTTCCTTCGGCCCACCGCTGGCATCGCGCGGGATTGTGAGTGTGCGGTTGCCGGTCTGGCCCTTGCGGTTGGGGTAACTATCCACATCGGTTATCGATGACCCGCCCAGCAAACCATTTGAGCCTGCAGAGCCCTCCTTCATCTTGACCAGCGTGGGAGTGAAATAGTCGGCAATCCCCTTGCGCTGCTTCTCAGTGGTCGCGCCCAGCAGCCACAGCAACAGGAAAAACGCCATCATCGCAGTGACAAAGTCGGCATAGGCGACCTTCCAGGCCCCGCCGTGGTGCCCGCCTGCGACCACGGTGATCTTCTTGACGATGATCGGCGGCAGCGGCTCGGCCTTGCCCTTCTTGGCGGCGGCCATGGCTCAGCGTCCGCGCAAGGCGTCAAGCAGTTCGGACAGCCCCGGACGGAAGGCGTGGCCCAGACCGGATCGCGCCGATTCAACCACCAGCGGCTGCGGCCAGCCGTGCAGTGAGGCGATGATCACTTGCTTGACCACGTGAAAGATCTGCTCGTCGGCTTCGACGATCTGCTTCAGCCGGCCGGCCAGCGGCGCGACCATGCCATAGGCCAGCAGGACCCCCAGAAAGGTTCCGACCAACGCCGATCCGATCATCCCGCCCAAGACCGAGGGCGGCTTGTCGATCGAGCCCATCGTCTTGACGATCCCGAGCACGGCGGCGACGATCCCCAGCGCGGGCAGGCCATCGGCCAGCGTGGTCAGGGCATGCTGCGGCTCGTGCATTTCATGGAAGTGTGATTTCAGCGCGTTGTCGATCACGTCTTCGACCGCGTGGACCTCCAGCGTGCCGGACGAAACCACAATCAGCGTCAGTGCGTCGCAGATCACGCCGGTCAACGGCTTGTTCGCTAAAAGGCGGGGAAACTCGGCGAAGATCGGCGAATTGGCAGGCTCGGTAACGTGGCTTTCCATCGCCACAGGGCCTTCGGCCTTCAGCAGCTTCATCAGCTTGGTGGTCAGGATAATCGCGTCGATATGATCTTGCTTGTTATGCTTTGGCCCCTTGAAGATCTTGGCAAAGCCGCTGCCGATGCCTTTCAATTCGTGCATCGAATTGCCGGTGATGGTTGCGCCAACGGCGGCTCCGCCGATGATCAGCATTTCATGCGGCAGCGCGGCCATCACTGGCCCCAGCGAGCCACCGGCAAGCGCGAATCCGCCAAACACCATGACCAGCAAAACAACCAGGCCGATTGCGGCAAACATAGAATTTTTCCTTTGTGGCGCGGCCCCGGGGCGGGATCAGCGCAGATTGTCCAGCAGGCTGAGCGATGAGAGTTTGGTAAAGCTGGCCTGGCTGGCTTCCAGCACGGTCAGAATTTCTTGTAAGCGGGTGATCGTGGCGGGCAGATCAGTCCCGCCCAGTTCGGCCTGCTCGCCCTGGCGAAGCTCGCTCAGATCGATCCGGCGTTCGGTCGTCAGGTCAATCCACGCCAGCCGTACGCCCACCAGAGTTTGCCCGGTGCTGACCGTATCGAGTCCGCTATCGAGCGCGCTCAGCGCATCGCGCGCCGCTGCCGCAGGATCGGCCGCGCCGCCTTGCAAAGCATCGGCCAAGCCTTTGACCACCGCCATCAGGTTGGTCGGCACGCCGTTGTGGTTGAAGTTGAGGAAGTCTGGCCCGGTGATCCCACGGCCGACGCTCAGCCCTTCGCCCAGCGCCAGCTCGCCCGCGCTGGGGGTGCCACCATAGACCGCGTTGCCTGCGCCATCGACGCTATAGGCTGCGCCGGTTGACACTCCCCCAAACAGGGCGTGTCCGGCAGCGTTGCGGCTGTTGGCCAGCGCGACCAGATTGCCGTGGATTCCCCCGAGTTCCTGCCCGATCGCGGCGCGTTGATCAGCATTGAGCGTGCCGGAAGCGGCTTGAGTTGCCAGCTCTTGCGCCCGGATGGTGAAGGCGGCGAATTCGGACAAGACTCCATCAGCCAGCTGCAGATCGGTGCTGGCCAGGTTGGCATTGCTGGTATCGATCGCCGAATGCCGCTCGGCGCGCAGCAGCCCGCGCAAGCGCGAAGCGGCGACTGGATCGTCGGACGATCGCGCCAGCCGCTCGCCCCGGCCAATCGCGGTCTGCAAGTCTTCGGCCTGTGCGCGTAAGCCCCCCATGTTCAGGCGGGAGCGTTCATAAAAGGCGCTGGTGCTGATGCGGGTCATGGCGATCGCTCCTGTGCTCAACGGATTGCCAGCAGGGTATCAAACAGCGTGGCGGCAACCTGCATCGCCTTGCCATTGGCCTGGAACGCTTG
>JANORN010000102.1:0-40134 GCA_031415355.1 Novosphingobium sp. | reverse complement strand
CAGATCGCCATTGCGTCGCCACCCGCCCCACAACTGGCACCCGCCTGCCACCAGGAAGAACGCCGTCATATCCGCGCGCAAAACTGCCAGCCCGCCAGGTCCGCGTGGCAACAGGTTGAATTGACTGCCCAGATCAGCAGGGTTGCTGAGGAAGCCGATCCCCAGGGCCAGATTGAACAGGCCGAACAGCACCAGCAAGGCGGTCAGGATCAGGCGCATCGGTTTATTCCCCCAGGTGTTGCTTCGGCGCAGACTGTGGCCCAGCCGACGCGGCAAGGGAAGCGCGTTCGCAGTTCATGGTTGTTTTGCGAGGCCGGGCATTGCACAAGCGGCCCGCGATGGATGAACCCCGAATACTGCTGATCGTCGGCGGCGGCATAGCTGCTTACAAATCGTGCGAGCTGGTCCGACTGATCCGGCAGGGCAGCAGCGGCGTGCCCGGCACGGTGACCTGCGTATTGACCAGGGGCGGGGCGCACTTCGTCACCGCGATGACGCTGGCCGCGCTGAGCGAGAACCCGGTCCACACGACGCTGTGGGATCTGACCAGCGAGGTCGAAATGGGCCATATCCAGCTCAGCCGCGCGGCCGATCTGGTGGTGGTCTGCCCCGCGACCGCCGATCTGCTCGCCAAGATGGCCGCCGGAATCGCCGATGATCTGGCCACGACTGTGCTGCTCGCGACTGACAAGCCGGTGCTGGCGGTCCCCGCGATGAATGTACGGATGTGGCAACACGCCGCGACCCAGCGCAATGTGGGAGTGCTGCGCCAGCGCGGGGTGACCGTACTCGATCCGGATTCGGGGATCATGGCCTGCGGCGAATTCGGTCCCGGCCGGCTGCCCGAACCGCCCGCAATCTGGGCCGCGATCTGCGCGCAGCTCGGTCTGGCCAAGGCCGCGCCGCCAACCGAACCTGCTGCGATCAAGCAACTGGTTGCTGGCCAAATCCCGCCTGGCCCTCTGTCCGATTCGCTCAGGGATCAACCGGACTTTGCGGCTGAGCCAGCGCACCGCCCGCTGTTTGGCAAACACGTATTGGTCACCGCCGGGCCGACGCACGAAGCGATTGATCCGGTGCGCTATATCGCCAACCGCTCTTCGGGGAAACAGGGCTTTGCGATTGCCGCCGCAGCGGCGCGGGCGGGCGCGCGGGTGACGCTGGTGGCGGGTCCGGTCACGCTGGAGACCCCGCTGGGGGTGGAGCGGATCGATGTGGAATCGGCGCGGGAGATGGCGGCGGCAGTCACGCAGGCGCTGCCTGCCGACGTCGCGGTGATGGTCGCGGCGGTCGCCGATTGGCGGACCAGCGACTATGCGCCGAGCAAAATGAAGAAGCGCGGCTCGGCACCGCCCGCGCTGCGATTGACCGAGAACCCAGACATTCTGGCGAGCCTGGCAGGCGGGGGACAGCGGCCCCGGCTGCTGATCGGATTTGCAGCAGAAACCGATGACGTTTTGAAACATGCGCAGGAAAAGCGGCTGCGCAAGGGGGCGGACTGGATCGTGGCGAATGACGTTTCGGGCGGGCCTGGCCACAGCGTGATGGGCGGCGATGCCAACCGCATCCACATCGTTACCGCCGACGGCACCGAATCGCTGCCCGAACTGCCCAAGGATCAGGTCGGCGCGGCGCTGGTGGAAAGGATTGCCCGTGCCCTTGCTGAATGATCCGGTTCCGATCGCGATCAAGCGGCTGGACCACGGGGCCGATCTGCCGCTGCCAGCCTATGCCACCGCCGGGGCGGCAGGGATGGATGTGGTTGCGGCGGAGGCTGTGACGCTGGCACCCGGCGGCCGCCATGCGGTCGCGACCGGGCTGGCCATGGCGATCCCGCCGGGCTTTGAGGTGCAGGTCCGTCCGCGCTCAGGCTTGGCGCTGAAGCATGGCATCACTGTGCCCAACACCCCCGGCACCATCGACAGCGACTATCGCGGTGAGCTCAAGGTAATTCTGATCAACCACGGCACCGCGCCGTTCGAAGTGCGCCGGGGCGACCGGATTGCGCAGCTGGTGCTCGCGCCGGTGGTGCAGGCGGCTTGGCTGGAAGTGCACGCGCTGGATGAAACCACGCGCGGAGCGGGCGGGTTTGGCTCAACCGGGGGCGTGGTCGCGCTCGGCTCCTAATTTCTTGCGACCGCTTGTCGCATTTGTCCTATCTGCGTGCGGACAAACACATTTACGCAGGGAACACAGCTGATATGGTCAGCGAGCCTAAGGCATTCGCGTAATGCCGGTTTCTACAGGAGTGGGGTATATGCGTTCGATCTTTCTCAAGACCACCGTGCTGGCTGCAGCGGCCTTTGCCGTTGCTACCCCGGCCCACGCCGAATTGGTTGGCGCCAGCAATCCGGACGCGATTGCGTCGCTGATCCGCGGCATGGGCATGCCAGCCAAGGTAATCCGCAAGGCGGGCGAAAATCCCTACATCGAATCAAAGCACAGCGGGCTGACGTACCTCGTGTTCTTCATGACCTGCGATGCCAGCAACACCAATTGCAAGACCCTGCAATATTACATGGGTTACAGCGATTCGAAGGAAACCACGCTCGAAAAGCTGAATGAATGGAACAAGGACCACCGCTTCGCCCGCGCCTATCGCGACAACGAAGGTGATCCGGTGCTGGAAATGGATATCGATCTCGATTTCAAGGGCCTGCCACGCGAGAACATCGTGGAATCGCTCAAGACCTGGCAGTCGCTGATCGATCAGTATCAGACCTTCCTGTTCGGCTCGGCCGACGCGACCATGCCCGTCCGGTTCCAGCCGGTGGAGCGGATGGTGGTTGACAAGCTGCGTTACGACTTCGGCTGAGTTCGTCAGTTACCCATACGAAAGGGGCGGGTCCGATTGCCGGACCCGCCCCTTTTCTATGCCGATTCTACCGCAAGCTCAGTCGCGCCGCTTCTTCTCAGGCGCGATAGAAATCCGCACTGTTTCGCCCGAATTTCCGGGGAAGTCGGTAAAGATCGCCTCGACCAGGTTGGGCACCAGATAGGGCAAGCGGTTTGAGGTAGACAGGGCCTCGGCCTTGCCTTCGAACAGCCGCTCACCGTTGTCGCGCCGGTCGATTTTCACTTCTATTCCGCTGGTATAGACGGTGTAGCTTTCATAGCCGCCGTCAAAAAACGGATCATGCCAGCCGTATCCCCAGGCCGAGCGCGGATAATAGCGCAGCGGGCGGCCATAATAGTTGCCCCGGCGATAGCCGCTCCACGGTGAATAGAACGGATCACTGAACGCCGAAGCGCGGATGCGCTCGCGGCCTTCGTCGACCCCGAAATCGAATCGCACGACGAGACTGGCCGTGCTGGCGCTGCCCGCAGGGACATAGCCCAGCTTGGCCATTTGCGCTTCGACCAGCCGGGCATATTGCGCAAACTCCAGCCCGCCCTGTTGCGCCGCATCATCAGCAACCACAGCAAAGCTTTGCCCCTGCGGCGCGGGCAGTTGCGCCGAAAAGCGCTGAACCCGCGCGTTGAACGGCTGCGCGCAGGCCGCCAGCCCGGCGATCATCAGCGGCACCATCGCAAGCTTCAGCTTGGCGGGATTGAACTTAAACGACATTGACCCTTACCTCCTGCGTCCACGCGACTCGTTTGCGGACGGCCTAAATATAGACTGGGTGCAAAATAGCGCCAAGCGGGCTTAATCACGGTTGAATGGCTCGCAAACCGGGCCTGCCGGATTCGCCAGTCCATTGTGAATCTAATCACTTTGACCGGGTCGGGATTGGCGTCCATCATTACTGGCAGTCGCTCGCCTTGTGCAGATTTGGAGATGTGTCATGCCGCAGAACGATCAGCCCCCTTTCGCTTCCACACTTCCTGCGATGAACAACGCCTGGATTTATCTCAATGAGGACAATCCAGCGGGAACCAATTACAATTCGTCCGATAGCCAATTTCAACGGATCATCAGCGCAGGTCTCTATCAGGCCACCGACTGTATCAATCTGTGCTTCGTCGATATTGTTCCGACCGGGCCCAATACAGTGCCGACGGGTGACGGCAGCAGCTACACGCTGTTCCTTGATTACGTCCCGCACAATGCCAGCCCTGGAGGGCAGGTTCCGACCAACCAGGACTATATGGAATGGATCGTGCGCGATGCGAAGGCAGCTAACCCAAAGATTAAGGTCTTGCTGACGCTGCTTTACGGCAAGCAGCACATGATCTCGCAGATCTATCCGGACCCCGGCAATCCCGACGCGGCGTCGGCGCAGAAATTCGCGGCAAATGTCGTAGCCTACCTCCAACACTACAACCTCGATGGCTTCGATATCGACTGGGAGTGGGACTATCTGAGCGATGACACGACCCAGGAACAATTCAAAACTACGTTTTGTGCGGTCGGTCCAGCGTTGAAACAGGCAGGCATGTTGCTGACCATGGGTCCGGCGACGACCAACAATCTGGACCCGCAGACCGTCAACGATCACTTCGATATCATCGCGTTCCAGATGTACTATAGCAACGCCTTGCCGGGCGAGTTTATCAACTACGGGATCGATCCGGCGGCCTTTGCCTATGGCGCAAAGTTCGAATCTGAATACCAGACCGCTGAACAGGCTCTCGCCGGAATGCAGGAATACGGCTTCAAGGCCGTCACGACCTGGCGGTTGAATTCAAGCAACTACATTTACGAGCAAGATCAATATGCTGCGCTCGCCAAATTGGTCAAAACCTGACCGCTCAGAACCGCACCAGCCCCAGCGCCTGATAGGCAGCATCCAGCGTCGGCTTGGCCAGTTCGCGCGCCTTCAGTGCGCCCTTGGCCAGGATCGCGTCGAGCGCCTCGCGGTCATTGCGCAGGTCCACGAACCGCGCGTTGATCGGGGCCAGCTTGTCCACCAGCAGTGCGCCCAGCGCGGGCTTGAACGCGCCAAAGCCCTGGCCGCCGAACTCGGCGAGCACCTCCGCAACGCTAGTCCCGGCCACCGCAGCGTAGATCCCGACCAGATTGGCGGCTTCAGTGCGGCCTGCCAGTCCGGCCGGATCGACCGGCAAGGGCTCCGGATCGGTCTTGGCCTTCTTCACCTTCGCCATGATCGCATCGGCGTCATCGGTCAGGTTGATCCGGCTCATGTCGCTAGGATCGGACTTGCTCATCTTCGCGCTGCCATCGCGCAGCGACATGATCCGCGCGGCTTCTGCGGGGATGATCGGTTCGGGCAGAGTGAACACCGGGGCTGAATCCGGCGCGAAATCGTTGTTGAACTTCTGCGCGATATCGCGCGCCAGTTCCAGATGTTGCTTCTGGTCTTCGCCCACCGGCACGTGGGTCGCCTGATACAGCAGCACATCGGCGGCTTGCAGCACCGGATAGCTGAACAGCGCGACTGATTGGCTATCGCCCTTCTTGCCGGCCTTGTCCTTCCACTGGGTCATCCGGTTCAGCCAGCCGATCCGCGCGGTGCCGCTCAACAGCCATTGCAGCTCGGCATGGGCGGGCACCTGCGCCTGGTTGAACAGCACCGACTTGTCCGGATCGATCCCGCAGGCGACCAGCGCGGCCACCATTTCGCGCGTGCTCGCGCCAAGGTCAGCGGGCACGTGCGGCTGGCTGATTGCGTGGAGGTCGGCGAGGAAGTAAAGCGCCTCGCCACCGGTCGCGACCAGTTCATCCTGCATCCGCACCCAATTGCGGATCGCGCCGAGGTAATTGCCAAGGTGCAGGTTGCCCGTGGGCTGGATGCCGGAAACGATACGCATTGTGGGACTTTCTGCTCAAACGGCTTTGCGGGTCAACTGGGCAATCTTGCTGCGGTCAATCGCACCGGTCAGCCACGCCAGACCAAAATAGACGATTGCGGCCAGCCCAACCAGCCCGGTGATCGCTGCCACCCGTTGCAGCACGCGCCCGCCAAACCAGTCTGCCCCGAGGGGTATCAGATAGTAAATCGTTGCGCCCATTGCCGCTGCCGACACCACGATCCGTCCGATCCGCAGCAATAGGTCGGGTTCAATCCGGAAGTGTCCATGCCGGTGCAGCAGCACGTAGAGCATCGCGCAATTGGCCCAGGCAGCGATCCCGCTGGCCAGCGCCAGTCCGGCCACGCCCATGCGCGGGATCAGCAGCAGGTTGAGCACGATATTGAGCGTCAGCGAGATCGCGGCGGTCCACACTGGAGTGCGCGTATCGCGCCGCGCAAAAAAGCCGGGGGTCAGTACTTTAACCAGCACGAAAGCAGGCAGGCCGATTACCAGCATCGCCATGGTCTGCGCAGTCGCCGCGACATCTTCCGCCGCAAATTTGCCGCCCAGATAGATCGCTGTGGTCAGCGGCTGCGCAGCGAAAAACAGGCCGACGGCTGCCGGAATGGTCAGCAGCAGCCCCAGTTCGATTGCATTGCTTTGCACCCGCTGCGCGCCGCCCGGATCATCCTGCGCGATGAACCGCGACAGCGACGGCAGGATCGCGGTACTCAGCGCGATGCCGATAATCCCCAGCGGCAGCTGGTTCAGCCGGTCCGCCATGGCGAGATAGGTGAACGATCCTTCGGGCAAACGGCCCAGAAAGAACAGATCGAGGAACCGGCTGATCTGATAGATCCCGGCACCGAACACGGCGGGCAGGATCAGCACGCCCAGCTCGCGCACTTCCGGGGTCAGGCGCGGGCGGTGCAGCCGAAACCGGAAGCCGGCCCGGCGAACCCAGAACCACAGCCACAACAGTTGCAACAGGCCAGACAGCGCCGCCGCCATGCCGACCGCGTAGGCCGCGCGGCGCGGGTCCGCGCCGCCGTCGGTCCACAGCACGAATACCAGCGCGGTGATGATACACAGGTTCAGCAGTACCGGGGCCGCCGCCGCCGCCGCAAACCGCGAAACGCTGTTCAGGATCGCCGCAAATACGGTCATTACCGAAATGAAGGTCAGATAGGGAAAGGTGATCCGGGCCAGGCTGACGGTAAATTCGCCGCCGCGCCCGCCCTGACCGAAATCGTCGATGAACCAGACCACCCACGGCATGGACAGCATCGCCACCGCGCTGAACACGATCAGCACCGGCAGCAGCACCGACAGCACTTCCACGGCGAAAGTTTGGGCGGCGGCGCGGTCTTCGGCGTCGCTGCCGGGGCCGCTCATCCGCTTGTTGAACAGCGGCACGAACGCGGCGGAGAAGGCCCCTTCGGCAAACAGGCGGCGGAAGATATTCGGCAGCTGAAACGCCAGTTGCCAGGCATCGGCAGCCAGCCCTGCGCCCAGAATACGCGCGAGCAGCATGTCGCGGGCGAACCCGAACACCCGGCTGACCAGGGTCAGCCCGCCGATCGTTCCAACATTGCGGAGCAAGCTCATGACCGGCGGACCGGCAGCATGATCAGGCGTTGCCTGCGGGCGCTTCCTGGCCTTCGCCTTCGTCCGCCTGCTTCTGGGCCAGCTGGGCCAGATAGATGCCGTTGAAGTCGATCGGCTCCAGCATCAGCGGCGGATAGCCGGCATCGCGGACCGCGTCGGAGACGATGCAGCGCGCAAACGGGAACAGGATCCGCGGCGCTTCGGCGTAGGTGAAGTGGTGCACCTGGGCTTCATCCAGATTGCGCATCCCGATCAATCCGCAATAGGACAGCTCGACGATATAGGCGGTGCCCTGTGAGGCCTTGGAGGTGATCGAAATCTTGAGTTCGACTTCGGTCACTTCGTCACTGATCGGGCGCGCGCCAATGTTGAACTGGACGTCGATCTGCGGGGCTTCGCCCCACTGATAGCTTTCCGGCGCATTCGGGTTCTCAACCGACAGATCTTTGACATATTGCGAGATAATTCCCGCAGTCGGAGTGGTATCGGCCCCGTTCGGCACCGGACCATCAAGGTCAAGATTGGTCAGGACATTGCCTTCGTCAGCCATGGATCACGCTTTCATTGCAAAGTTGAATTTCGCCGCGCGCCTAGCACCGGCGCAGGGCGGCGGCAATCATTCGATTCATTCACGGTGATCGGCGCTGGCCGGGCGGGACAGGGCAGCAAATCCGCAGCTTGCCGGAAAATTGCCCCGTATCAGCGGTGCACGCGTTGTTCATTTGTATTTGCATACTATCTCGGGGTATATCGTGGCAAAGCCGCACCGGCGCGGCTGGGGACTGGATCAAACCGTGAGCGCAGTTGAAATCGTCATTCTGGCCATGATCGCCGCCTTCCTGGGGTTGCGGCTCTATTCGGTGCTGGGTCGCCGCGCCGAGCATGAGGAGGAGCCGATCCAGGGCCGGTTCGAACCCAAAGCCGATCCAGCCCCGCGCGCCGTTCTGCCGCCGGTGGCGGAGCGCGGCCCACAAGCGCCAGCGCGACCAATGGTCCCTGACGTGACCCCGGCCATTGAGCGCGGCCTGCGTGAGATTTCGGCTGCGGACCGCCGGTTTGACCTGCTGGCCTTCGTTGACGGGGCGAAGGGTGCCTATGGCATGATCCTGGAAGCATTCTGGCGCGGTGACAAGGACGAGCTGGGCCAGCTCTGCGACCGCGACGTTTTCGAAGGCTTTGCTGCGGCCATCGATGCGCGGGTTGCAGCGGGCGAAACGCTCGACAACCGGCTGATCCGGATCGAAGAATCGATTGTGGTCGCGGCCAGTTATGCCGCCCCGATGGCGCGGATTGCGATGCGCTTTACCGCTGATATCGCCGCCGTCACGCGCGACAAGGATGGCACGGTCATCGCCGGATCGCTGAATGACGCGATTGAGGCGCGCGACCTGTGGACCTTCAGCCGCAACGTTCAGGCGGCTGCGCCGGACTGGCTGCTCGACGAAACCGACGAAGCGTGATTTCAGTGCGCGGGGCGGGGGTGCTGGCGGTTCTGGCCCTGGCGCTGGCAACCGGGTCATGCGGCCGGTTGATCCCGCCGGGCCAGGTGCAGCCGCCCGTCACCATGCCGATTGTTGCGCCGGCCCCGCCACCCGCCAATGCCTTGACCGCTGGAGTCCGGCCCGGCCCAGCCTTTTCGGCATTGGGCGTTGGCACCGCCGATGCCGCGGGCGCGCTCGCTTCGTTCCGCGAAAGCTGCCCGCGCCTGATCGCGCGGCAAGACAGCAGCGGCCTGACCCGGCGCGAAGACTGGAAGCCGACTTGCACCGCCGCCGCCAATTGGCCCGCGAGCGATGCCCCGCGCTTCTTTGCCGAACAGTTTGAAACCGCGCAGGTGGGCGAAGGCAAGGCCTTTGCCACCGGCTATTACGAACCGCAGATTGCCGGATCGCGCACCCGCCAGCCGGGCATTGAATACCCGGTCTATGGCGTGCCGACCGATCTGGTGCGCGCGCGGCCCGGTGATGCGCCGCCCAATCCCAACGGTTCGCAGCCGGTGGGGCGGTATGATGCTGCGGGGGCGTTTGTGCCCTATCATGATCGCGCCGCAATTGAAGATGGTGCACTCGTCGGCTGCGGGCTCGAAGTAGCCTGGGTCGCTGATCCAGTCGAATTCTTCTTTCTGCAAGTGCAAGGCTCGGGCCGCCTGCGCGCACCCGATGGCACTGAGATCCGGATCGGCTATGCCGGGCAGAACGGCCATCCTTATACCGGGATCGGCTCGGTGATGCGCCAGCGCGGTCTGGTTGGCCCAGGCACCACCTATGCTACGTCGATGCAGGGGCTGATGCAGTTCATCCGCGACAACCCCGATCAGGGCCGCGCGATCATGCGTGAGAACCGCAGCTGGGTGTTCTTTGCAGTGCAAACCGGTGATGGCCCGCTCGGCTCGCTGGAGGTGCCGGTGCGCGCGCGCAGCAGCGTGGCGACCGATCCGGCCTACGTGCCGTTGGGCGCGCCGGTCTGGCTTGATCTAGACCGGAATGAGGCTGACGGGATGTGGATTGCCCAGGACATCGGCGGCGCAATCAAGGGCGTCAACCGGTTCGATACCTTCTGGGGTGCGGGCGACGAGGCCCGCGTGACCGCCGGGGGGATGAGCGGACGCGGGGCAGCGCTGATCTTTGTCCCCAAGGGAACGCTTAACCGCCTCGGCGTGCAATGACGCGGCCGCCGCGCGGGCTCAGCCCGGACGAAGCGGCGCTGTGGGCGCGGGTGGCCGAAACCGTGCAGCCGCTGCATCCGTTGCGGCCGGTCAAGCCAGTAGTTGCACCGCCTGCGCCAGCCGCCAAGCCAACGCCAGCCCCGCGCCAAAACGCAGCAGCTGTACGCTCGCCGACCGCCACGGCCGCGCCTGCGCCAAAGCCACCCTCAGCCCGCCCGCTTGACCGGCACGGGCTCGATACCTCGTGGGAGCGCAAATTGGCCAAGGCCGCGATCCAACCCGATTTCACACTCGACTTGCATGGCCATAGCCTGGATGCGGCGCATGGGCGGCTTGACCATGGGCTGGCGCTGGCGATTGCGCAGGGCGCGCGGCTGGTGCTGGTGATCACCGGTTTGCCGCGCCCGGTAGAAAGCGCCGACCGTGGCTCGCGCCGGGGGGCGATCCGCGCCAAGCTGCTCGATTGGCTGGCCGCAGGCAGCCACGCCAGTCGCATCGCCGCAGTCCGCCCGGCGCATCAACGCCACGGCGGCGCAGGCGCGCTGTATGTGGTGCTGCGGCGCGGCTAAATCGGGCTCTCAGTGGCGCGCTCTTGCGGGATTGCAGACCTATCCGCACTGTCCCCGGTGGAGCAATTTGTGATCAGCCAGCACCAGCGCGAGCATGGCTTCGACCACCGGCACGCCGCGAATTCCGACGCACGGATCGTGGCGGCCCTTGGTGCGGATTTCGGTCGCGCTGCCATCGCGGGTGATGGTTTCAACCGGGGTCAGGATCGAACTGGTCGGCTTGAACGCCACCCGCACCACCACCGGCTGCCCGGGTGAAATGCCGCCTGCGATGCCGCCAGCGTGGTTGGCCAGAAATTCGGGAGATGCCGTGCCCGGATCTAAAGCAGGCCGCATCGCATCGGCGTTTTGCTCGCCGCTCAGCCGCGCCGCGCCAAAGCCATCGCCGATCTCGACACCCTTGACTGCGTTGATCCCCATCATTGCGCCCGCGAGATCGGCATCCAGCTTGCCATACAGCGGTGCGCCCCAGCCAGCGGGAACCCCTTCGGCGAGGCATTCCACCACCGCGCCGATTGAGGAACCGGCGAGCCGGGCTCCATCGACGATGATCGCCCAACGCGCGGCCGCCTTGGCATCGGGGCAGAAGAACGGATTGCGGCCAATCTCTGCCCGATCAAAATTGGCCGGATCAATCGCATCGCCGCCAATCGCGCTGACATAGCCGGTGATCGTGACCTCAGGGATGACCAGCCGCGCGATTGCACCCGCCGCGACCCGCGCGGCGGTTTCTCGCGCGGACGAGCGCCCGCCACCGCGATAGTCGCGCAGGCCGTACTTGGCGTCATAGGCATAGTCGGCATGGCCAGGGCGATAGGCCTTGGCGACTTCGGAATAGTCCTTGCTGCGCTGATCGACATTTTCGATCATCAGCGAAATCGGCGTGCCAGTGGTGCGCCCTTCGAAGGTGCCGGACAGGATCCGCACCGCATCGGGCTCTTGCCGCTGAGTGGTGTATTTCGACTGGCCGGGTCGCCGAGCGTCCAGGAACGGCTGGATTGCCGCTTCGTCCAGCGCCAGGCCGGGCGGGCAGCCATCGACCACCGCGCCCAGCGCCGGGCCGTGGCTTTCGCCCCAGGTGGTGAATCGCAGCAGGCGGCCGAAGGTGTTGACGCTCATTGTCAGGTGGCTTTGGCGATTATCGCCGCAATTGTCTACTGGTCCGCAGCGGGCCCTGATTCGCGGAGAGACAGATGTACCTTACGGTTTTTCGCAATCGCAAGCGCGCGGACATGGATGCTGATGCCTATACCGCCGATGCCCGTCGGATGGAGGATCAGGCCGCGACTATTCCGGGCTTTATCTCGGTCAAAAGCTTCACCAGCGACGACGGCGAGGTGGTAACCCTGTCCGAATGGGACAGCGCCGCTGCGGCCAAGGCCTGGGGCCGCCATCCCGATCATGCAATTGTGCAACAGCGCGGAAAAAACGAATACTATGAGCAATATACGCTTTATTCCTGCGCCGAACCACTTATGCGGCGGTTTGAAAGGACTGCGCGATGACAGTCACAGTCTATGGCATTCCCAATTGCGATACGGTCAAAAAGGCGCGTGACTGGCTGACCGCGCGGGGCATTACTTATGCCTTTCATGACTACAAAAAGGCCGGAATCGATGCCGCGCGGCTGACGCAATGGGCTGAAACGGCAGGGTGGGAACGGCTGCTTAACCGCGCCGGGACCACCTTTCGCAAGCTGCCCGAAGCCGACCGGAGTGATCTCGATCAGGCCAAGGCGATTGCGATCATGCTGGCCAATCCCTCGTGCATCAAACGCCCGGTGGTGGAACATGGCGAAGGCTTGCTGGTGGGGTTCAAAGACGCCGACTGGGCGGAGGTGCTGGCATGACGATTACGCCTGAGATGCTCAAAGCGTTGGAATGGGTCGCCGTTGGGCTCGGGCTGATCAACATCACCCTGCTCGTGTTCCGCTCGATCTGGAACTATGCGTTCGGGATTGCTTCGGTCGCGCTGTACATTTTTATCTTCTTCGAAAGCCGCCTCTATGCGGAAAGCGGCTTGCAGGTGTTCTTTGTGTTTGCGCAGCTGTGGGGCTGGTGCTTGTGGCACCAGGTTGGCGATGCGCAGAACCGCGTTGCGGTGCGCTGGCTTGATTGGCAGAGCCGCGGGGTATGGTTTACGGTCACGGCCGCGATCAGCCTCAACCTTGGCTGGCTGATGCACCGCTATACCGATGCCGCGATGCCGTTTGCGGATTCGGCGATTGCCGGAGCTTCGGTCGCCGCGCAGATCCTGCTGGCCTATCGCCGGATCGAAAACTGGGTTTTGTGGATCGTGATCGATGTGGGCGCGGTGATGCTGTATATTGATCGCGGACTGTTCCCCACTGCGGGTCTTTATGGCGGGATGCTAGTGATGAGTCTGTTCGGGTTGAAGGAATGGGTTGAAGCGGAACGCCGCCAGCGGTTGATGGCGACCACGCCCAATGCATTCGGCTGATGACCTTCACCGTCTGCTTCCACGGGGCTGAAAGCACTGGCAAATCGGTACTGGCAGACCGGCTGGCGCGCGAGCTGGGCTTACCGTGGGTGCCCGAATATGGCCGCACCTATTGCGAGGAGCGCGGCACTGATCTGGTGATGGCCGATCTGTTGGCGATCGCCGAAGGGCAAGCCGCAGCGAACGATCATGCCCGCTATAGCGCGCCGCCGCTGCTGATCCTTGATACCGATCAACTGATGACCGCCGCTTGGGCGGAGATGCTGTTCGGGACCGTGCCGCCCGCGCTGCTAACCTATCCCAAAGCCGATCTCTATTTGTTGTTCGAAGCCGATGTGCCGTGGATCGATGACGGCACGCGCTTTTTTGGCAAGGGCCCGCTGCGCAGCCGCTTTGCCGCGCTGGCGGAAGACATGCTGGTGCGCACCGGTGTGGCGTTCCAGCGGATCAGCGGCCGCTGGGAAGAGCGTGAGGCTCAGGTCCGCCGCGCGCTTCAACAGGCGCGCGCAGTAACGATGTAGTTCAGCGCCAGGTCCAGCGACAGGTGCAGGCCCTTGAGCGGTGACCAGGCGATCCCTTGCGGCTCGCCCATCACCAGCCCGGCATCGGCCAGCAGCGCGCGCAATTCATCCGGCGCGATGAAATCATCCCAGTGATGCGTGCCGCGCGGGATCAAGCCGATCCGTTCCGCGCCTTCGACCAGCAGCAGCCGTGACTGGGCCGTGCGGTTGGGGGTGGACAGCACCATCAAGCCGTCTGGGGCCAGCGCGGCGGCCAGCGCGGCGATAAACCCGGCCTTGTCCGCCACGTGTTCGATTACTTCCATCGAGCAGACCAGATCGAACCCAGGCAGCCCCAGCGCCCCCACCTCTCCGTGGCAGTACGTTATGGCCAAGCCGGACCCCGCCGCATGGGCCCGCGCGGCGGTGATGTTTTCTGGTGCTGCGTCCACTCCGGTCACCGCTCCGCCTAGTCGCGCCAGCGGTTCGCACAGCAGCCCGGCTCCGCAGCCGACATCGAGCGCCCGCTTTCCCGCCAAGGGCCGCACGCTGCGCGAATCGCCGCCGAAATGGCGGTCAATTTCATCCCGAATGAAGCCCAGCCGCACCGGGTTGAGCCGGTGCAGCATTGCGGATGATCCTGCTGGATCCCACCAGTCCGCCGCCAACTGGCCAAAATGTGCGGCTTCACCGGGCCGGATCGTTGTTGCAGAGGTTGCATTGCTCATAGCGCACCCCTAACAGCAGCCCCGCTGCAGGGCGAGGGGTCTTGCAGGCAATAATCTTACGAAAAGGTCGGATATTCGTGGCCCGCATCGTGATGAAATTCGGCGGCACCTCGATGGCTGGGTCAGAGCGTATCCGCCGCGTTGCCCAGATCGTGCGCCGCCAGCAAGCAGCAGGCCATGAAGTGGCCGTGGTCGTCTCCGCCATGGCGGGAGAGACCGACCGGCTGGTCAATTTCTGCCGCGAAGCCAACCCGCTGTACGATCCTGCCGAATATGATGTGGTGGTGGCGAGCGGCGAGCAAGTGACCGCCGGGCTGCTGGCGATGACGCTGCAAGCGCTGGGGTGCCGTGCGCGCTCGTGGCTCGGCTGGCAGATGCCGATCCACACCGACGCTGCCCATGCCAAGGCGCGGATTGGCGAAATTGATGCGGGCGCGCTGCTGGCCAGCATGGCGGATGGCGAAATCGCGGTGATCCCGGGCTTTCAAGGCCTCAGCGACGATAATCGCGTCACCACGCTGGGGCGGGGCGGCTCGGATACGTCCGCCGTTGCCGTAGCCGCCGCAATCAAGGCGGATCGCTGCGATATCTACACCGATGTCGATGGGGTCTATACCACCGATCCCCGGATTGTCGCCAAGGCGCGCAAGCTTAAATATGTGACCTATGAGGAAATGCTGGAGCTCGCCTCGGTCGGGTCAAAGGTGCTGCAAACCCGGTCGGTCAGCCTGGCGATGAAAGAGGGCGTGCGGGTGCAGGTGCTGTCATCGTTCGTCGATGAAGATGCCAATCAGATGGCCGACGATTTGCTGGGCACGATGATCATCAGCGACGAAGAATTGGAAGGAATGGACGTGGAAAGCCAGCTGATCACCGGCATTGCTGCCGACAAGAACGAAGCCAAGCTGATCCTCACCCGCGTGCCTGACCGGCCCGGCGCGGTGGCATCGATCTTCAGCCCCTTGGCGGCAGCGAACATCAATGTGGATATGATTATCCAGAACGTGGGCCGCGACAAAGGCGAGACCGACGTGACCTTTACTGTCCCCAGTTCCGATCTGCTGCGCGCGCAGACGCTGCTGGAGGCACAGAAAGAAGCCATTGGCTTCAACCGGATCATCACTGACGGCAAGGTCGCAAAGATCAGCGTCGTCGGTGTTGGCATGAAAAGCCACGCCGGGGTCGCCAGCACGATGTTCCGCGCGATGGCCGACCGGGGGATCAACATCCAGGCGATCTCGACCTCGGAAATCAAGGTCAGCGTGCTGATTGACGAAGACGAAACCGAGCTGGCCGTGCGCGTGCTGCATTCCGCTTACGGGCTTGATGCGGCGGACTAGGCGGGCTGAGCCTGCACCAGTGCGCACAACATCGCTTGCTTAGATTGCACTGGCAACAATTGGGATAGTTTCATAACCTGTGCGCCAGCAAGTTGAGGGCGCGCAGATGGCAAAGGAATCGTCACTTCCACGCTTTGCGTTCAGTGCCGCAATGCCGTCGCTGTGGACTATGTTGCGGCGCGGGGTGTCTGACGTGTCCAGCGTGATTCCCGCAGCGATCCTTGATCTGCCAGCCGTGCAATTGCCCGGGCCGGGCGCGCCGTTGGTGGTGGCCGATCCGGGGCTGGCCCGCGAAGTGCTGAATGATCGTGACGGCCGGTTTGAACGCGACCGGTTGATGCGCCGCCTGATGCGCCGCGCCTGGGGCAACGGCCTCGCCGCTGCTGAGGGCGAAGCGTGGCAGCACCAGCGCCGCGCCGCCGCGCCCGCGTTTCGCCCGCAAGCGGTCGCCGCCAATGCCCCGGCATTTGAAGCAGCAGCGGCAAAAGCTGCGGACATCTGGCCAGTGGGACAGCCAGTTGAAGTGACACAGCAAGCTGCGCGGCTGGTGGGTGATATCGTGTTCACCGCACTGGTTGATGCTGCGGGCTCGGTCGATACGGCCGCAGTCGCCGCTGACCTGCCCGCTTACATCCGCCGGATCGCCGGGTTCAGAACGCGCGATCTGCTGCCTTTGCCGGAGGCCTGGCATGACCGGTTGAGCGGGATCGCGCGCGACCCTGCGGTGCAGCGCATCCGCGCAGTGGCTCAGCGGCTGGCAGCAGCGCGTCAGTCGGGTGGGACAGGGCAAGACCTGATCGCGCTGCTGGGCGAGGCTGGGCCGGTGCAGGACAATATCGGCGGCTTGATCCCCGCAGCGATGGATACGACCGTCGCGGGGACCAGCTGGGCGCTGTACACATTGGCACGGCGGCCCGCATGGCAAGCGCGGGTTGCGACTGAAGCGCGCGCCTGCGCGGGTGCTTTCGCGCTGGAGTGCCTGCCACTGACGCGCCGCGTGGTGCAGGAAGTGCTGCGGTTGTACCCCCCGGCGCCTTTGACCGTGCGCTGTGCCGCCGCCGCTGGTGAACTTGGCGGATTCCGCTTGCGCAAAGGGCAGCTGGTTGCAGTCCATGTTTATGCGATGCACCGCCACCGCACCTTATGGGACGCTCCCGACAGCTTCGATCCCGACCGCTTCCTGCCCGAGCGCGGCCAGCAGTCGGCATGGCTCCCGTTCGGCTTTGGCCCGCGCGTCTGTATCGCTGCGCAATTTGCTGTGGCAGAGATCACGGTGGTGATCGCGCGGTTGCTTGCTGAGCTGGAATTCGTCCCGACCGGGCCGGAGCCGGTAGTCAGTCTGCAAGTTGCCACGCGCAGCCGCACCGGGTTGCAGGTAATCGCCCGGCGGCGAGATCCGGGTTAGATTGCGGACTCCCCAAACCGCAATAAGCCGATCTCCAGCATCCGGTCGGGTAAGAGCTGAACTGTTGGGGCTGGTTCGAATAAAACCCGCCTCCGCCGGGGGGGATGGCGAAGGCGGGTCGTTGGCCTGAGCGGTTAAGCCCGCTCAGACAAGATCGAAGCGATCAGCGTTCATCACCTTGGTCCAGGCCTTGATAAAGTCAGCCACAAACTTCGGTTCATGTCCGTTTTCAGCATAAACTTCCGCCACGGCGCGCAGCTCCGAATTGGACCCAAACACCAGGTCTACCCGGCTGGCGCGCCAGGTTTCCCCGCCGCTAGACCGATCAGTCGCGACATATTCCTCGTCGCCGCTGCCATCGACCGACTTCCACGCGCTGGTCATGCCGAGCAGGTTGACGAAGAAGTCATTGGTCAGCTGGCCCGGCCGCTTGGTAAAGCTGCCATGCCCGCGCGCGCCGTGATTGGTCCCCAGCACGCGCAGTCCGCCGATCAGCACGGTCAGTTCGGGAACCGACAGCCCCAGCAGTGAGGCCCGGTCAAGCATCAGCTCTTCGGTCTTCACGCTCAACTTTTTGGGCAGGTAGTTGCGGAACGCATCGGCCTGCGGCTCCAGCGGATCAAAGCTGGCGGCGTCGGTCTGTTCAGCGCTGGCATCGCCGCGCCCGCCGGTGAACGGCACCGAGACAGTGTGACCAGCCGCAACGGCGGCTTGCTCAATCCCCACGCTGCCACCCAGCACGATCATGTCCGCCAGCGAAAACCCGGTTCCGCTGCGCAGTTCGTTCAGCTTCGCGAGAACGGTCGCCAGCTCCGCCGGTTCGTTGACCGCCCAGTCCTTTTGCGGGGCGAGTGCAATCCGCGCCCCGTTTGCACCGCCGCGATGATCGGACTTGCGATAGGTGCTGGCCGAGGCCCAGGCGGTCTTGACCAACTGGCTGACGCTGAGGCCGCTGGCTGCGAGCTTCGCTTTCATCACTGACACGTCGGCATCGGACGGCTTGGTTCCAGCAGGCACCGGGTCCTGCCAGATCAGGTCCTCACCCGGAACTTCCGGGCCGAGGTAGCGCACTTTCGGTCCCATATCGCGGTGGCACAGCTTGAACCAGGCGCGCGCGAAGGCATCGTCGAGCGCGGCTTGATCGTCGCGGAAGCGTTCCGAAACCTTGCGGTATTCGGGGTCCAGCTTCAGCGCCATGTCGGCGGTCGTCATCATCGTCGGCACGCGCTTGGCCGGATCGCGCGCGTCGGGCGCCATGTCGGCCGGATCGGGGTTGATCGGCGTCCACTGCTGCGCGCCCGCCGGGCTGTGGACCAGTTCGTAGTCATATTTGAACAGCAGGCGGAAATAGTCGCCGGTCCACTGGGTCGGGTTGTTGGACCACGATCCTTCGATCCCCGAGGTCGTGATGTTACCGTTGGTAACTTCATCGGCATCCAGCAACCAACCAAAGCCCTGCTGTTCCAGCGCTTCAGAGGCGGGACTGCTGCCGAACGTGGCAGACGGTGCCGCCCCGTGCGCCTTGCCGAAGGCGTGGCCGCCCGCGACCAGCGCAATCGTCTCCTCATCGTTCATCGCCATCCGCGAGAACGTTTCGCGCATGTCGCGCGCCGACAGCAGCGGATCGGCCACGCCGCCCGGACCTTCCGGGTTGACGTAGATCAGACCCATCTGGATCGCGGCGAGTGGGCTTTCCAGTTCTGCCAGATCATCGGGACGGATACGGGTCGCAACGCCTTCGTTGACCCACTTGTCCTCCTGGCCCCAATAGATGTCGCGCTCGGGCTCATAGACGTCGGCGCGGCCGCCGCCGAAGCCGAACACCGGCCCGCCCATAGATTCAATCGCGACGTTGCCGGTCAGGATGAACAGATCGGCCCAACTGATCTGCTGGCCGTACTTCTGCTTGATTGGCCACAGCAGGCGACGCGCCTTGTCCAGATTGCCGTTGTCCGGCCAGGAGTTCAGCGGCGCAAACCGCTGCTGCCCGCTGCTTGACCCGCCGCGGCCATCGGCGGTGCGGTACGTGCCTGCTGCGTGCCAGGCCATGCGGATGAAGAACGGACCGTAGTGGCCGTAATCGGCTGGCCACCAGGGCTGGCTGTCGGTCATCAGCGCGGTCAGATCGGCCTTCAGTGCGGTGTAATCGAGCGTGTTGAACGCCTGCGCATAATGGAAATCAGCGCCCATCGGATCGGCAGCGCCGTTCGGAGCAAGGATGTCGACCGCCAGCGCATCGGGCCACCAATCGCGGTTCTGCCGCCCCAGCAGTGCGCGCACGCCGCCCTGGCCGCTCACCGGGCATCCGCCGCCTGCCATCGATCCACTTGCTGCGTTCATCGTTTTGCTCCTCAGGTTTGCTCGCGCTGCGGCGACTCTCGGCTACCTTACTACGCCTGCCAGTCAATCGTCAAAAGCGATCAATACCGTTTACTACGTGTTGTTTTGCCGATTAGTCGCCTGATCGATAAATCCGCGCCATTCGCCGCAGGCTTGCCGAGCAGGCCACCCTTGCCTAAGCGTCACCGCCATGAGCAACCACCCCCACACCGCGGCGCTGATGCAGCGCGGCATCGATTTCCTTGGCAGCAAGCATGCGATCCTGTGCGGCGCGATGAGCTGGGTCAGCGAGCGCAATCTGGTCTCCGCGATGAGCAATGCCGGCGGGTTTGGCGTGATCGCGTGCGGGGCGATGACGCCCGCGCTGCTTGACACGGAAATTGCCGCGACCAAAGCGCTGACCACCAAGCCGTTCGGGGTCAACCTGATCACCATGCACCCCCAGTTGTTCGATCTGATCGCGGTCTGCGCGCAGCACCGCGTTAGCCACGTGGTGCTGGCGGGCGGTATTCCGCCCAAAGGCTCGGTCGACGCGATCAAGGCTGGCGGTGCCAAAGTAATCTGCTTCGCGCCCACGCTGGCGCTCGCCAAGAAGCTGCTGCGTTCTGGCGCAGACGCAATCGTGATCGAAGGGTCGGAAGCGGGCGGACACATCGGCCCGGTCGCCACATCGGTCTTGGCGCAGGAAATCCTTCCGGCCTTAGCTGACTCGGCGCTGGTGTTCGTCGCGGGCGGGATTGGCCGGGGCGAGGCGATGGCGGGCTATCTGGAGATGGGGGCCTGCGGGGTCCAGCTCGGCACGCGGTTTGCTTGTGCGACCGAAAGCATCGCGCACCCGAAGTTCAAGCAGGCGTTCTTCCGCGCCAATGCCCGTGATGCGATCGCCTCGGTGCAAGTCGATCCGCGCCTGCCGGTGATCCCGGTTCGCGCGCTGAAGAACAAGGGCACCGAGGAATTCACCGCGAAGCAGGTCGAGGTCGCCAAGCTGCTCGATGCAGGCACGGTCGACATGGGCGAGGCACAATTGCAGATCGAACACTTCTGGGCTGGCGCGCTGCGCCGCGCGGTGATCGATGGCGATGTCGAAAGCGGCTCGGTAATGGCCGGGCAATCGGTCGGCATGGTCAGCACGGAAGAACCGGTGGCCGAGATCATCGCGCAGTTGCTGCGTGAAAGCGAAGCCGCGCTAACCCGGCGCTGAGCGGATGGAGCATTGATGGACGCCGACGAACTCACCGCGCTCCACTTGGATTATCGAAAAGTCCTGCGGCTGCGCGGGGCAATTCAGGCACTGGTGCTGATCGCACTGGCCATCGCCGCTGAATTATTGCTGCCCGGCCCGCGCGGGTTGTTTGTGGCCATCGGAGCCGCGCTGGGGCTGTGGCTCGCGCTGATCAGTCCAGCGCGCAAATTCAATCGCTGGGGCTACCGGTTGAGCGAAGACCGGTTGCGGGTGATCAGTGGCTGGCTGTTTCATAGCGACACCGTGGTCCCGCTGGGCCGGGTGCAGCATATCGATCTGGACCAGGGGCCACTGATGCGGCGCTGGAATCTGGCGCAGCTGACGCTCCATACGGCGGGCAGCCATGGCGCAAGCATCAGCCTGCCCGGCCTGAAGCACAGTGATGCGTCGGCGATGCGCGAGGCGATCCGCGCGCATATCCGGGATGGCCGGGCTTGAACGACGGCTCCCCAGCAAGCCTGAGTACTGGCCAGCGCTTGCACCCCGCCGGACTGCTGGCGGGCTTCGTCGGCGGCCTGCCGCAGCTGCTGTTCCCCGGCGCAGCAGCGGTTTACGGCACCCGCTCCAGCGATTTGGGTGCAGTGCCGGTGATCGCGGGTGTGCTGCTGATCAGCCTGGCCTTCCGCTGGCTGCGCTGGCTGCGGTTTCGCTATATCACCGGGCCAGACGACGTGCGGATCGAACAAGGCCTGATCAGCCGCTCGGCCCGCTCGATCCCCTATGACCGGATTCAGGACGTCAGCGTGGAACAGCGCCCGATTGCGCGGTTGCTGGGCATTGCCGAGGTGCGGTTCGATACTGGCGGGGGCAGCGGGGATGAAGCGAGCCTGGCGTTCGTAGCGCTGACTGAGGCCGAGCGACTACGCGACCTCGTGCGCGCGCGGCAGAGCGGTGACGCCGTCGCGGCAGAGCCGGGCGCTGCTGCTGCGGCAGCGCCGACCGCGCCGGTCTATGCGATGGATACCCGCCGCTTGCTGACGCTGGGGTTCTATTCGTTCAGTCTGGTGATCTTTGCGGTACTGGGCGGCGCGGCGCAGCAGTTTGATTTTCTGTTGCCGTTCGGCTGGAGCGATCTGGCGCAGCTGTGGGGCATGGCAGAGCAGCGCGGAGTGGACTTGACGCAGTTCAGCCGCAGCGCGCAATTGGGCGGCGCGGCGCTGATGCTGGCCGCGCTGGTGGCGATCGGAATCGTCACGGGCATCGTCCGCACCGTGCTGGCCGAATATGGCTTCCGGCTGGATCGCACCCCGATGGGCTTGCGTCGCCGCCGGGGCCTGCTGACCCGCAGCGATGTCGTGATCCCGGTGGCGCGAGTTCAAGCCGCTCGGATTACTACCGGCCCGCTGCGCAAACGGCGCGGCTGGTATGCGCTGCACGTGGTCAGCCTGGGGGGCAAAGGCAGCGGCGAAGGCAGCGGCGAAGCGGATCACGTGGCTGCGCCCTTAGCGCGGCTGGATGAGCTTTGGCCGATTATCGCGGCGGCCCGGCTGGCACCGCCCGCCGCCGACCAAGTGTTTCACCGTGCGCGGTCCGGGGCGTGGATTGATGGCTGGCTGCTGGCCATGGGCGCGGCATCCGTTGCCGGGGCTTTGCTGTGGGCCGCAACCGGTCTGCCGGGCTGGTGGATCGTGCTGGCCGGGCCTGCGCTGGTGGCGCTGCTGGCAATCCCGCGCGGGCTGGGCTGGTGGCGGACGCGGTACGCGGTGGACGCGGAACAGCTTTATGCGCGCCAGGGCTGGTGGCGGCAGCAGCAGCTGATCGCGCGGCAGATCAACGTCCATTCGGTGACCATTGCGCAAGGGCCATTGCTGCGCCGCCGCCGCCTCGCCAACCTCGATTTCGGGATCGCGGGTGCCGCATTGACCTTTCATGCCGTCCCGCTGGAAACCGCGCGGGCCATCCGGGAGCAAGTGCTGGCTTTGGCCGCGCCGGTCGACTTTTCGGAGCTTTAACCCAAGCGCGTAATCAATTCGGCCCACACCAGCGCGCGCGGATCGGCGCTGGCCAGCGGATCCCACTGCTGCTGCAGCAACGCCAGCGCCTCACCATCCGCCATGCCGCGCTCGCGGTGCAGCCGATAGAACAGCGCTGAGACGCGCCAATTCATGATGCAGTGGACGTGGACCGGGCCGTCCGTCGCATCCAGTGCGGCCTTGAACGCGGCGTAGTGTCCTTCATCCGGCGCGTCGAACGGGATCGGAATAGGCGTATAGACCAGCCCCTGCGCCGCCAGCAGCCCAGCCTCATCCGCCAGCGCCTCGGGGTGATCGTCCAGTGCCAGGTTGATCACGTGCGTCACGCCGATCCCCGCCAGCCGCGCCGGGTCATCCGCCTGCAACCGGCCCGAAGTGGTGATCTCCGGGGCCAGCCGCTGCCAGCCCCGGATGTCCACCGGATCAGTCGCCGCCAAGCTTGCGGTCCTCATTGGCGCGGCTCACCACGTAGAGCCGGATCGTCTCGATCTGTTCCTTGTTGAACTGATCCTTCCACGCGACCATTCCGTTCTTCGCCAGCAGCCCATCATGGACCACTTGCTGCCACAACTCCGGCTTGCTGAGCGAGGCGGCATGGCGCAGGTCCGGGTTCAGCGCGCCCGATACGGCGGCATTGCCGTGACAGACTGAACAGGAGTTGGTGTACAGCTTGGCTCCCAGCGCGATTTGCGCGGGCGTACCGGTGGACGGCGGCGGATCGAGCACACGGTCCGCCATCGGTTTCAGCGCGGGCAGGGTGCCGGTGCCGCCCAGCTTGAACACCAGCAGGCGGCTAACGTTTTGTGTGATCCCGCCGCCGAGTTTGCCCGCCGAAACGTCCCACACGCCGCCCCAGCCGGCCAGCACGGCAACGTATTGCTCACCCGCGATGGTATAGGTCATCGGAGCCGCCAGGATGCCGGTCTGCGTGGGGAAGGACCACAGCTGCTTGCCAGTATCGGCGGCATAGGCGCGGAATTCGCCGGTGGCGGTGCCCTGAAACACCAGATTTCCCGCGGTGGCGAGCGTGCCGCCGTTGGACGGGCTGGTATAGGGTACGGTCCAGCGCGCCTTGCCTGCAATCGGGTCAAACGCCACCAAGGCCCCGGTCAGCACCGCTTTGGTGCCGGCGCGGATCGCCTTGTCCGCCGGAATGTTGCCGCCGGTCATGTCCAGTCCTAGCTGGAATCCGGTGGTGCCCGGCTTCCAGTCCGGATCGGCCATGTAATACTGCGGGGTGTTGTTGGTGGGGATGTAGACCAGGCCGGTCGCTGGGCTATAGCTCATCGGGCTCCAGCTGTGCGCGCCGACTGCGCCAGGAATGCCGACGAACGGCTTGCCGGTGATCTCGTACTTCGCCTCGGGGTTCACGTCAGGCTTGCCGGTTATTGGATCGAGGCCTTTGGCCCAGTTGATCCCGTCTACGAACGGCTTGCCGGAAATGAACGCCCCGGTGGCGGCATCCAGCACATAGAAGAACCCGTTCTTGGGCGCGTGCATGACCACGTGGCGGAGTTTGCCGCCGATGGTCAAGTCAGCCACGGTGATTTGCTGGTTGGAATCGAAATCCCAGCGGTCTTCGGGGGTCTCCTGGAAATGCCAGGCATATTCCCCGGTATCAGGCTTCACCGCGACGATCGAGGCGGTATAGAGGCTGTCGCCCGCACCCTTGGTGTTGCGATGCGCCGGGTTCCACGGTTCGGCATTGGCGGTGCCGAAATAGACGAGGTCGGTCTTGGGATCATAAGTGATCGAATCCCACACCGTACCGCCGCCGCCCAGTTTCCAGAAATCGCCGGTCCAGGTCTTTGCGGCAGCCTCCAGGTGTTTGCCTTCCTGCGGCTTCGCAGGATCGCCGGGGACGGTGTAGAATTTCCACAGCTCCTTGCCAGTCTGCGCATCGAATGCGGCGAGGTAGCCGCGGGTGAAGTATTCGGAACCCGCCGAACCGATCAGCACCTTGCCTTTGACGATCCGCGGCGCGCCGGTGATCGCCATGTGCGAATCCTTGGGGATGGTCAGCTGGTCGAACACCACCGCGCCGGTCTGCTGGTTCAGCGCGACCAGTCGCCCATCGAGCGTGGCGACGTAAACCTTGTCGCCATAGAGCGCGACGCCGCGATTGACCGCATCGCAGCACACATCGACCAATTTTTCGCGCGGCACCTTGGGATCGTATTCCCACTTCAGCGCGCCGGTTTTGGCATCATAGGCTTTCACCATCGACCAGGCGGTCGTAATGTACAGCACGCCATCATGCATCAGCGGGGTGGCTTCCTGCCCGCGCGCGGTATCGAGATCGGCCGACCAGGCGAGGCCCAGCTTGCCCACGGTCTGATCAGTGATCTGGGTCAGCTTGGAAAAGCGTTGTTCGGCATAGTCGTTGCCATAGCTCAGCCATTCGCCGTCTTTGCCCGATAGCAGCAGCGCGTCGGTGACGCCGTCAGTGGCGGGGGGCGAGGCCGATGGGCCGCCGCAGGCCGATAGTGACAGCGCGGCGATGGCCGCCAGCAGTTTCAAACGCATTCCCGCATCCCTCCAGAACCTCTGCTCGCTTGCCGCGAGTCCGTGCATTTGCAATTCGCCGCATTTGGGCTGCAAATGCAACCCTAATCGCGCACTTAACAACAAACCTTGCCGCCGCGCCCGCCGCCGCTATCGTCATCAGCAGGGGCAGCGAAAGGATCAGACATGTGCGATGAATTGACTGCGATCGAAGAGGACGCTGCGCTGGCCCGCTCAGGGGCCCGCTCAGGGGCCGGCTCAGGGGCCCGCTCAGGCTTCAGTCGCCGGGATTTTGCCGCAACCGGCGCGCTCGCCGCGCTGGGGGGGTGCATGACTGCGCCGGAGGCTGGGTCCGGCCTCGCCTTGTCCGAACGCAGCGTCAGCTTCGCCACCCCCGATGGCGCGGCGGATGGGTTCTTCGTTCACCCCGTCAAAGGCAAGCATCCCGGCGTAATCCTCTGGCCCGATGTTGCCGGGTTGCGCGATGCCTACAAAGTCATGGCGCGGCGGCTGGCTGAGGCGGGCTATGCCGTGCTGGCGGTCAACCAGTATTACCGCAGCGCGCCCGCGCCGATCCTGAATTCAATCTCTGAATGGCGCACCCCCGCCGGGCAGGAAAAGCTGAAGCCGATGTTGCCGTTGCTCACGCCCGATGGCATCACGCGCGATGCCAAAGCTTTTGTCGGCTTCCTCGATAGTCAGAAGGCAGTCGACAAGCGGCGCGGGATCGGCAGCAATGGCTATTGTCAGGGCGGGCCGTTCACCGTGCGCACGGCGGCAGCGGTGCCGGGCCGGGTGAAGGCGGCGGCCTCGTTCCACGGTGGCGGGCTGGTGACCGACAAGCCGGACAGCCCGCACCGACTGCTCGCCAGCACCACTGCCAGCTATCTGATCGCGGTTGCCCGCAACGATGATGCCCGCGCGCCGACGGACAAGGACACGTTCCGCGCCGCTGCCCTGGCCGCCGCCCGCCCGGCTGAGGTCGAGGTCTATGCCGCCGATCACGGCTGGTGCACGCTCGACGCGCCGATCTATGACAAGGCCGAGGCGGAGCGGGCGTGGGGGCGAATGTTGGCGCTGTACGCGGGGCTTTAAGGCAGGCTCCAGGGTGACAGTGTCACCCTAAGTCAAGCAAGATAAATATTTATTTACAATCACTTAAACTTGAAAAGTTGGGTGACACATTGCAAGAAAAATCAAACTAGGGCGCGCGCGGCCAAACGCTGAGCGATCAGCTTAGCATGCCGCGTCAATGTAGGAAAACCGAACCGCATTTGGCCCAAGAGCTGCGTATTGCGCAAATAAATCAAACCCGCTCATGCTGAGCTTGTTGAAGCACTGTTTTTGTTCTTCGTGCCTCCCGCGCAACCGTAATTAGAAGAACGGCCCTTCGACAAGCTCAGGGCGGACGGGTTTGGGGAAGAGTCAATTGGCGGCGACCGGTGACTGATTAAGCAAACTCCTCAGTCCCCACTGACGCTTGAATTGCCGCCGCGTAACGCGGCCCGGCGACGGTGTGCTGGTTGATCAGCGCATCCAGCTGCGCCGCGAGTTTAGCGGGCAAAACCCAGTCCCAGCGCGCGATGTTTTCCTCCAGATGCGCCAGCGAGGCTGTGCCGGGGATCGCCACCACATGGCTGCCGCGCGACAGTACCCAGGCGAGCGACAGTTGCGCCGGAGTGACCTCGGCCTCCGCAGCAAGCGCGTCGAACTGCTCAATCAGCGCGCGGTTGTGGTCCCAGTTCGCGCCCTGAAAGCGCGGCATCCCCCGGCGCAGATCCTTTTCCACCAGCGCCGCCACATCGCTGACCCCGCCCGCCAGCGCGCCGCGCCCGACGGGGGAGAACGCCACGAAAGTGGTGCCCAAGTCGGCGCAAGCGTCCAGCACCGCGATCTCGGGGTTGCGGGTCCACAATGAATATTCGGTTTGCATTGCCGCCACCGGATGCACCGCGTGCGCGCGGCGCAGCGTCTCGGCGCTCATTTCGGACAGGCCGACGTGGCTGATCTTGCCCGCCGCGACCAGCTTGGCCATTGCGCCCATGGAATCTTCGATCGGCACGGTCCGGTCCGGGCGGTGCATGTAATACAGATCAATGTGATCGGTTTGCAGCCGGATCAGCGATTCATCGACGCAGCGCTTGATCGCCGCCGGGCTGCAATCGATCCCCCGGCGCGGGCCATCCACCAGAATGCCCATTTTGGTGGCGAGAAAGAACTCCTGCCGCCGCCCCTTCAGCGCTTTGCCCAGCAGCGTTTCGTTGTGGCCCAGGCCATAGATATTGGCGGTATCAAGGTGATCATAGCCCAAATCAAGGGCTTGATTTAGTAGCTGGACCGCGTCGGCCTCGCTAGGCGGGACGCCATAGGCCCAGGACAGCGACATGCAGCCGAGGCCAACCGGATTGACCAGGCCGCTGCCCAAATTTCTGCGTTCAGTCATGCTTTTGCGCGCTCCAGTGGATTATGATTGCCGTCACTGTGGCTGCTGCTGCCCGGCCTCGCAAGCCCCGCTGTCCGGTTTCGCTTGCCCCCGGTGCGCGCCGCGTTACCATGCTGCATTCATGGTTCTGATAGGGGCAGTCCGATGCTTGAAGTACTGATATTCCTGCTGGCGGCAGTGTTCATTTTTCTGCTGATGGGCGTCCGCGTAGTGCGGCAGGGCTATGTCTACACGATTGAACGGCTGGGCAAATATACCTTGGCGGCGCAGCCCGGGCTGCATGTGATCATCCCGTTCATTGACCGCGTGGGCAACAAGATCAACGTGATGGAGCAGGTGCTCGATATTCCGGGGCAGGAAATCATCACGCGCGACAACGCGATGGTCGGGGTCGATGCGATCGTGTTCTTTCAAGTGCTGGACGCGGGCAAGGCGGCTTACGAGGTATCCAACCTTTATGTCGCGATCATGCAGCTGACGACGACGAACCTGCGCACCGTGATGGGATCGATGGACCTGGACGAGACGCTGTCCAAACGCGACGAGATCAACGCCAAGCTGCTGATCGTGATCGATCACGCGACCGCGCCGTGGGGCGTTAAGATCACCCGGATCGAGATCAAGGACATCCGCCCGCCGGTGGATATTTCGAACGCGATGGCGCGGCAGATGATCGCCGAACGCGAAAAGCGCGCGCAAATCCTTGAGGCAGAAGGCAGCCGCGCGTCCGAAATCCTGCGCGCTGAGGGCGAGAAGCAGGCGCAGATCCTGTCTGCCGAGGGCCGCCGCGAAGCCGCGTTCCGCGATGCCGAAGCGCGCGAGCGGGAGGCTGAGGCCGAGGCCAAAGCGACCACCATGGTCTCCGATGCCATCGCCCGGTCGGGTACGCAGGCGCTGAACTACTTCATTGCGCAGAAATATACCGACGCGGTCAGCAAGTTCGCGACCTCGCCCAATGCCAAGACGATCCTGTTCCCGATCGAAGCCACCCAGCTGATCGGCACGATTGGCGGCATCGGCGAACTGGTGAAGGATGCGCTGGGCGAAAAAAGGGGTTGAGGCGATGAATCTGCTCGAAACGCTCGACACCCACTGGGCCTGGCTCGCCATCGGACTGGTGCTGGCCATCGGCGAGATGCTGATCCCGGGGGTATTCCTGATCTGGCTGGCCGGGGCGGCGATGATCACCGGACTGCTGGCCTGGGCGGTGCCGATTGGCGTGCCGCTGCAAGTGTTGATCTTCGCAGTTCTGGCGATGGCCTCGGTCTTTGCTGGGCGCAACTGGCTGCGCGTGCATCCGATCGCCGAAGCCGACCCGCTGATGAATGATCGCGGTGCGCGGCTGGTGGGCGAAACCGTCACTGTGACCATGGCGATTGATGGCGGCAGTGGCCGGGTCCGCCACGGGGACAGCGAGTGGCTGGTGCGCGGCCCCGATGCGGAGGCGGGCACCCGGATGCGGATCGCGGGCCACGATGGCGCGGTGCTGCTTGTGGAACATCTCCACTGATCCCACATTCAGGGGCAAGGAGACATGGCATGACCGAAAAACTCACCCTGACCGACGCAGAATGGCGCGCGCGGCTGACGCCGGAGCAATATGCAGTGCTGCGCCAGCACGGCACCGAGCGCGCCTTTGGCGGCAAGTACGATGCCAACAAGGCCACTGGAGTCTATATCTGCGCGGGCTGCGGATCGCCGCTGTTTACCAGTACGGACAAGTACGATTCGGGCTCGGGCTGGCCCAGCTATACCGCGCCGGTTGCTGGCGCGGCGGTGGATGAATACCGCGATGGCTCAGCGGGCATGATCCGCACCGAAGTGCGCTGTGCCACCTGTGATGGCCATCTGGGCCATGTGTTTCCCGACGGCCCGGTGCAAGCCGGCGGGCTGCGTTATTGCATCAACAGTGCCGCGCTGGAGTTTGAACCAGAGGATTGAGATTTTTGCATTAACGCTGCGTTGCAAATTGCTTATGTAGCAGCGGCAATCGGGGCTGTTCGCGCCCGCAGAGGGATCGCCCAGCTTTATGGCCCGTACCAAGACATCGCGCGGTTCCGCTGCAAGCCCGGCGGCTCCGCCGTCCGCGTTCCGGCGCTGGTTGCGACGGCTGTTTGTCTGGGGCATGGCGCTCGGCGTGCTGGCGGCGCTCGCGCTCGCCGTTGCCGTGGGGCTGGCGGCGCAGTCGCTGCCCAGCTTCAAGCAGCTGAAATCCAGTCAGGTTGGCCAGATGATCGTGGTCCGCGCGCGCGACGGGACCGAGCTGGTTTCGCTCGGGCCCAGCTTTGGCAAGTGGCTGCCGCACGAAGAAATCCCGCAAGTGATGAAAGACGCAATGGTCTCGGTTGAGGACCGGCGGTATTATTCGCATATCGGGGTCGATCCGATTGGTCTGGCCCGTGCGGGCTATATGACCGCCACGACCGGCAAGTCGCTGCGCGCGACCTCCACGATTACACAGCAACTGGCGCGCAACGTGTTCCTCAACAACAGCCGCACCGTGGACCGCAAGCTGCGCGAAGGCGTGCTGGCGATGGCGTTGGAGTGGAAGTTCACCAAGGCCGAGATTCTGGAGCTGTACCTTAACAAGGTCTATTTCGGCGGCGGCGCTTACGGCATCGATTCCGCCAGCCGCAAATTCTTCAACCATCCCGCCACCACGCTGAGCCTGCCCGAAGCCGCGATCATCGCCGGGCTGGTCAAGGCTCCGTCGCGCTATTCCCCCACGGCTGATGCGCAGGCTGCGGTCGGCCGGGCCAAGGTGGTGCTCGATGTGATGCAGGGCAATGGTGCGATCACGGCGGAGCAGGCCGCCGGCGCCGATCTGGATGCGGTCAAGCTGGCGCCTGAAAAGGGCCAGAACTCCGTCCGCTATTTCACCGACTGGGCGCTGCCGCAGCTGGACATGCTGCTGCCCGATAATGACGAACCGATTGAGGTGTTCACCACGCTGGACATCGGCATGCAGCAGGCGGCAACCCGCTCGATCCAGACGCACGCCCCGAAGGGCGCGCAAGGCGCGCTGGTTTCCATGGACCGGGATGGCGCGGTGCTGGCGATGGTCGGGGGCACGGACTATGTCACTTCGAACTATAACCGCGCGACCAACGCGGTGCGCCAGCCGGGCTCAGCGTGGAAGCTGTTCGTCTATCTCGCCGCGCTGGAGGCGGGCTATACCGCCACTGACGAAGTGGTGGACGAGCCGGTGACGATCCAGGGTTGGAGCCCGCGCAATTCCAGCCGAACCTATGCCGGGCGGATCGATGTGCGCACCGCCTTTGCCTATTCGAAGAACACTGTCGCCGCGCAATTGGGCAATGAGGTGGGGTTCAGCGCGGTCGCGGCGATGGCGCGGCGGTTCGGGATCACCACGCCGATTTCCACCGTGCCGTCGATGGTGCTGGGCACCAACGAAGTGCGCGTGATCGACATGACCCGGGCGTTCGCGGCGCTGTCCGCGAAAGGGCGTTCGGTCGAACCGTATGGGATCACCAAAGTCGTCACGGCGGACGGCAAGGTGCTGTACCAGCATGAACGGCGCGGCGGGCAGATGCTGGTGCCGGGCTATGTCGCTGCCGGGATGACCGACCTGCTGCAAACCGCCGTCGCCACCGGCACCGGGCGCGCGGCGCAGATCGGGCGGCCCGTCGCGGGCAAGACCGGCACCACCAATTCCAACAAGGACGGCTGGTTCCTGGGCTTTTCCAGCGGGATCACCACCGGGGTATGGATGGGCCGCGATGACGCCCGCGCGGCGGGCGAGCTGCAAGGCGGCACCGCCCCGGCGCGCGCCTTCTCCGCGTTCATGCGCGTCGCCGTGGCGGGGCGTGCGGTTGAAAGCTTCGACACAGCGGTGAAGCTGCCCGAATGGCAGCTGGAGACCGAAAGCGATGCCGAATTCGGCAAGCCGGAGGATTATTACTATGTCGATGAACAGGGCAATCTGGTCAACACCGTCGGGCCGGATGCGGTGCCGGGGGATCAGCCAGCCCTGCCCAAGAACGGCGGCGCAGGACCAGGTCCGGATGACGCAACCCTGCCGCCGCCGGCTGCGAATGAAGACTTCCTGAACGAAGCCACCGGTGAGAACCGCCCGCCCGAACCGCGCCGAGACGGCGGCGGTGGAGAGGCTCCGGGGTAGGGAGTAGTCCCGGCCAGCAATGCTCGAACAGAACAGGGCCGCGCTCCAAACTGGAACGCGGCCCTCTTAACTTGGGAAGCAGCGTGAATCAGCGCAGCCGGATCGGCACATAGCCTGCGGCTTGATTGCCGCGTTGGACGCGCAGCAGCAGCGCCGGGCGCGATCCGGTTTGCGCAGCGCGGACGGCAGCTTCGAGATCGGCCGGGGTCAGGACCGGGCGGTTCGCGGCGGAGAGGATCACGTCGCCTTTTTGCAAGCCCTTGGTGCCCGCATCGGACGAACCATCGACCGCGCGGATCACCAGCCCCTGGGTTTCAGCAGGGACGCGGATCTGGCGTGCGATTTGCGGGGTCAGCGGCAAGACCGAAAGGCCCAGCACCCGTTCGATCAGGCCTTCGCCCGCCTTGGCCGGGGGTTCAGCGAACGGGTCTTCTTCGCCTTGTTGACCGGCTCCCAAACCGCTTGCCGCCAGCTCGTCATCCGTCGGACGCTTGCCAACCACGGCGTTCAAAGTCATCCGCTTGCCATCGCGCATCAGCTCGATCGGGATGCGTTTGCCTGGCGCGATGTTGGCGACGATGTAGGATAGCGTCTGTTCCGGGGTGACGTCCTTGCCGTCGATCTTGACCACGACGTCGCCCGGCTGGATCCCGGCGGTCGCCGCTGCCTTGCCCGGTTGCACGGTCTGGATGAATTCGCCGCGATTGCGGGGCAGGCCCAGCGAGTCCGCCAGATCTTCAGTCACCGGCTGAATCTGCACGCCCAGATAGCCGCGCTCAATTGCTTGACCGGAACGCAGTCGTTCGACAATCGGCGAGGCAATCTCGGCGGGGATCGAAAAGCCGATCCCGACCGAAACCCCGGTGGGCGAGAAGATCGCATTGTTGATGCCGATGACATTGCCCTGCATATCAAACAGCGGCCCGCCCGAATTGCCGCGATTGATCGAGGCGTCGGTTTGCAGAAAGCGGTCATAAGCGCCCGATCCGGTGTTGCGGTAAACGGCGGAAATGATCCCCGAAGTGACCGTGCCCGACAAGCCGAACGGATTGCCGATCGCGATCACCCAGTCGCCCACGCGCACCCCGCGCGAATCGCCGAACTTGACGAAGGGCAGGGTCTTGCTTGCGTCGATTTTAAGCACAGCGAGATCAGACTGTGCATCGCGGCCAACCAGTTTGGCGGGATACTCAGTGCCATCGTGCATGGTTACGGTGATCGATTCCACCTCGCCCCGGCCTTCGGCGGTGACGACGTGATTGTTGGTCACCACATAGCCATCGGCGGAGATCAGGAAGCCCGAGCCGAGCGACTGCGCCTCGCGCGTCTGCCCGCCGCCGCCAGTTCCACCATTAGGGCCGCCGCCGAACATGCCTTCCAGCGGGGTTCCGGCAAACGGATTGGCATTGCCCACCCGCACGCGCTGGCGAGTGGAAATATTGACCACGGCCGGCTGCAACTGCTCGGTCAGATCGGCGAAGCTGGCGGGGGCCCCGGCGCGCGGAACCACAGCCTGCATTTGCGCTGCATCGTTCTGCGCCACTTGTGCGCCAGCGGGCAAGCCGGTGATCAGGGTCAGGGCCGAACCGCCCAGCAGCAGCGCCGTTGTCACTCCATAAGCATATCGCACGGGTCTTGATCCTCTTGCAGTCAGACCGGATCACATCCGGCCAGCATCACTCCGCCCGATTCAAGCCAAGCCGCCTGAACGGACATTGAACGCCTCATTTGCCCTTGAACTGGCGCAGATAATCATTCTCTGGCGACAGGATGATCGTGCTGCCGCCTTTGTTGGCGGTGTTCGCAAAAGTGGCTTCATAGCTTTTCATGGCGCGGTAGAAATCGTAGAATTGCGGGTCTTTGCCAAAGCTTTCGGCATAGATCTGCGCGGCGCGCGCCTCAGCCTGGCCGACGATGACCTGCGCATCGCGTTGGCCTTGGGCGCGGATCGTGTCGGCTTCCTTCTTGCGCGCGGCCTGCATGCTGGCGAAGGCGCTTTCCAGCGCGCCAGCGGGCAAATCTGCGCTTTTGATCCGCACATCGATCACTTGCGCGCCGTAATCGCGCGCCTGCCGGTCCAGACCTTCCTGGATGCGCGCCATCACCGCGCCGCGTTCAGCCGTCAGCAGCGATTGAAAGGTCTGCTTGCCCAGTTCCTGCCGCAAGACGGAGCTGAGGATCGGCTGCAATTGCGCCACGACCCGCTCGGTCGAACCGGCAGTTTTGACCATTTTGATCGGATCGATGATCCGGAAACGGGCATAGGCGTCCACTTCCAGCCGCAGCTGATCGGTCGACTGCACCAGCTGCCGCTCCATCTGGAAAGTCAGCAAGCGCTTATCGACCTTGACCAGTTGTTCCAAAAACGGAACCCGCACGGAAACCCCCGCGCCGGTCTGTCCGAAGGGCACCTTGGGGCGGAACTGGTTGATTACGCGCACCGGTTCGCCCAGCCGCACCACCACCACTTGCTGGGTTTCCGGCACCATCACCACGCTGGATGCCAGCGCAATCAGCAGCGCCGCAATCGCGGCGATAGCCAGCTTATTCTTGAACAGTTCGGGCATCATTGGCCTCCCGTCGGGGCTGGAGCGGCGGGGGTTGAGGCATCGGGGGTAGGCGCCCGGCGGCGCAATTCGGGCAGCGGCAGATAGGGGGTTATCCCGCCGCCTTCGACCACGACCTTGTCATTGTTGGCCAGCACGCGCTCCATGGTTTCGTAATACATCCGCCGCCGGGTCACCTCCGGGGAAAGGCGGTACTGGGTATAGACCTGATCAAACGCCGAGGCATCGCCTTGCGCTTGGGCAACCTTTTGCTGCGCCCAGCCTTGCGATTGGTTGATGAACCGCTGCGCATCCTGCTGCGCGTTGTTCACTTCCTGAAAGGCATCGGCCACCTTGGCGGGCGGATCGGCCTTTTTGATTTCAACGCCCAGCACCTGCACGCCCGAACGATAGGCATCGAGCACGCCCTGCATCCGCCGCCGAACATTGTCCTGCAATTCCCCGCGCCCAGACCCGCCCCAGACTGCGTTCAGCGGCATTTCCGCCACTGACGACCGCATCGCCGCTTCGGCAACTTCGGAAACGGTTGTCTCCGGCGCTTCCAGTTCAAAGCTGAATTGTTCCAGATCCTTGATCTTCCACCGGATCTGATAGGACAGATCAATCAGGTTCTTGTCGCTGGTCAGGATCAGGTTCTGGTTTTCACCTTCGGGCAGCTTGGTCAGCACGATCGTCGTCACATCGCGCACGGCCACATTCTGGATGGGCCAAGGCAGCGTCAATGCGACACCGGGGGCCAGGGTTCGCGAATACTGCCCCAGCGTGGTAACGATGCCTTGTTCCTTCTGGCCGACGAGATGTGTGGACGAGCTGGCGATCCAGGCGAGCACGAGCACGCCGGCAATCGTTGGCAGCCATGATTTGCCATCGGCGCGGCGCGGAAAGCGTGGGCCGCCGCTGCTGCCACCGCCTCCGCCGCCGCCACTGCCGCCACCACCGCCACCGTTGCGATTGCGGAAAATGTCTTCGATGTTGGCTGAACGGCGCGGCGGCGCGTCGGCTGCGGGCGGCAACCACGGATTGCGCGGGCCACGCCCCGGTTCTACGGGTGGTTCGGGCTGAGCTGGGTCGGTTCCATCTGGTGCGCCGGGCTCCGCTGGGCCACCAGCGGGTTCCTTGTCCCCCGCACCTTTGCCCCAAGGACTGCGCCGCTCGGCCATAGCCAAAACGCCGCTCAAACCACTGCTTGTCAGAAACCCGCGAAAACCTGTCATAGGAAGAGTTATAGGTATCGCTCGCGCAAAAAACAGTGCCTGCCGCGCCTTTTTCACTGCTAGGGCGCAGCAGCGTACAATCGGGGAGCCGCATGAGCGATAACGACGTCTTGCAAAACCTGCTGCCAGCCGCCGTGCAGGACCGGGTCCGGTCGCTGCGCCTGGCCGACGGGGTGGCCACAATCGTGCTCGACGGTGGCGGACTTGCTGCTCCAGCCGCCCGCGCACTGGAAGCCGACGTCAAGCTCGCGCTCAGCCGCGCTGCTGGCGTGCGCGAGGTTCGCGTGGCGATCATGGGCGACCGCCCCGAACGGCGGATCATCGCGGTGGGATCGGGCAAAGGCGGGGTCGGCAAGTCTACGCTCTCGGCCAATCTCGCTGTCGCGCTGGCGCGGATGGGGCGCAAGGTCGGGCTAGTCGATGCTGACATCTATGGCCCCAGCCAGCCGCGCCTGCTGGGCCGGGATGGGGTCAAGGCCACCGCAATGGACAGCAAGCTGGTGCCGGTGGACACCGCCTGGGGCGTGCCGATGCTGTCGATGGGCCAGCTGATCGAACCGGGCAAAGCGATCGCCTGGCGCGGGCCGATGATTTCGGGCGCGCTGGGCCAGTTGATCGATGCGCAGTGGGGCCCGGTCGATACGCTGATCGTCGACCTGCCGCCGGGGACCGGGGACATCCAGCTGACCATGCTGCAAAAGCATAAGCCTGCCGGGGCGCTGATCGTCTCCACCCCGCAGGATTTGGCGCTGATCGACGCGGTGCGGGCGCTGCAACTGTTTGAACTGGGGCAGGTGCCGATCATCGGGCTGGTGGAAAACATGGCGGGCTATGCCTGTCCGCACTGCGGCGAAGTCAGCGATCCGTTCGGTTCGGGCGGGGCCGAGGCCAAAGCGCGCGAGCTGGGACTCGATTTCCTGGGCCGGGTGCCGCTCGATCTGGCGATCCGGCTGGCGAGCGATGCCGGCACGCCGCCTGCGGCCGGGGATGGTCCGCAAGCTGCTGTATTCACCGCGATTGCTGCCCAGGTTGCGGCCTGGCTTGATAGCCACTAGGCCTCCTGCCCATGCATGTAACGCGGCGCGGAGTGATCCTGGGGGTGGGGGCAGCGAGCGGGCTGGTGGTGGCCTGGGCGCTGACCCCGCGCACTTACGCTCCGCCAATCATGGCCGGAAAAGGCGAATCCGTATTCGGGGCCTGGCTCAAGGTCGGCAGCGACGGGATAGTTACGGTAGCAGTGCCGCAGCTTGAAATGGGGCAGGGGATCACCACGCTGATCCCGCAGATCGTGGCCGAAGAGCTGGGTGCAGATTGGCGGCAGATTGCGGTGGAGCCTGCGCCCTTGAGCGGAGCCTATGCCAATGCGGCGCTGGCGGCCTGGTGGTCGCCGCTGTGGCTGCCGCTCGCTCCGGGGCTGGCGGACAGCCCCGGCAGCCTGCTCGCGCGGCGCTTTGCGCAGAGCGAGGACTTTACCGCAACCGCCGACGGGATGTCGCTGGTGGCTTACGAATTGCCTGCACGGATCGCTGCTGCCAACGCGCGGGTCATGCTGGCGCAGGCTGCGGCCAAGCGCTGGGGCGTGGCGTGGGAGGAATGCGCGGCGCAAGGCGGGTTTATCGTTCACGACCAGCGGCGGCTGAGCTTTGGCGAACTGGCCGAGGCGGCGGCGGAGCTGTCTCCGCCAGACACGCCGGTCCTGCGCCCCGAACCTGCGCGCGAACGGGTGATAGACCAGCCAGAGGGCGCGCAATTGCGCTTTCCCCGGCTGGATCTGCCGTCCAAGGTTGACGGATCGATGCAGTTTGCTGGCGACGTGCGGCTGCCCGGCATGGTCTATGCCGCGATCCGCAATGCGCCGCTGGCCGATGGCGAACTGGCGGGGTTCGATACCGGCACGGCCAAGGGCATTCGCGGGCTGATCAAACTGGTGTCGGGCAAGCGCTGGCTGGCGGCGGTGGCGACCGACTGGTGGGCAGCCGAACGCGCATTGAGCCACATTGCTCCGCGCTTCTCCGCCACGAACCGCACCGAATCTGCGCGGATCGACGGCTTGCTCGAAGCCGCGCTGCGCGCCGGCACAGCGCAGGAGGTTGCCAGACTGGGCGATCCGGATACGATGTTTGCCGGGCCCCGGTTCGATCACATCGCGCGCTACCGGGTGGCTCCGGCGCTGCATGCCACACTGGAAACCGCCAGCGCCACGGCGCGCTGGCGCGGCGGCAAGCTGGAACTGTGGGTGGCGAGCCAGGTGCCCGACCGGGTCCGGCGTAATGTGGCCTTAGCCACGGGGCTCGATGCGCGCGACGTCACGCTGTTCCCGATGCCCGCGGGCGGCAGCTTTGATCGGCGGATCGAGTGCGAACACGCGGTCCAGGCAGCGCTGATCGCCCGCGATCTGGGCAAGCCGGTTCAGCTGGTCTGGTCGCGCTGGCAGGAACATCTGGCGGGCCTGCCGCGCCCGCCCGCTTCCGCCGTGCTGGCGGCACGGGTGGGACAGGACGGCTCGCTCGCCGCGCTCAAGACCCGGATTGCGGCCCCTTCGGCGGCGCGGGAACTGGCTGCCCGGGTGTTCTCCGGAGAGGATGCGCGCTCGGCTGCAGCGACGCAGGATCAGGCTGATCCATTTGCGATCGAAGGCGCGGTCCCGCCTTATGCCGTGCCGCATCTGCTGGTGGAACATGTGCCCGTAGCGATTGGCCTGCCGACCGGGCGGATGCGCGGCAACGCCCACGGCTTCACCTGTTTCTTCACCGAAAGCTTTATCGATGAGCTGGCGCACCGCTCCGGGCGCGAGCCGTTGTCCTACCGGATGGCGATGCTGGGCGGGGATATCAAGCTGGCGCAGTGCCTGCAAAAGGCTGCCAGTCTGGCCAGCTGGAACGGCGCGACCAGCGGCACCGGGCAAGGGCTGGCTTGTCACGCGATGCATCGGCTGGACGCGGCGGGGCGGATCGCGCTGATCGCCAGCGCGCGCCGCGAAGCGGGCGGGATCACCGTCGACAAGCTGACCGCCGTGGTCGATATTGGCCGGATTGTGAATGTGGACATCGCCCGTCAGCAGATCGAAGGCGGGCTGGTGTTCGGGCTCGGGCTCGCCACCGGATGCACCACAGCCTATGCCGATGGCTTGCCGCTGACCGGGCGGCTGGGCTCGCTGGGACTTCCCCTTTTGGCCAATTGCCCGCTGATCGACGTGGAGTTTATCGACAGCGACGCAGCACCGTTCGATCCGGGCGAGCTGGGCGTGGCGGTGGTTGCTCCGGCGGTCGCCAATGCGGTCTTTTCGGCCAGCGGTGTGCGGCTGCGCAGCTTGCCGTTGTTGGCGGAGGAAGCGTGACCAGTCCAGTTCATTATCCCGCCGATCATCCGGCGGTCACGCTGGATAAGATCGGCGTGTTGCTGGTCAATCTGGGCACGCCCGATGCGCCGACGACCGGCGCAGTGCGGCGCTATCTGAAGCAGTTCCTGTCTGACCGGCGGGTGGTGGAATTGCCCCGGATCGCTTGGTGGCCGATCCTCAACGGGATCATTCTGAACACCCGCCCGCGCAAAAGCGCCCATGCCTATGCGCAGGTGTGGAGCGCGGATGGCTCGCCGCTGGCCGCAATCACCAAGGCGCAGGCTTTGGCCCTGCAAGCGCAGCTGGGCGATCAGGTGCAGGTGCGTTGGGGTATGCGCTACGGCAATCCAGCGATGGGAGCGGAATTGGCGGCATTACAAGCGGCCGGGTGTGACCGAATTCTGGTGGTGCCGCTGTATCCGCAATATTCGGCGGCAACCACCGCGACGGTGTTTGATGAACTGGGCCGCAGCTTGGGCGCGCTGCGCTGGCAGCCCGCAATTCGGACCTTGCCGCCCTATTATGACGATCAACACCACATCGCCGCGCTGCGCAGCGATCTGACCCGGCAGTTGCGGCAATTGCCGTTTGTCCCCGAAGTGCTGCTGCTGTCGTTCCACGGGATGCCGCAGCGCACGCTGGAGCTGGGCGATCCCTATCACTGCCATTGTCGCAAGACCGCCCGGTTGCTGAGCGAAGCACTGCACGGCGACTTTCCGGGCCTGCGGATCGAGGTCAGCTTTCAATCACGGTTCGGCCCGGCCAAGTGGCTGGAACCCGCGACCGAGGCAACGCTGCAGGCCGAGGCCGCGCGCGGCACCCGGCGGTTGGCGATCGCGGCCCCGGGCTTCGCCGCTGACTGCCTGGAAACGCGCGAGGAACTGGCGATCCGCGGGCGCGAGGTGTTCATCGCTGCGGGCGGTACAGACTTCGCCGCGCTCGATTGCCTCAACACCAGCGCTGATGGCATGGCTATGCTGGAAACTTTGGTCAGGCGCGAACTGGCGGGGTGGATTTAAGTGCTCAGTTAAGTTACCTTGATGTCAGTAACGAGGAACATCATGGCCACCACCGCACCCGCCGCCCCGCGCTATACTCATTGGTCGCAGTCACAACCCAAGGGTGCGCTTGATCACATTCCCGGCGAGGATGGCTGGCCGCTGCTGGGTAACACGCTGCCGCTGCTGGCTGATCCGGTTGGCTTTGGGGATCGGATGCGCGCAAAATACGGCGATGTATTTCGCAACAATGCGTTCGGGCGGAACTCGGTGCTGCTGTTCGGGGCGGACGCGAACGAGCTGGTGCTGTTTGATCGCGACAAGAATTTTTCGTCGGCGCAGGGCTGGGGTTCGGTGCTCGATCTGCTGTTTCCGCGCGGATTGATGCTGCTCGATTT
>JANORN010000101.1:0-13461 GCA_031415355.1 Novosphingobium sp. | reverse complement strand
CCCCCACGCGGCCAGCGGTGTCTCGACTTCGCTCGACACGAACGGGCCTTGTTGGTTGTTGCTACTCCGCCGCTTCCAGCACATCCGCGCGCTGGGGTCCGCGGATCAGGCCGCCTGGGGTCGCGCCGGTCCATTCGCCTTTGCGGAAGGTCACGACGCCGCCCTTGATCGTGCAGTCGTACCCTTCGGCCTTCTGCAACAGACGCTTGCCACCGGCAGGCAGATCAAACGCCAGCCAGGGCTTGCCCAGCTTGATCGCATCCAGATCGATCACGTTCAAATCTGCCAGATAGCCCGGCGCGATGATTCCGCGATCATCCAGGCCATAAAGCCGCGCGGTATCGCGGCATTGGCGCTTTACGGCGTTCTCCAGGCTGATCTTGCCGCCCCGTTTGCGATCACGCACCCAGTGTTGCAGCATGAAGGTGGGGCTGGCCGCATCGCAGATCGTGCCGCAATGCGCGCCGCCGTCGGACAACGAATTGACCGTGTCATCGCTCGCTTGCAGCGCTTCGAGGAAATCCAGGTTGCCATCGGCATAGTTCAGGATCGGCAGGTAGATAAACCCGCTGGCATTGTCCGCACCCAGCAGATCATAGGCATATTCATCGGGGGCCTTACCCGCCGCTGCCGCGCGCGCGGCGATGCTGGCTTCGGCTTGCGGCTCATAGTCAAAGTCTGCGTCCATCTGGAATTGCATGGTCCAGCCGCCCGCGACCACCATCAGCAGGCCGATGATGTCTTGCGGCGCTGCGCTGAAATCGCTGGCTTCTGCCAACAGCCGCGCCTTAAACGCTGGGTCGAGTAACTTGGCTTTTTGTTCGGCCCACGGCAGGTCGGCAATTGCGACATAGCTGGGACGGAACCGGAACGGATGGACCGTCCCCTGCCAGGCCATGATGATGCCGTTGCCGCGCAAGGCGATCTGCGCGACGATGTTTGCGCCGTTGTCGTTCTCGGCGCGCATCGCTGCGATCTGTTCGTCCAGCGGCATTTCCTTGGCGATCGATTGCAGCGCGGCATACGTGCAGGGCAGGCCGGTTTCGCGGCTGAGCGCCCCCATCCAACCGAATTCATCCCATTCGCGGCGCATGTCGCTGGCCATTTCGAACACGCCATAGCCGACCCGGCCCATTGCGCGGCCGATGGCGATCAGCTCTTCCTTGGTGGCGGTGGTGCCGGGCACCACTTCGCCTTCGATCGAGCGGTGCAGCACGGTGCGGCTGGTGGAAAAGCCCAACGCGCCCGCGCGCACGCCGTCCTCCACGATATCCGCCATCTTGGCAATGTCATCGGCAGTGGGCACTGCGCCCGGCATCTCGCGGTCACCCAGCACATAAGCGCGCACCGCTCCGTGCGGCACATGCGTGCCGACATCAACTGTGCGTGGCAGTTCCTCCAGCGCGTCGAGGTATTCGGGGAAGGTTTCCCAGTTCCACTTCATCCCTTCGGCCAGCGCGGTGCCGGGAATGTCCTCCACCCCTTCCATCAGCCCGATCAGCCAGCCGTGCCGGTCGGGCGCGGCGGGGGCAAAGCCGACCCCGCAATTGCCCATCACGACCGTGGTCACCCCGTGCCAGCTGGACGGGGCCATCTCCTGATCCCAGGTTGCTTGGCCGTCGTAATGGGTGTGCACATCGACAAACCCTGGGGTCACGATCTTGCCGTGTGCGTCGATCTCTTCCGTAGCGCTGCCATCGAACGTGCCGACCCCAGCGATCAGTCCGTTCTTTACCGCAACATCGCCGGTAAAGCGCGGCGCGCCAGTGCCATCGACAATAGTGCCATTGCGGATGATCAGATCGTAAGTGGGCATGGGCGCTCTCCGGTTGAGACTGCGACTCTGCGAGCTCGCGCTCTTAACCGGGCGATTAAATCATGGAGCGGGGCCGGGGGCAAGCCTCATCAGGTCCTTCACATTTTCACGCAGTGCAAATGGGGAGGTGGCAGTCGCGCAGCGGCTGACGGAGGGGCGTTTCTGCGAGCGTCGATACCGATCTGTCACCCCGTAAAGTCCGGGGCGCTACCTTCCCATTTGCCCTTCGACAAGCTCAGGGAAAATGGAAAGGATCAGAGCGCAGCTACTCCCCCCGCGCCGCAATCATGTCCGCCACGTCGACGAATTTCTCACGCGGTGCGCCGGTGCGGGCGCGAGCTTCCTCGGCTTCTTCGATCTTTTTCCAGTCGCTGAACGTGACCACGTCCAGCCCGCGCGCGGCGGCGAGGGCGTCGAAGCCGGGGCGGCCGCGCTTGCCGCCGCTGCCCAGTGTTCCAGCCGCTGCATCCTCGGCGATTTTTTCGATCACGCTGAAGCCGTCGGGGCGGTTGGTGCCAATCGTGCCAGAAGGGCCGCGCCGGGCCCAGCCCACGCAGTACAGGCCGGGCAGAATCCGCCCGGCATCGTTGGCAAAGCGGCCCTCGCGTTCATCAAACGGCACGTTAGGGATCGGGGACGAGCGATAGCCGATGCAGGCTACCACCAGCCCGGCGGGAATGACGTAAGTCTCGCCGGTGCTGACCGCGCGCCCCGCTTCAACCGTGGTGCGTTCAATTTCCACCCCCTCGACCCGGTCTCTGCCTAGGATCGCTTTGGGACTGGCGAAGAAATCGAATTCAATCTCGACCGGCAAGTCGGCATAGTGGCTGGCGGGGATCGCGGCAAAGCTGCGCAGATGCGTCACCGATTTGCGCAGGCCCGGCTCCAGCAGCGCGTCTTCGCCCGGATCGGGCAAGTCCTGCGGATCGACGCGCGGCGCGGCGCGGGACAGGTGCGACAGTTCGCCCAGTTCCTTCGGCGTCATCATGATCTGGTGCGGCCCGCGCCGCCCGAGGACCACAATCCGCTTGAGTCTTGACCGATCTAGCACGTCGAGCGCGTGCTGGACGATGTCGCTGCCGTCGAATTCGGCGCAGGTCTTGGCCAGGATCCGCGCAACATCCAACGCAACATTGCCCATGCCAATAACCACTGCCGTATCGCTCGACAGATCGGGGTCGAGCTGGGCGAACTGCGGGTGCCCGTTGTACCAGCCGACAAAGGCGGCGCTGCCGATTACATTGCCAAGGTCATTGCCCGCTATGTCCAGTTTGCGATCATTGGGGGCCCCGGTGGCGAGGACGACCGCATCATACAGCTGCTGCAATTCGGCGACCGACACGTCCTTGCCGATCATCACATTGCCCACGAACCGCACATTGCTGGACAGCGCGGTTGTTTCATAGCGGCGCGACACGCCCTTGATCGACTGGTGATCGGGCGCGACGCCGGTGCGGATCAGACCATAGGGCACCGGCAGCATGTCGAACACATCGACCCGCACATCATCACCCCAGTGCTTCTGCGCGGCCTCAGCCGTGTAGTACCCAGCCGGGCCCGAACCGATGATTGCAATATGACGCATCCGGTCAGGCGGCTTTCTTCTTCGCCGGTTGATCGGGTGCATCAAGAAAACCGTGCAGCGAAGAGATCGTCTGTTCGCGGTGCGTCAGCATGAACAGGTGGCCGCCTTGCTCAAATATCTCCAAGCGGCTGTTGGGGATCAGCGCCTCCAGCATCTTGCCGTTGATCAGCGGGACGATCTGGTCATCCTCGCCCATCATGATCAGTGTTTCCTTCTTGAGGAACGGCAGCGCCGGTACGCTCGTCCAGCCGATCATGCACAGCAGCTGATAGACGTAACCGCGCGGGGTGGGCGGGGTCAGGCGGCTGATGTGTTCCGCCTTGCCGCCGGTCAGCCCGCCGTAAAGCGTGCGAAAATGTTCCTCCATGAACGCGGCATCGACGTAGCGGCGCGGATTGACCATTTTGGTCAGCGCTGCTGGATTGCCGGGCACCATGATCATCCCCGCCGTGGTGGCACACAGCACCAGACGGCGGACGTGGTCGGGATGTTGCAGCGTGAAGTGTTGCGCCATCGCGCCGCCCCAGCTGACCCCCATCACATCAACCCGGTCTGCACCGAAGCGCTTGAGCAGTTCGTTCGCGGTCCAGCTCATCATGAACGGGTTATAGGGGACCAGCGGTTCAGGACTGCCGCCCACGCCGGGCATATCGAACATGATAAAAGCGCGGTCGGTCAGTGCCTCGGCCAGCGGCGCCACAGCCTCGATATTCGCGCCGATACCATTGAAGAACAGGATCGGCAGGTGGTCACTGGGCATGTCCCAGCGCCAGCGCGCGACACGCAGCGTCCGGCCGCCGACCACTTCCATGGTAAATTCACAGGTCAAATCTTGCACCCGGTTCCCCCTCACGGCCTGTTTGCGGCCTAATCCAGTACGTACAAGCCCGGTGCAGACTCCATCGGTGGGTGCTGCTTGCTGCCCAGGCTTTTGGGCGCTGCTTGCTGCTTGCCCGCGCGCGCTTGCAGCCATTCCATCCAGAATGGCCACCAGCTGCCAGCCTGTTCTTCGGTCCCTTTCAGCCAGTCGTCAACGTCGGCGGGCGGCTGGCCGGCCCTTTTCGACACATAATACTTGGCCTTGGGATTGCCCGGCGGATTGAGGATCGCCTGCATGTGCCCGGCCTGGCTGAGCACGAAGGTGACATCCTTTGATCCGAACAGCTGGGTCGAGCGATAGCACGCCCGCCATGGGGTGATGTGATCGGTGGTGCCGCCCAGAATGAACAGATCGCTGGTCACTTTCGACAGATCGATCGGATGCCCGGCCATTTCGACTTCGCCGCGCTTGGTAAAGGCGAGCGTTTCAAACAGACGCAGGAAATCGCCCATCAGCGTTGCTGACAGGTTGGTGGCATCGGCATTCCAAAACAGCACGTCGAACGCCGGGGGATCATCGCCCATCAGGTAATTGTTGATCACATAGTTCCAGATCAAATCGTTGGGCCGCAGCCAGGCAAACCCACGCGCCAGATCGTTGCCCTTGATGATCCCGGCTTTGGCCGCGCGGCGTTTGGCCAGCGCGAGCCCGTTTTCGCTCATCAGCGATCCGGCTTCGATATCGTTCTGCTTGGGGTGCAGCACCGTAACCATATAGGTCAGCGCGCCTAGCCGCGTATCACCGCGCGCAGCCAGCTTGCTCGCCAGAATCGCCCCGGTTTGCCCACCTGAGCAGGCGGAGGAGACGTTGACCTTATCCGATCCGGTGATCTGACAGACGACGTCCACCGCTGTTTCACAGCTGCGGATGTAATCGTCCATCCCCCAGCTGCCTTCCGCTTTGGTCGGGTTCTTCCAGCTGATCACGAAGCACTGAATGCCATTGCCGACCTGGAGCTTCACCACCGATTTTTCGGGGCTGAGGTCGTTGATGTACATCTTGTTGATCTGCGGCGGAATCGTCAGTTGCGGGATGGCATAGACCTGCTCAGTCACCGGGGCGTACTGGATGATCTCCATCATCGCATCGCGGTAAACCACGCTGCCCTTTGACGTGGCGATGTTTTCGCCCAGCTTGAACGGGGTCTTGTCCACCTGGCTGACCATGCCCTGGTTGTGGACGATATCGTTGTAAGCGTTCTTCAGCCCCTTGATCAGCGATAGCCCGCCGCTGTCGATCAGCCGCTTCTGCGCCATGGGATTGCCGATCAGCGTATTGGTCGGGGCCAGGCCATCGATGATGATGTTCGAGATGAAATTGGCGCGGTCCCGCTCCAGTTCGTCCAGTTCCAGATCGGCCAGCCAGTTCTGCATGCCCTTTTGCATGGCGAGGTAATACTGCGCACCGGCGCGGAAGAACGGATTGTGTTGCCAGGCCGGATCCTTGAAGCGCTTGTCCTTCGGGTCGGGCGCGAGTTCCGACTTGCCGGTCAGAATTTTGACCAGATCATCGCCCAGCGCTTGGGTGTGTTTGATTGTCCGCGCCGGATCGCTGGCGGTTTCGCGCAGTAGCAGCGCCACCGCGCCGATAAAATCCTCGCGCGCCAAGCCCACCAGCGGGCCCAAGGCGGTGGTGGATTGCGCGGCCTCGTGTTCAAGCTTGGTGTCAGATTTAGCCATTCCGTCCCCTCGCGTGATCAATCGCTTGTTATTCGCAGAACATGCCTGCGCAGCATAACCTTTTCAACCCATCCACCATGCATTGCCAGATGAAAGGCGATTATTGCGAATTTCTGGGAAGGATTAACCATTTTTCAAGCGCGTATGCGCCATTCACCGACCCATGACGGCACAACCGGCAAGACCTGACTCGGAGCCAGAGGCGGTATCACACCTGCTTCCGGAGCGGCGCATGGTCGATCCGGTGGCGACCAACGATGAATCTGGTGATCGCCGCGTTCGCTTGTTGGCGCCGATGCCGCGACCGCGCAGACGCGCGGCGTCGGTCATCGAAACGCCCAGTTTGATTGAACGCGAATGGATGTTGATCGCACCGGTGATGGCGGCCGGGCTGCTGCTAACAGGCCTGGCCAACCTCTCATTGCCGACCCCGTTGGCCGCCTTGATCGCCACTGTTGCCATGGTGATCGCGGCGGCAGCCGGCACAATGGTGGGCTTTGAAAGCAAACACCTGCACAACACCTGGCAACGGACGCTGTTGATGCTGCTCGCGGTCGGCGTGCCGATGTTCCTTTATGGCATCGCCATGGCAAGCTGGACAAGGCAGGGCACCATTGTTGACTGGCATGGATCGATGGGCGTGCTGGTGATCGTCAGTACGATTGCTTCGATCATTCTGAAAGGGCGGTTGCCCAGCATCATTACTGCACAGGTTATGTTGTGGACTGGTGTTTCGTTGGTGACGGGCACTGCGGGCACATTGCTGGTTCTGCTGGCTGGCGCGGCTGCGAGTGTGTTGGTTGCTTTCCGGCAAGCGCGGGCTGATCGCACGGCGGTTGAACGCCATGACGAAATGGAACGCAACCAGCTGCGTGCCGAGGAAATCCTGAACGATTACGAGCAGACCGGGCAGGGTTGGTTTTGGGAAACCGACCGGCGCGGCGCGATCACTTATGTTTCGGCGACCGTCGGTTACATCCTGGGGGTTGAGCAGGAAAACCTGCTTGGCCGCCAGTTCACGGATTTGTTCATCCTTGATGCAATGGGGCAAAAAGGCGAGCGCACGCTGGTGTTCCACTTGTCCGCGCGATCATCGTTCCATGACATTGCCGTGCGCGCGGGAACGCATGATGAAGAGCGCTGGTGGGCCGTTACCGGGCGTCCGATCTATGATAATTTCGACAATTTCATCGGCTTTCGTGGGTCAGGTAGTGATCTGACGGAAAAGCGCCGTTCGGATGAACAAGCCTCGCGGCTGGCGCACTATGATTCGCTAACCGGGCTCGCCAACCGCTTCCAGATGTCCCAGACACTTGAAAAAATCCTGTCCGCGCAGCGCGTGGATCACCGGCACTGCGCAGTTCTGCTGCTTGATCTCGACCGCTTCAAGCAAGTCAACGATACCATGGGCCATCCCGCTGGCGATGCCCTGCTAAAGCAAGTTGCGGGCCGGCTGGAGGGCACTGTGGGCCAGCATGGCCGCGTTGGCCGGCTTGGCGGCGATGAGTTCAAAGTGATTGTGCCCGGGCGGCACTCGCGCGATGATCTGGCCGCGCTGGCCCAGCGGATCATCGTCAGCCTGTCCGAACCCTATGCAATCGAAAGCCATCGGGTGGTGATCGGCGCGTCAATCGGAATTGCACTTGCGCCGGAACACGGGGTCACCTCTGAAGCGATCATCCGCAACGCCGATCTGGCGCTTTACGCGGCCAAGGATGGCGGACGCGGGCGGCACCACTTTTACGCGGCGGACTTGCACAGCGATGCTGAAGAGCGCCGCCAACTTGAACAAGACCTGCGCGATGCGCTCGCCACCGGCGGGCTGGAGCTGTATTATCAGCCGGTTGTCCATACCGCGACCGAGCGGATCACCGGTTTTGAAGCCTTATTGCGTTGGAACCACCCCACCAAAGGCTGGCTGTCACCATCCAAATTCATTCCGGTGGCCGAAGATACCGGCCTGATTGCGCCCATCGGTGAATGGGCTTTGCGCACCGCGTGCAAGGATCTGGCCGCATGGCCCGCCAGCGTGCGGGTGGCAGTCAACGTTTCGCCGCTGCAATTCTCCAACCCGGCGCTGCCGGCGATTGTCACCAATGCCTTGGCAACCGCCCAAATCCATCCATCGCGGCTGGAACTGGAAATCACCGAAAGTGTGTTCCTGAACGATGACGAAGGCACCGACGCGATGTTTGCCGCGTTGAAGCGCGTTGGGGTGCGGCTGGCGCTGGACGATTTTGGCACCGGCTATTCCTCGCTCGGCTATCTGAAAAAGGCCCCGTTTGACAAGATCAAGATCGACCAGAGCTTTGTCCGCGGCGCCACCATTACCGGCAGCCGCAATGGTGCGATCATCGCCTCAATCGTCAGCCTGGCGGAATCGTTAGGGATGGAAACTACGGCTGAAGGCGTGGAAACGCTGGACGAGCTGGACCTGGTGCGGATGCTGGGGTGCAGCCACGTCCAGGGCTATATTTACGCGAAACCGATGAGCTATGCCGATGCGACGCAAAAAATTGCCACCGGCCTGACCGCAATTGCGCGTGGTCCGCGGTCGGCCCGCTCGCCCCGCCAAACGATGCTGCGCAAGGTCGTGCTCGATCACGGCGGGCAACAGTATCACGGCACGATCCGCAACATCTCGGCGACTGGGGCAATGGTCGAAGGGCTCTGGAATGTGCCGCCGGGCACGATTTTCCGCATCTATATTGCCGATGGCGACATAGTAACCGCGACAGCGCGGTGGTGCCAACAGGACCGCATGGGCGTGGAATTTTCCAAATCGCTGGAACTGAATGATACCGGGCGGCTTGCGATGCTGGCCGGCGGGACCAATGGCACCGGTTACCGTCAGCAACAGCTCGCGTAATCGGTTGCAAACAGCCGGAATTCAGCTCGGCGCAGCACCAATTCCTTAGGCAAAAAGTAACCACAAGGCCGTAAGAATACAGTGCAAGGCCTCAATACTTGCCAAGATGGGAAGATATCAGTGTCCGGAAACGGCAATTCACCGCTGGGACGATTCAAGGCTTTGCTAGGCAGCAAGGCTGAGACCAGCAGTGCTTCTGGCGCATCCGCTAAACCCGTAAGCGACCCGGCACGGACCAGCACAACCGAATTGCGCCAGGCACACGCGCTGCTGCGTGATTACGAAGCGTCGGGTCTGGGCTGGTTCTGGTCCAGCGACGCCTTTGGCAAGCTGACCTACATTTCGGACTGTGTCGCCCAGCGGATGGGTCTGACCCGCGAAGAGCTGCTTGGGCAGCCCGTGCAATCGATGTTCATTCTGGACCGCGAGGGTGACGAAGCCAGCGAGCGGCCGCTCCCGCTGATCCTTAGCGCGCATAAGACTTTCGCCGATCTGGCAGTGCGCGCCGCGACCGAGGAGACAGAGGTCTGGTGGTCAATATCTGGCCGTCCGCAAATGGACGCCGAAGGTAACTTCACGGGTTATCGCGGCAACGGCAGTGATATCACAGCGCTTCGCCAGAACCAGCAAGATGCGTCACGCCTGGCACAATTTGATTCGCTGACCGGGCTGGCCAACCGGCACCGGATGGGCAAGCGGCTGGGTGCCACGCTCACTGCTTACCGTTCGGCCAAGCGGTCTTGCGCGATTCTGATGATGGACTTGGACCGGTTCAAGGCGGTTAATGACACGCTGGGCCATCCGGCCGGCGATGAACTGCTCAAGCAAGTGGCACAGCGGCTGCAACGGGTGGTGACTGACAAAAACTATGAAATTGGCCGGCTTGGCGGTGACGAATTCCAGATTATGTTGCCGGACATCGATGACCGCGGGCGGCTCGGCGAAATCGCCAAAACAATCATCACCATGATTTCGCAACCGTACCAGATCGAAGGCAGCCGCTGTGTGATCGGCGCGTCGATCGGGATTGCGGTGGCCCCCTATGATGGGCTCGACGCCGATGAATTGGTGCGCTCGGCTGACCTCGCGCTTTATGCTTCCAAAGGTGGTGGGCGCGGGCAGTTCCGGTTCTATTCCAGCGACCTGCACGATGAAGCCGAACGGCGGCGGCGGATCGAAGAAGACCTGCGCGATGCGCTAGGCAACGACCAGATCCAGGCCGCCTATCAGCCATTGGTTGATGCCAAATCAAACATCGTGATCGGACTGGAAGCGTTTTCGCGCTGGGAACATCCTGAGCTCGGCAACGTACCGCCGTCGGTGTTCATCCCGATTGCCGAAGAATGCAATCTGATCGGCGCGCTGGGGGACTGGATTCTGCGCCAGGCCTGCATCGATTGCGCGCAATTGCCGGGGAACGTGCGGGTGGCGGTTAATGTCTCGGCTGCGCAGTTTTCTAACCCCGGCTTTGCCAGCACGGTCGCCCAAGCGCTGGCGCACAGCGGCCTCCCGCCCGAGCGGCTGGAACTGGAGCTGACCGAATCGATTTTCCTTGGCGATGAAGCCGCCACGCAGGAGATGTTCACTGCGCTCAAGATGCTGGGCGTGCGGCTGGCGCTGGATGATTTCGGAACCGGCTATTCCTCGCTCAGCTATCTTCAGCATGCGCCATTTGACAAGATCAAGATCGACAAGAGCTTTATTCGCGAGGTGACCACCGAAGGCAATCGCAACGCCGCGATCATCGCCTCGATCGTCAGCCTGGCCAATGCCTTGAGCATGGATACCACCGCCGAGGGCATCGAGGCCTACGACGAGCTTGAAGCGATGCGCGAGCTGGGGGTAAAGCAAATCCAGGGCTACATCTATGCTGCGGCCCAGCCATTCCTGGTGGTCGAAGAAGCGATGGCCAGCGGGGCCTGGGTGATTGAACCCGAAGGCCCGAGCAAGTACCGCCCAGAGCGGCGCTCGGTGTTGCGCCGGGTTGGCCTGATCCATGAAGACCACCGCTACGACGTGATGATGCGCAACCTTTCACGCTCGGGCTGTATGGTCGAGGGACTGCTCGACGTGCCCGAAGGCACCCCGTTCGTGGTCGACTTCAGCGAAGGCCAGCTCGCCGTGGCCAGAGTTCGCCGGTCGTCTGGGTCGATGCAGGGGCTGGAATTCGAACTGCCATTGGTGGACGATGGCGCGGGTGGGCTGTGCACGCGCCACCGCGTTTCCCCTTATGTCATGGCGCAGGCCGGGATGCCGCTGCAGGCGCTGCCCGCCGGGCAATATCCGATGCAGCTGATGCAGCAGCCGGGGGCACCGCTGACCTTGCCCAGGTTCGGGCAGGTTGATATGACCCGACACAAGGCGGTCAAGGTCGCCTGAATGGCCGTGCCGTTCTAATTTTCCTTGAACCTGAACCAGCACTACTTCTCCGATCAACACAGGCCTGAAACGCCGTGTGGCGCATACTTCAAATTATCGCGCTGCCAACGAATTTACGACCGATGCAGTTCCTTACGATCTTCACTGACAGCGTTTTGGCGACTGATAAGCTGACCAAGTCATCGTCACTGAACGCTTCGATACGTCCAACAAGCCCGCCCTGCGTTACGACAAGATCCCCGACTGCAAGCGCGTTCAAAAACATCCGGTGCTCGGCCATCCGTTTCAACTGCGGACGTACCAGTGCGGTGAACGCGATCAATGCTACGCCCAATATGGCCAGGCATTGGGCTATAATCGGGGCGGCAGACACGGTCACTGGCTCCCGGGGGTCGATTGGGAAGTCTTGAAAATCCAACTTGTGCCAAAAATCCCCAGTAGCAACAACACTACATGCGCAAGCATGTAACCTGGTAACCATACAAAAATGCCCGCGCTGATGCAGAAGATAATTGACCACATGAAAGAAAGGGCGAGCATTAGCTGGAAGCGAACAACTTTCGGGACATCGCTTAAACCATTGCGCTCAGGATCCATCACGGACCCGAAGATATTTTTAAACATAACCCCTCCCTTTTTCTAAGATGATTGTTGCCAGCACCCTCTAGCCATATCAAGCGTCCAAAGGGGAAGGCGAAGTTGCAAGCGTAACGGTCGTCAACTTTCCATCGGCTCAACACATCGTCTGGCGAAACGTCCCAAAAGCCCGTGTGCCTGCGCTGGTTGCGCAAGGTGACAGGCTGCATTCGCGCCGCTAAGGGGCAACGGTGCAATTGGCACCGCTTACCTTGCAAAGATTCCAATGACTGAGCTGAGCCTGATCCGTAACTTCTCCATTATTGCACACATCGACCATGGGAAGAGCACCCTGGCCGACCGGCTGATCCAGCATACCGGCGGGCTGACAGAGCGCGAGATGTCTGCGCAAGTCCTTGATAACATGGACATTGAGAAAGAACGCGGGATCACCATCAAGGCGCAGACGGTGCGCCTCAGCTACACCGCGCTCGACGGGCTGACTTACGAACTCAACCTGATGGACACCCCCGGCCACGTCGATTTCGCCTACGAAGTCAGCCGCAGCCTCGCCGCTTGTGAAGGCGCGCTGCTGGTGGTTGACGCGGCGCAAGGCGTCGAAGCGCAAACGCTCGCCAACGTCTACCAGTCGATCGAGCACGACCACGAGATCGTGCCTGTGATCAACAAGATCGACCTTCCCGCCGCCGAACCCGAAAAAGTCCGCGCCGAAATCGAGGAAGTGATCGGCCTCGACGCCAGCCAGGCCGTGCTCACCAGCGCCAAATCGGGCATCGGCATCGCCGAAGTGCTCGAAGCCGTCGTCACCCGCATCCCGCCCCCCAAAGGCGACGCCGCCGCGCCGCTCAAGGCGATGCTGGTCGATAGCTGGTACGACCCCTACCTGGGCGTCGTGATCCTGATCCGCGTGATTGACGGCGTGATCAAAAAAGGCCAGCAAATCAAGTTCATGGCTGGCGGCACCGAACATCTGGTTGACCGGGTCGGCTGTTTCACCCCCAAGCTGGAGCAACTGAACGAGCTCACCCCCGGCGAAATCGGGTTCATCACCGCGCAGATCAAGGAGGTTGCCCAGGCCAAGGTCGGCGACACCATCACCACGGTCAAGAACGGCGCGACCAAGGCGCTGGCGGGCTTCAAGGAAGTCCAGCCGGTGGTGTTCTGCGGGCTGTTCCCGGTCGACGCGGCGGACTTTGAAAAGCTGCGCGAAAGCATCAGCCGCCTGCGCCTTAACGATGCCAGCTTCAGCTTTGAAACCGAAAGCAGCGCCGCGCTTGGCTTCGGCTTCCGCTGCGGGTTCCTCGGCCTGCTCCATCTGGAAATCATCCAGGAACGCCTGACCCGCGAATACGACCTTGACCTGATCACCACCGCGCCATCGGTGGTCTACCGCATCCAGCTGCGCAAAAGCAAAACCGACGACGCGAAGGAGATCATGCTCCACAACCCCGCCGATTACCCCGATCCCAGCCGGATCGAGCAGATCGACGAGCCGTGGATCAAGGCGGTGATCTACACCCCCGACGAATATCTCGGCTCCATCCTCAAGCTGTGCCAGGATCGCCGCGGCGTGCAGACCGATCTGACATACGTGGGCGGCCGCGCCCAGATCACCTATGAACTGCCGCTCAACGAAGTGGTGTTCGATTTCTACGA
>JANORN010000100.1:0-2559 GCA_031415355.1 Novosphingobium sp. | reverse complement strand
GCGCTGCCGCTGGTTCGCCCCCTGCTCGGCTGGCGCCGAGCCGAGCTGGTGGCGATTGCGGCGGACAGCGGGCTGGGCGCGGTCGCGGACCCGTCCAACACCGACCCCCGGTTTGACCGGGTACGAATGCGCGCAGCGCTGGCGCAGGCGGACTGGCTGGACCGGGCCGCGCTCGCCATCAGCGCCGCCAATCTGGCCGATGCCGATCTGGCGCTGGAGTGGGCCGCCGCACGCGAATGGAGCGAGGCGGTCAGCCGGGTTCCGCTGGGCCTGGTCTATCGCCCACAGGCCCCCAAAGCGATTGCCCTGCGCGTGCTGGCGCGGATTGTGGCGGAGCTTGACGGCGAAGCCCCGCGCGGGTCAGCCACCGCGCGGCTATTTGCGGCGCTGCTGGCGCGCGAGGCGATGTCAATTGGCAGCCTGGTCGCGCGCGTGACCCCGGACGGGTGGAGCTTTACCAAGGCCCCGCAGCGGCGACGTTAGCGTCATTTCGAGCCAGATGGAATCATCTAACGACTCGGAAATCCCGGTAAAACAACAACCTAACGCGCGCTCAGGCCGTGTTGCTGCATCCGCCACAGCAGCTGGTCGACGCGGTCCTGTCCGAAGAACGGCTCGCCGGCATAGACCATCAGCGGCACACCGTAATGCCCCCCGGCGCGCTGGGGGGCTTCGTTGGCGGTGATCGCCGCGTCCAGCCGGGCGGCATGCTGCTGGATCGCCGTATCCATTTCCGCCAGATCGCAACCGGCCCTGGCCAGCGCCCCGGCCAAGTGATCGCCCTCGTGCCAGCCGTCAGTTTCGCCTGACCAGATCAGGTGGCTGACCGCGCGCAGCACAGCCAGGCCTTGGCCGCGTTCCGCCGCCAACTGGCCCAACCGGGTCAGCCGGTGGATATGCGGCTGCTCCTTGGGATAGGTGCGGGTGGCAAAGTCCAGCTTCACCGGATCAGGGCGCGGCCAGCGCAGCGGCAGTCCCGCAAATTCGGCGCTGCGCACGCAATCGCGCAGCAGGTAGCTGGTCCACAGTGGATCGGCATGGGCGAAGAAATCGGGCTGGCGGACGGCAATCGGCAAGACCGGACGCACCACCACCTGCACGTCCCAGTCGCGCTCCAGCGCGATCAGGCGCGGGGTGACGATGTAGGAATAGGGCGAGCGGAACGACCAGTAGAGTTCAACGCTGTGAGTCATAACGTCGCCATATCGATCACGAAGCGGTACTTTACGTCGGCCTGCTCCATCCGTTCATAAGCCTGATTGATCGCGCTGATCGGGATCAGCTCAATCTCCGACACGATCCCGCGTTCCGCGCAGAAATCCAGCATTTCCTGGGTCTGGGCGATCCCGCCGACCCCCGACCCCGCGACTGCCTTCTGCCCGCCGAGCAGCAGGCCCGAATGGAACCCCGGCAGCATGTCGATCATGCCGACCAGACACAGCGTGCCCTTGCGGTCGAGTAGCAGCAGGTACGGCGTCACATCGTGCTTCACCGGAATCGTGTTCAGCAGGAAATCGAAACTGCGCCGGGCCGCCCTCATCGCCGCCTTGTCGGTTGACAGCAGCACGTGGTCTGCGCCCAGCCGCTTGGCATCAGCACCTTTGCCGGGCGAGGTGGTGATCATCGTCACCTCCGCCCCCAGCGCCTTGGCCAGCTTCACCCCCATGTGGCCAAGCCCGCCCAGGCCAATCACACCAACCCTGCTGCCGGGGCCGACGTTCCAGTTCTTCAGCGGGGAATAGGTTGTGATCCCCGCGCAGAGCAGCGGCGCAGCGGCGGCCATGTCCAGTCCGTCAGGCAAGCGCAGCACATAGGGCTCGGCCACCACGATGGCGGCGGAATAGCCGCCATAGGTCGGGCTGCCATCGATCCGGTCCTTGCTGTTGTAGGTTCCGGTCACGCCTTCGCGGCAATAGTTTTCCTCGCCGTCGTGGCACGAATCGCAGTGGCGGCACGAATCAACCACGGTGCCAATCGCGACGCGGTCGCCCGCTTTGAACCGGGTGACGCCATTACCGACCGCGCGGACCGTGCCGACGATCTCGTGCCCCGGCACAAACGGATAGGTGCTGCGGCCCCAGTCGTTGCGCGCGACGTGCAGATCAGAATGGCACACCCCGCAATAGGCAATGTCGATCGCCACATCCTCATCGCGCAGGTCCCGGCGGTCAATCGAAAGCGGGTTCAGACCCGAATCCGGGGCGGTTGCGCCCCATGCGGCGGTGGCGGTCATCGGCTCTCTCCTGCTGGTTAGGTCCATGCTGGAATTGCACTTGCCCCAGGTCAAGCCGTGCCGCATTAATTGCGCGATTAAATTTTCGAACGGAGCCTGTCATGCAAATCAATTTGGCCACCGCCGCAGTCGTAACCGGCGGTGCTTCGGGACTAGGCCGAGCGAGCGCCGAGGCACTGGCTGCGGCCGGGGTCAAAGTTGCGATCTTCGATGTGAACGAGGCCGCCGGGCAGGAGGTCGCGCAGGCGCTTGGCGGGCTGTTCTGCAAGGTCGATATCACCAGTGAGGATTCAGTCGTGGCCGGGTTCGCCCAGGCCCGCGCGGCG
>JANORN010000099.1:0-6672 GCA_031415355.1 Novosphingobium sp. | reverse complement strand
CGATGTTGCCGCCGCCGCTGTGCAAGGCGTGACGCTGATCATCAACAACCGCCCGGAGGACGAATCTGCTGATCAGACCCCGGGGGGTGAGATTGCGAACGCGGCACAGGCAGCCGGACTGGACTATCTGGCGGTTCCGGTTACCCACGCGGGCTTTTCGCAGCCGCAGGTTGCCGCAATGGTCGCAGCGCTCGCCGGGGCAAAGGGCGGCGTGCTGGCCTATTGCCGCTCGGGCACGCGCTCCACGCTGTTGTGGGCGCTGGCCGAAGCGAGCCAAGGCGGCGATCCCGATGCGCTGACGAACCTGGCGGCCAAGGCTGGCTATGACATCAATCCGGTCCGCCCGCTGCTCGATATGCTGCAGTCACAAGCGCCGAAGCCCGCCCAGCCATGACCGCGATCGAACTGATCAAGCTGTTTGCGTCGCTGTTCGCGATTGTCGCGCTGGCGGGCTTTGCGCATCTGCTGCGATTGGGCAGCGATGTGCGGATCCGCAATCGCGATCATGCCGCACAGCTGGCGGGACAGGCGGTCTATGGCTTCACCGCGACCGAGATCGCCTTGGACCGCGCTGGGTTCGGCGCACTGCTCAAGGATGCGCAGGGCCGGCAAATGTTGTTGCGGCGGCACGGCGCGATGTGGGTCGGGCGCTTGCTGGACCGCAGCATCGAAGCCCGGCTGAATCAGGCGTTCCTGATGATCGGTACCGGCGAAGCCCCGTTCGGCAAGGTCACGCTGCATCTGGGGGATGCTGCGCCGGTCTGGGCCGCCGGGCTGCGGCACTTGCCGGCCGCAGGAGGAAACCATGCCTGATTTGGCCAAACCGGTGGACTATGCCGTCCCGCTGTTCGTGCTGCTGGTCGCGCTCGAAATGCTGTGGGCCTGGCGGCGTGCGCCGGAGAAATACGAGCCGCGCGACACGCTGACCTCGCTGGCGTTCGGTGTGGGCAGCACGGTGGCGGGGCTGGCATTCGGCGGGCTGATCGTCGCGGTGTCACTGTGGCTCTGGCAGTTCCGCCTGATCACCCTGCCGTGGACATGGTGGGTCTGGATCGCCGCCTTCGTGCTGGACGATCTGGCCTATTACGCCTTCCACCGCAGCGCGCACCGGGTGCGGTGGTTCTGGGCGAGCCACGTCAACCATCATTCCAGCCAGCATTACAACCTCTCCACCGCGCTGCGGCAAACCTGGACCGGGTTCTTTGCGGTGTCCTTCATCTTCCGCTTGCCACTGGTGCTGCTCGGCTTTCACCCGGCGATGCTAGCCTTTGTCGCCGGGCTGAACCTGATCTATCAGTTCTGGATCCACACCGAAGCGATCCAGCGAATGCCGCGCTGGTTTGAAGCGGTGATGAACACCCCCAGCCATCACCGCGTTCACCACGCCACCAACCCGCGCTATCTGGATGCGAACTATGCCGGGGTGTTCATCGTCTGGGACCGGCTGTTCGGCACGTTCGTGGCCGAAGTGGACGAAGAGCGGATCCACTATGGAATTGTCCGCCAACTCGGCACGTTCAGCCTGCTGTACAGCGTATTCCACGAATGGATCGGGATCGGGCGCGACCTGCGCACCGCACCGTGGCGGCATAAGCTGTCGTATCTGTGGCGCGAACCCGGCTGGAGCCACGATGACAGCCGCGATACCTCGGCCACGCTGCGCGCACGCTGGCTGGAGGATCAGCCGCAACCGTGATCGCCAAGCTCAAGCAATGGGCCAAGACGCTGAAGCGCGATGTGCTGGTACTGTGGCTGGCAGCGCGCGATCCCCGCGTGCCGGTGCATGCCAAACTGTTGGCGGGCGCGGTCGCCGCCTATGCACTCAGCCCAATTGATCTGATCCCGGATTTCATCCCGGTGTTCGGCTATCTTGATGATCTGCTGATTGTCCCAGCCGGGATATGGCTGGCGCTGCGGCTGATCCCCGCCGCGCTGACCACCGAGTTGCGCCAAGTTGCGGACCGACTGGCGGACAAGCCCAACAGCCGCGCCGGTGCCGTTGCGGTCTTGACGGTCTGGCTTGCCGCGCCGGTGCTGATTGCACTTGCCATTGCGCGCACTTAATCGCTCGGTTAACGCTCGGACTCAAGGGAGAGTCGGACCATGGCTGAATTTGACGTCATCGTGATTGGCGGGGGCAGCGCGGGCAGCGCGGCGGCGGCACGGATTGCGGAAAATCCGGCGTTGCGGGTCTGCCTGCTCGAAGCGGGCGGCAGCAACGATAATATGCTGATCAAGACCCCGGGGTTCATGCCGTTCATCCGCCCGGCGTCCAATTACCAGTTTGACACAGTGCCCCAAGCGGGCCTGAACGGGCGTACCGGCTATCAGCCGCGCGGGCGCGGGCTGGGCGGATCGAGCGCGATCAACGCGATGGTCTACATCCGCGGCCACGCCTTTGACTATGATCAGTGGGCCACGCTCGGCTGCCCCGGCTGGGCCTATGCCGATGTGCTGCCCTATTTCAAACGCGCCGAGCATAATGAGCGCGGCGGCGATGCCTTCCACGGCGAAGGCGGCCCGCTGAACGTGATGGACCAGCGCTGGCCCAACCCCGGCAGCCAGGCCTTTGTGGACAGCGCCGCGTCGCTGCAATTGCCCGCAAACCCTGATTTCAACGGGGCAGCGCAAGATGGCTTCGGGCTGTATCAGGTGACGCAGAAGGCCGGCGAGCGCTGGTCCGCCGCGCGCGCCTACCTCAGCCCCAAGCCAAACCTGACAGTGCGCACCGGCGCGCTGGTCGAACGGATCGTGATCGAGAACGCCCGCGCCACCGGGGTCGCGGTGCGGTTCGGCGGCACGCGCGAAGTGCTGCACGCCAAGGGCGGCGTCGTGCTATCGGCCGGAGCCTTTGGCAGTCCGCAGATCCTGATGCTGTCCGGGATCGGTCCGGCGGCGCATCTGCGCCAGCACGGGATTGACGTGACGCTGGACCGCGCGGCGGTGGGCAGCGATCTGCAGGATCACATCGACTACGTTTCCAGCTTTGAGACCGCTTCCAAGGACTTCCTGGGCGATAGCCTGGCCGGAACCTGGAAGATGGTGAAGGCGATCATCGAGCACCGCCTGAAGCGGACCGGGATCATGACCACCTGCTTTGCCGAAAGCGGCGGGTTCTGGCGATCCAGTCCCGATGCGCCCGCCCCCGATTTGCAGTATCACTTCGTCCCTGGGATGCTGGAAGACCACGGACGCGGCAAAGTGAAGGGGCACGGCTTTTCGATTCATGCCTGCTTGCTGCGCCCCGAAAGCCGGGGCACGGTGCGGCTGGCCACACCCGATCCGGTGGCCGCCCCGGCGATTGATCCCAACTTCCTGGATGATCCGCGTGACATCGCGGTGCTGCGCGCGGGCGTGCGCCTGTCACACCGGATCGCGGCAGCCCCGCCGCTCAGCGGCTATGCGCCGAAGGATCGCTATCCGGTGGATTTGGACGACGATGCCGCGCTCGACCAGCTGCTGCGCGAGCGCTCCGACACGGTCTATCACCCGGTCGGCACTTGCCGGATGGGCAGCGACGCGGACGCCGTGGTCGATCCCAAGCTGGCGCTGAACGGCATTGCAGGCCTGTGGGTCGCCGATGCCTCGATCATGCCGCGCCTGGTCAGCGGGAATACCAATGCCCCGTCGATTATGATCGGCGAGCGAGCGGGCGAATTCGTGAAGGCCGCGTTGGCTTGAACAGCAAGGGCCGGGCTCGCTGGTGCGAGCCCGGCCCCTGTCTTGTCACCAAGCGGTGCTGTGCGCTCAGAACTCCTTGCGCACGGTCACCCCGGCGGTGCGGGGCTGGCCGACGTGGTAGCCCAGACGCGCGCGCCCGCCGCGTTCGCGGTCAAACGCCAACAGCGGGTTCTCGTCGAACAGGTTGTTGACGTAGAGCGTGACCGACAGCCCGTCCTCCAGCTTGACCCCGGCGCTGAGGTTGACCAGCTGATAGCTGGGCAGTTCCAGATCGACCGTGGTGGCCGATGCCGCCGGTGCCCCGCCAAACGGCAAGCCGTGGGTGAAGGTGCGCGGGTTGTTTTCCTGATCGGCCGGCTGGGTAAACCGCGTGCCGACATGGCTGAACGCGGCTGCGACAAACGCCTTGCTGTCCCCGCTGCCCAGTGGCCATTCGTAGCTGCCGGTGGCCGACAGCTGGAACTTTGGCACCGATGCCAGGCGGTTGCCATCGCGGATTCCGGTCGCGGCAGTCAGCGCGCCGGGCAGGGTGGTATCGAACTGCGCATCAATCACGCTGCCCGACAGCGAGAAGTCGAGTCCGTCCGCCGGTTGCAGCCCCAGTTCGAACTCCAGCCCGGCCGAATGGGCATCGGCCACGTTGAACACGATCCGCGACGAGCACGAACCGGCATCCAGCGTGACTTGCAGGTTGCTGATGTCGTTATAGAACGCGGCGGCGTTGAAGGTGACGCCGGACCCCTGCGCCTTCATGCCAAGCTCATAGTTCCACAGCGATTCGTCTTCGTAGGACTGGAACGCGCCAAACAGCGCGCGGTCCGCAGCGGTGCAGAGCGTGGCGTTGAGCGGATCGTTGACCCCGCCGACGCGGAAGCCCTTGGCTGCTTGCGCATTGAAGGTCACATCATCGCTGACTTCATAGCTGAGGATGAAGCGCGGCGACACGCCGTTGCCCTTCGTATTGTCAGAGCGGTTGTCGCCATTGGCAAACAACCCGCCCGAGACGAACCGGCGCGCTTCCTTGAAGTCATAATAGCGCGCGCCTGCCGTCGCGGTGAAGCGATCGGTAATGTCGTAGCTAAGCTCACCAAACAGCGCGAACTGCTTGATGTCGTACGGCAGATCGGCGTTGTAAGGCGAATTGGCGGGGAAGCCGTTGCGCGTCGCCGCAGAAGTGCCTGCGCCCAGGGTTGAATCGGTGAAGCCATCATAGCCCGGGGTGGGCAAGCGCTGGCGATAGAACCGGTCGATTTCCGAATAGAACCCGCCGATCACCCATTGCAGCGGGCCCGATCCGGTCGAGCTGATCCGCAGTTCCTGGCTCCAGGTGCTCAGGTCCGTGGTATCGCGCAGGTTGGATGGCAGCAGCACTGCCGCCGCCGGATAACCCAGGTCGACCGAAACCGAACCGGTCAGGGCCGAAGCATCGCGGCTGACCAGAATGTCGCGGTTGATATAGCTGGTGACCGAGGTAACCGAAACGCTGTCGCCCAGTTCGAACGACATGGTCAGATCGGCCAGCAAGGTTTCATCGCGGAACCCTTCGCGCAACAGCAGGTACTGCTCGCGCTCGCCAAAGGTCACTCGCGGACGAGTGGTGGTGAACCGGTTGCCGTACAGGTTGAACAGCTCCTGCCGATTAAACCCGTTGGTCTCGACCTTCTGGAACACCACGCGCGGGGTGATGGTCACGCCGTCCGATGGTTCAAAGGTGATCGCGATGCGCCCGCCATAGCGTTCGCCATCGTTCACGTCTTCGCCGCCAGCCGGACCGATTGCATTGATGAACCCGGCATATTTGGTGTAATAGCCAACCGCGCGCAGTGCCGCGTTCTGGCCCAGCGGCAGGTTGATCGCGGCCTTCAGATGGCCGCCCATTGCATCGCCATCGACCAGGTTGAGGTTGCCTTCGATCACCCCTTCGGTCGCACCGATGCGCGGCTGGTTGGTGATATAGCGCACGGTGCCGCCGACCGAGCCGGAGCCGAACAGCGTGCCCTGCGGGCCGCGCAGCGTTTCCACGCGGTTGAGGTCGAACAGGTCCAGATCAGGGGTGAACAGCGAGAGCGAGATTACCGATTCGTCGAGATAGACGCCGACCTGCTCTTTCACGCCGGGCTGATCGCGCACGACTTGCCCAGCGGAAACGCCGCGCACCGAGACCTGGCTTTGGCCGGGTCCGAGGTTCTGCACCGAAAGACCCGCGACATTGCGCGCGACATCTTCCAGATTGGTCGAACCCGAACGCTGGATGTCTTCCGCCGTGGTGGCGTTGATTGAGAACGGTACGTCCTGGATCGTCGCGTCGCGCTTGGTCGCGGTCACGATGATCTGGTTGCCGGTTTCTTCGGCGGCGGCGGCTTGCGCGGTTTCTTGCGCATAGGCCGGCATGGTGAATGAAACCGCAGCGATCCCGCACAGCAGGACGGTACGGACGCGGCGGGGGGTGATCGGTTGCATGGATCGTCTCTCCAACTTTTTTGCACGGCGCCGTTGCGCTCGCTGCTGGGGCCGCTCTGATGCGGGGGCAGACACATGGCAAGAGTGTGGCGCGCGCGGGTAACAAAATGTCTGCCAGGTGTTTCGCGCGGGCAACACTCCAATGGCGGGCAACTAAGCCCAAAAAGAGGCCGGAGCGGTGAAGCTCCGGCCTGTAAAAGGTGTGTTCGCAGGAGGAACATGGGTTGGCGGAACCGGGAAGAGGAGGAGAGGGGGTTCCCGGTCCCGCCAATTCGGGGAAGTCTAATAGTTATAGGCGCGCTCGCCGTGTTCGGTCAGGTCGAGCCCTTCGCGTTCAGCCTCTTCGCTGGGACGCAGACCGAAGACCTTGTCGATGGCGAAGAACAGCAGTGCCGAAACCCCGCCCGACCACAGCAGGGTGATGCCGACCGCCTTGGCCTGGGTGATCAGCTGGCCAGCCATGTCGTATTCGCCCGGAACCATCGGGAAGACGGTGTAATCGAACCAGCCCTGCCCGCCGAGGCTGGGCGC
>JANORN010000098.1:0-2881 GCA_031415355.1 Novosphingobium sp. | reverse complement strand
GTAGAAGTCGTCGTTGTACTTCTTTTTATAGCCCTCGACGATTTCCTTCCCAATCGTTGGGCAGATCATATATAGCGCGAAAGTCGGTGACAGAGGCAGGAAAACCTCGACACCCTTCATATCTAATCCGATTTCACCTTCCGCCGATGGGTTTTCAATGTCTTGCAGGACAACAGGGTTATCTCCTAAATAAAAGCGTTCTTCGCAATCATCTATCGCCAGCAACGCCCATCTTCGAACCGTGAGCAAGCTCGCGAGCTTGGCGACGTCTGCGAGCATAAATTGAATTGCTGTGCCCACATCTTGAATGGAAAAATCATTCTGGAAGCCTAACCTGTATGCTTCGGTTCGAAAGGACTGGGCAGCGACAAATTGGGCGATGGCCATACGTTGCGCTTCATTCAGGAATGCTAGGGACTGCCTATTCAAAACGTCAGCTAAAGGCCGCGCTGCCGCTGTCTCCAGAGCTTCGAACTCAGCTTCAAACGAAACCGGATTTCCGTTCGCCATCAGGACATTGAAATTGGGTCGAGCAGCGGCGCGCTTCGGCGAGAGCTTCGAAACACTGTCGTCGGCCACATCTAATCGGAACACTCTTCCGTCACTATCGGCGAAGTTCTTTAACAAGAACTTCGGCACCCAATGCTGGTTTTGAATCTCGATCAATAAACCCGCTTCTTCGGCTTGATATACTCCACATCGTCGGTGAGCGTGTATTCATGCACCGGGCGGTAATCGATCTTCACATCGCCCCCCTTGCCGCCCCAGCCTTCGAACCAGGCCGCGGTGTGCTTCATCCTGCCGGCATCGTCGCGCTCGGGGAAGTCTTCGTGGGCGTGCGCGCCGCGGGATTCCTTGCGGTTGTGGGCGCTGTGGATTGTTACGCTGGCCTGGGCGATCAGGTTGTCGAGTTCCAGCGTCTCGATCAGGTCGGTGTTCCAGATCAGGCTGCGGTCGGTGACGCCGATGTCCTGCATCCGGGCGTAGGTCTTGGCGAGGTCCGCCTTGCCTTCGGCCATCAGCGCTTCATCGCGGAACACCGCGCAGCCCTTGGTCATGGTGCGCTGCATTTCCAGCCGCACTTCGGCGGTGGGCGAACTGCCATTGGCGTGGCGGAAGTGGTCGAGCCGGGCGAGCGCGAGGTCGGCGCTGTCTTTCGGCAGTTCGGCATGGGCCGCGCCGGGCTTGACCGTTTCCTTGAGCCGATGTCCGGTCGCGCGGCCGAACACCACCAGATCGATCAGCGAGTTGGAGCCGAGGCGGTTCGCGCCGTGCACCGAGACGCAGGCCGCCTCCCCCACGGCAAACAAGCCGGGGACCGGGGTTTCCGGGTTGCCGTCCGCGCCGATGGTCATCACTTCGCCGTGATAGTTCGCGGGGATGCCGCCCATGTTGTAATGCACCGTCGGGCAGACCGGCAGCGGCTGGCGGGTCAGGTCAACGCCGGCGAAGATCTTGCCGCTCTCGGTGATCCCGGGCAGGCGCTGCGCCAGCACATCGGGCGCGATGTGATCGAGGTGGAGGTAGATGTGGTCCTTGTTCGGGCCCACGCCGCGCCCTTCGCGCATTTCCAGCGCCATTGAGCGGCTGACGACATCGCGGCTGGCCAGGTCCTTGGCGCTCGGCGCATAGCGTTCCATGAACCGCTCGCCTTCGGAGTTGGTGAGATAGCCGCCTTCGCCGCGCGCGCCTTCGGTGATCAGCACGCCCGCGCCGTAGATCCCGGTCGGGTGGAACTGGACGAATTCCATATCCTGCAGCGGCAGCCCGGCGCGCAGCACCATCCCGCCGCCATCACCGGTGCAGGTGTGGGCTGATGTGGCGGTGAAATAGCAGCGGCCATAACCGCCGGTCGCCAGCACCACCGCGTGGCTGCGGAAGCGGTGGATGCTGCCATCGTCCATACACAGCGCGATTACGCCGACGCACTTGCCGCCATCCATGATCAGGTCGATCGCGAAGTATTCGATGAAGAAGTCCGCGTCGTATTTCAGGCTCTGCTGGTAGAGCGCGTGGAGCATCGCGTGGCCGGTGCGGTCGGCGGCGGCGCAAGTGCGCTGCACCGGGGGGCCTTCGCCCATGTTCTGCATGTGCCCGCCAAACGGGCGCTGATAGATTGTGCCGTCTTCGTTGCGGCTGAACGGCACGCCCGCGTGCTCCAGCTCGTAGACCGCCGCTGGGGCCTCACGCACCATATATTCGATGGCGTCCTGATCGCCGAGCCAGTCGCTGCCTTTGACGGTGTCAAACATATGCCAGGTCCAATGGTCCGGGCTGTTGTTTTGCAAGCTCGCGGCGATCCCGCCTTGCGCGGCCACGGTGTGGCTGCGGGTGGGGAACACCTTGGTGATACAGGCGGTCTTGAGCCCCGCCTCGGCGCTGCCCATGGTGGCGCGCAGGCCCGATCCGCCCGCGCCGACCACGACAGTGTCATAGGTGTGGTCGATGATTTTGTAAGCAGCAGTCATGCGGCAGCTCCGAGCGCGAGGCGGATGATGGCGAACAGGCCGAATGCGGCCCCGCCAAAGGTGGCCAGGTTCAGCAGCGCCATCACCGCGAACTTGTTGGCTGGTTCATGGACATAGTCTTCGGCCAGCACTTGCAGGCCCAGCCGGGCGTGCCAGAACGCGCAGATTACAAACAGCGCCGCCGCCGTCGCGGGCAGCGGGCGGACGATCCAGTCATGCACCGTCTTGTAGTCAAAGTTCGGCAGTTGCAGGAATGCCGCGAGGAAAAACAAGCCCAGCAGCAGCAGGCCAATCGCGGTGAAGCGCTGCATCAGCCAGTGGTGGGCGCCCGAGTGCGCCGAGCCCAGCCCGCGCACTTTGCCAATCGAAGTTCCGTTACCCATCGTCTCGTTTCCTCAGCCCAGCAGGATTGC
>JANORN010000097.1:0-18815 GCA_031415355.1 Novosphingobium sp. | reverse complement strand
GCTTGGGAGCAGATATCGTGATCCCGCGCGATGCCGATCTCGCCGCGCTGTTCGGCCCCGAACACTTCGACGCCGCCGTCGATATCGTCGGCGGCGCGCAGTTCGCCAGCATCCTGAACAGCCTAAAACGCGGCGGGCGCTGCGGCGTGGCCGGGGCGATCTCCGGCCCAATCGTCGATCTCGACCTGCGCACGCTGTATCTCAAGGATCTGCGGCTGCTCGGCTGCACCATCCTTGATGCGCAAGTGTTCCCCAACCTCATCACCTACATCGAACGCGGCGAGATCAAGCCGCTGATCGCGGCGACATTCCCGCTGACCGAGATTGTCGCGGCGCAGGCAGCGTTTTTGACCAAGCGCCATGTGGGGAAGATTGTTTTGGCGGGGTAGGGGACAAAGGTGACGTCGGATTTCGCGAACAAGACGGTCGTTTAACGAGATTTGACGCTGCTCTAAAACCAGACATCCAAATGGAATTGATCACCCGCCATTTCAAATCCTCGTTGCCATGTTGAAGATGACATTCTGTAATCCCAGTAATATGCTAATGGAATGGTAAAAAACAAAGCATGGTTCGACCTTGGTCCCCGGATAAAGCGGACATATGCCAAAGCGACTTGGATCCCGTTGCGCCTTTTTGCAACCCTCAAGGTCGGCAATTTCGGTGACGAAGACTACAGCGCGATATTTGAGGGGGTTCACTCGTTAGCAGTCCCGATTGCACACCGTTCTATCGGGGAGGAATACAGTTGGTCTGACGATCATGAACATAGACCTTGGACCGACGATGCGACGTATTTTCCGGCAGACACGTATAAGGGCAATGTCGAAGGAACGTTCGCAACGAGATTGGTTCTCCGCCAAGACATTCCCGGTGAACGAGTTGATGTTTGGCACCTCCATCAAGATCTTGTTATTGGACTCGGGCTAAAACGTGAAGGTGACGTTTGGCTGCGCCCTGACGAACGATGCATCGATGTGGCTAGGCTAAGGCGAAATGAAGAGGGTCGGCCAGTTGCCCTCGAAATGCGATCAGAGTTCTTGAGGGACTACCTTTGCGCTCGCGGTTGCGCGCTCAGATTGGCAACATATCGTGACATGGACGCAGTTCTCTCTGAACTCGGTGATATCGATTTCCCATCCGAAGGCGTCTATGAAGACACGGAGAATGGAAAGCTCTTCAAGCGGGCCTGGACCATTGATGGCATGGGTAGCCCATTCGGTTCAAAGACAGCGGTATTCAAACTTTCAAGGACCGATGTCGATCCAGAGGAGGATGTGCCTGTCATGCCCCCTGAAACAGATGACAATACCAAGTCTGAAAATTACTCTTTCACGCGCGGCGGCCAGATGCGATGGCGTGTAATGACGGAGTTTCGTCGAGACGAATGGCTTGAACCAGCTGATGCAAGCCCGCGAGTTCGGTGGGATAAAGTCCCCTCAGCCGTCAGCTTTATTGTAGATTCCGATGGCAGCAGAATGAATGCCGATGATCTCGATGATGAAGATATTGGGCGTTGGCTTTGGTTCTCACCGGGCATAGTGCCAAGCCTTTTGACTCAACCGGGAAGCAAGCTGCAATGGTATACCCGCGACACGGGGGGGCTTTCCACGCCATCTGATCCAAGCGTTCATTTCGGGCTCAACGAAAGCGGTTTGGTTACAGCCTATGCCTATGACGTAGCTCGATTACCAGAATGGGAGCGTCGGCATTGGAGCGGCTTCAATGTTACACCCGAGGGAAAGGTTTCGACCGAACTTCTATCGGCGCAGGTTCGCGCTGAAGTTGCGGAAACCCAAGCGCCTGAGCAGGTGTTTGCAGAAATTAGATTGAGGGCGAGCCTAGCTTTTGAGCAGAGGTTTGGAGTTCCTCTCTTTCGTCACCACGACCAAATTGATGAAATTTTGGCGCGTATTCACAGATTTAGGGCGCTGGACGAACCGGGATTGCTTTCGCTGGCAAAAGATGTCGCACGCGTAACGGCCGATGCAATCGATGTTGCAAAGGTTCAGTCTATTGTTCCGCCTCCGGCTGGCGAAAAGCGAGGCAGCCTCAAATCGTTGGAAGCGGCACTTGCTTCAATTTCGAGCACCGATTTGGCTCATAAAACGATGAGTCCAAACTTTGCAGCTTATGATCTTCGGCTTGACGATGCACACTTGCCAAAATCGGATCGACTTAAATCATTCCAAATTTTGGCGATCAACGAATTAGATGCCGGTATGACCAAGGGATTTAAGTTGCTGCGTGAGACAGTGCTGGCTTGGTATCGAATACACTCGATACTGATTGGACGATTCCCTGGTTCGGAAGAAGCCGGAGGTAGCGAGTAGCCGCATATTAGCTGCTCGACTGTATTGAAACGGCAGATTTCCAAGCTGGTCGGCCCAATAGCCGCCTTTCCGGAATCCCCAACAAAGACGACTTTGTTGCCTGAAGAAGTTACTCCACCCCCTCCACCAGCTCCGCAATCCGCCCTACCATCTCGTCGATATGCGCCTTCTCCAGGATCAGTGGCGGGGACAGCGCGATGATGTCTCCCGTTGCCCGCACCAGCAGCCCGTTGTCGAAGCATTTGTGGAACAGTTCCATGCCCCGCTTGCCGATGGCGCCGGGGCGGGGTTCGAGTTCGATCCCGGCGACGATCCCCATATTGCGGATGTCGATGATGTGGCGCTTGCCGTTCAGGCTGTGGACGGCGTCTTGCCAATAGCCATGCAGGCTGGCGGCGTGTTCCCAGATGCCTTCGGACTTGTAGAGATCGAGCGTCGCGAGGCCGGCTGCTGCAGCGAGCGGATGGCCCGAATAGGTGTAGCCGTGGAACAGCTCGATCCCGTCTGGCCCGCCTTCGACCACGCCGTCGTGGATCGCCCGGCTGACCGCGACTGCGCCCATCGGCACCGCGGCGTTGGTCAGCCCCTTGGCCATGGTGATGATGTCGGGTGTGACACCCAAAGTACCCGATGCGGTGGCTCCGCCGACCCGGCCAAAGGCGGTGATTACCTCATCGAAAATCAGCACGATGCCATGCTTGCGCGTAATCTCGCGCAGCTTTTCCAGATAGCCGATCGGCGGCACTAGCACGCCGGTTGAGCCCGCCATTGGCTCGACAATGACGGCGGCAATTGTCTCTGCCCCATGCAGTGCAACAATCGCTTCCAGATTGTCCGCCAGATGCCCGCCCCATTCAGGACGGCCTTTGGTGAAGGCGTTATGCTCCAGATTGTGCGTGTGCGGCAGGTGATCGACGCCGGTCAGCAGTGTACCAAACTGGCGGCGGTTGTTGACGATCCCGCCGACCGAAATCCCGCCAAAGCCAACGCCGTTATAGCCGCGCTCGCGTCCGATCAGCCGGGTGCGCGTGCCTTGGCCAATGGCGCGTTGATAGGCCAAGGCGATCTTGAGCGCGGTATCGACGGATTCTGAGCCGGAGTTGGTGAAGAAGATCCGGTCCAGCCCCTTTGGCATCAGCGCCGCAATGCGCGAGGCCAGTTCAAACGCCAGCGGATGGCCCAGCTGGAACGGCGGCGCATAATCCAGCTCAGCCGCGCACTTCTGGATCGCCTCGACAATCGGCGCGCGGCAATGACCAGCATTTACTGCCCACAGCCCAGCGGTCCCGTCCAAAACCTGCTGTCCATCGGCGCTGGTGTAATGCATGTCCTTGGCGGCAACCAGCTGGCGCGGAGCCGCCTTGAACGCGCGGTTGGCCGTGAACGGCATCCAGAAAGCAGCTAGCGGATCGTTTTCAAGGTTCACAGCAAAGCTCCCACACTGGTTCCAACAGCGCTCCGCTCATCCGCCATCCTGCCTTGGGTTGTGAGTGAAAAGAATCGCACGATCGGAAAAATTCGGTCGTCAGCCAGCCTTGGTATTGCTTGCGCGCCGCTGTATGATCCACCAGCTTAGCGCGAACCCTGCTGCAACCAGAACACTGGCCCACAGCTCGATCCGGCGTACTGGCGATACGCCCATCAGCGCCAGCACCCCGATCATCGCCGCCATCGTTACCCAAGTGCCATAGGGATGGAACCACATCTTGAGCTGTAGCGGCGGCGCACCTTCGGCTTCAAACCGGGCGCGCAGCCGCAGCTGCGACCAGGCGATCAGCAGATAGATGAACAGCATGATCGCGCCCGAAGAATTGACGAGGAAATTGAACACCCGGTTGGGCGAAAGCACTGATGCGGCCAGCGCGCCATAGCTGAACAGGCTGGCGATCAGGATTGCGCGGACCGGAACCCGCGCCTTGTTCAAGTACACGCACGATTGCGGCGCATCGCCATTCTGGGCCAATCCGAACATGGCGCGGCTGGTGATATAAATCCCCGAATTGAGGCACGAGAGCACCGCGACTAGCACGATTGCATTCATCAGCAGGTCGGCCTCGGGATAGTTCATCACCCGCAATGCCTGCGCAAACGGCGAGGCCCCGACCACGACTTCATTCCATGGCACGATCGCGACAATCATGAAGATCGACAGCACGAAGAACACCAGGATGCGGACTGAAACCGAGATCGTCATCCGGGCGATAGTTTGCGCGCCTTCATCGGATTCGGCGGCGGCAAGGGTCGCGATTTCTGCGCCGCAGAGCGAGAAAATTGTTGTTACCACGCCTGCAAAAATTGCGGTTATACCCGCCGGGGCAAAGCCACCGTGCGCGGTCAGATTTGCGAAGGTGTGTCCGGCTGGCGCGGTGATCCCGAAGGCGTAAGCGCCGGCCACCAGAATGAACACGATGATTGCGATGACTTTGGTTGACGCAAACCAGAATTCAAATTCGCCGTAGGAGCGCGCCGACAGCAGGTTCACGCCGGTCAAAATCGCCATCAGCGCGACACCGATCTGCCAGACTTCAAGCTGTGGGAACCAGCCGTTGATAATCTTGGCCCCGGCAATCGCTTCGATCGCAATCACCACCACCCAGAAATACCAATAGAGCCAACCGACCATGAACCCGGCCCATTGCCCCACGCCCGCACGCGCAAAATCGGGAAAGGTCTGCGTCCCCGGAAGTGCCATCGCCATTTCAGAGATCATTCGCATGACCAGCAGCACCATTAATCCGGCCAGCGCATAGCTGACCACGGCGGCCGGTCCGATTGTGCTGATCGCGGTGGAGGAGCCGACAAACAATCCCGCGCCGATGATCCCGCCAAAGGTAATCATCGAAACGTGTCGGGACTTCAGCGAGCGGCTGAGCTGATTGGCGGCGCGATCCTCGGCCATCGGTCCATTGAGTGTGGTCACGCTTCCCCCCGGATTGTTTTGTTGCTGCGCTAACGCCCGGATCATGGCGGCTTTGATCCCGCAGTACCATCACAAACATGACTTATTTAAGCTATTAGAATATGTGATAAAGGCTGGCGCACCCCGCTTCGTGGTTGCCGCAACCTCGTTTTGGCTGACATGGACGCGGCTGACTAACGCAGGCTGAGCAGATGAAATCAACGGCAAGAGCAGTGGTGATTGGCGGCGGCGTGGTTGGCGTGAGCACGCTGTATCATCTGGCAAAGCTGGGCTTTACCGATGCGGTCTTGCTGGAGCGCAAGGAACTGACTTCGGGTTCGACCTGGCACGCGGCGGGGCTGCTGCCGCTGTTCAACCTCAGTTATTCGGTGGGCAAACTGCACCAGTATTCCGTCGACTTCTACCCCAGCCTAGAGGCAGAAACCGAACTTAGTGTCGGCTTTTCAAGGGTCAGCAACATCCGCCTTGCGACCACCAGAGACCGGCTTGATGAGTATCACTACTACGCCGGGGTGGCCCGCACGATTGGGGTTGATGTCAACTTCCTGTCGCCAAACCAGGTCAAAGACATTTGGCCGCTTGCCAATATGGACGGGGTGATTGGGGCGATCCAGCATCCTGATGACGGCTATATCCAGCCGGCCGATCTGACGCAGGCGCTGGCCAAGGGTGCGCGGCAACGTGGCGCGACGATCTATCGCAACACCACGGTTACCGCGATCACCCAAAAGTCGGGGGGCGAATGGCTGGTCTCCACAGATCAGGGCGATATAGCGTGCGAACATGTGATCAGCTGCTCGGGCAATTTTGCGCGGCAAACGGGCGCGATGGTGGGGCTCGATATTCCGGTTATCCCCGTCGAGCACCAATACATCGTCACCGAGCAGCATCCGACGATCATGGAGCGCAAGCGCCAGGGCCTCCCTGAAATGGGCGTGCTGCGCGAATCTGATGCGAGCTATTATATGCGCGAGGAAGCTGGCGGGCTGTTGCTTGGCCCCTACGAGCTGGGCGCACCCGCTTGCTATGTTGATGGTCCAGCAGCGGACAGCGAATACGAGCTATTCCCCGATGCGCTTGAACGGCTAGAGCCGTACATCCTGGCGGCGATGGCGCGGGTTCCGGCGTTTGGCGAGGTCGGGATCAAGCGGGTTTACAACGGTGCAATCGCTTACACACCAGACGGTTCGCCGATCGTCGGTCCGGCTTGGGGTCTCAAAAACTTCTGGCTCAACGAAGGCCACAGTTTCGGGGTCACCGCCGCCGGCGGCGCGGGCTGGCAGCTGGCGCATTGGATCGTCGATGGCGAGCCGACCATCGACATGATGGGCGTCGATCCGCGCCGCTTTGGCGATTATGCGGGGCGCGGTTTCCTGATTGAGAAGAACGAAGAGGCCTATGCCAAGGTCTTTTCTGTTCATTATCCGGACGAAGAACGTGAGGCAGGTCGTGCGTTGAGGCAGACGCCCTGTTACGACCGGATGAAGGCTTTGGGCGCAGTGTTTGGCAGCGTGTTCGGGTGGGAGCGGCCTAACTGGTTTGCGCCAGAAGGCTATGCGCTGACCGAGGGTGATCTCGATAAGCCTGACGTGCTGTTGAACCATAACCACCCCGTCGCAGCGGGCAAACCAATCCGCGAGAAATGGTCGTTCCGGCGCTCGAATTATTTTGAGCATGTCGGCAATGAATGCCTGCATGTTTCAAAGCACGTCGGCCTTCAGGATATGAGCGCCTTTGCCAAATGCGAGATTTCGGGGCCAGGGGCGGAAGACTGGCTCGACCAATTGCTCACCAACGCCATTCCGAAAAAGGTCGGGCGGGTCACTTTGTCCTATCTCCTCACCAGCAAGGGCGGCGTGCGCAGCGAATTCACCGTCTATAAACTGGCCCCGCAACGCTATTATCTGGTCTCAGCGGGAGCGTATGAGCGACACGATCACGACTATCTAAAAAAGGCGATGCCGACAGACGGTTCGGTCAGTTTTGAGCGGCTGACAACGGCAATGGGAGTGCTGGTGATCGCCGGCCCGCGTTCGCGCGATGTGCTGGCGAAGCTCACCAACACCGATCTGTCGACTGAGGCCTTCCCGTGGCTGACCGGTAAGAAGCTGAGCATCGGTCTGGCCCAAGTCGACGCATTGCGGGTCAATTTTATCGGCGAGCTTGGTTGGGAGGTTCACCACCCAATCGAGCTGCAAAATTACATTTTTGACCGGCTAATGGAGGCTGGCGCGGAGTTTGGGATCAAGCCGTTCGGCATCCGCGCGATGACTTCGATGGCGCTGGAGAAAAGTTACAAGCTGATCCCGCGCGAACTGTCGGTTGAGTATTCGGCATTTGAAAGCGGGTTGGACAGGTTTGTCGGTCTCAAGAAACAGACGTTCTTTGGGCGCGACGCTTTGCTCGCGTGGCGGGAAAAGGGCTGTGCCAACGCCTTGGTGACACTCGAAGTGCACGGCGTCATCGATGCCGATGCGCGTGGGTCTGAGCCGATCTATCTGGGCGACGAAATTGTCGGACGCGCAACGTCGGGCGGCTATGGCTGGCGGGTTGGCAAGTCGCTGGCGCTGGCGATGATCCAGCCTGATCTGGCGATCATTGGCGCTCAGTTTGAGATTGCGATTCTGGGCACGCGCCATAAGGCAACGATCATCGCGGATTCACCGTTCGATCCTGATAATCTGGCGCTGAAGAGCTAAGCATGGCGCGCTTTAAATCCATCGCAGGTTTGCTTGCAAATGATCGCAGAGGCCACACCCTGCCGCGCGAACTTTACGTAAGCCAAGCGGCGTTCGAATTTGACACGCAAGTGATGCTGAAATCGGTCTGGCTCTATGCTTGCACCGTTGCGCATGTGAAAAACCCCGGCGACTATTTCGTGTTCGAGCTTGCGCATAACTCGATCATCATTGTGCGCGGGCGCGGCAATGAGGTGCGGGCTTTCTGGAACAGCTGCCGCCACCGGGGCGCGCGGATTTGCCTAGATCAAAAGGGCCGGGCGGCGCGCCTGATGTGCCCCTATCACCAATGGACTTATGGCCTTGACGGCAAACTGCTCGCTGCGCGCAGCATGGCGGAGGATTTTGACAAGGCTGAGCATGGCCTTGCCCCAGTTGCGCTGGAAAATGTTGGCGGGCTGATCTTCATCTGCTTGGCCGACAATCCGCCGCCGATTGATCGGGTGAAGTCCGATATCGCCGGGCAGATTGCGGTCTATGGCCTGGAAAAGCTTAAAGTCGCGGTACAGGATGATTACATCGAAGACGCCAACTGGAAACTGGTGATGGAGAATAATCGCGAATGCTACCACTGCGATGTTGGCCATCCTCAACTGATCAGCGTACTGGGGACCACTGGCTTTGGCAAAGACGCGCCGGATGATGCGGCCAAACATGACGAGTGGAAAGCACTCGGAATCGACCATGATTTAGTCGAGTTTCCAGATGGCTGGTGGCACCGGATTGCGCGACTGGCACTCGCCAATGGAGCGGTTACCCAATCCATCGATGGCAAGCTTGCTTGTCAGAAGCTGATAGGTCCATTTGCCGCACCGGAACCATCAAGCCTGTCGATCTGGACGCAGCCCAATAGCTGGCACCATTTTTGTTGCGACCATGTCGTGACATTTTCGCTCACCCCGATTGCGGCTGACAAGACATTGCTGCGGACGAGCTGGTTGGTGCATGAGGATGCCGTTGAAGGCGTCGATTATGATCCCGATCATCTCGCCTCGCTGTGGCGCAAGACCAATGAGCAGGACGGGCATTTTTCCGCCATCAATCATCGCGGTATTACCAATGACGGCTACGCCCAAGGCCCCTATGCTGTGGAAGAAAAGTTGGTCGAGGATTTCAAGGATTTCTATGTTGCCGCAGCAAAGGCTGCAATTTCGGGTCAATTGGCATGACCCGCTTCAGTGCTTTCAGCCTATTCGCCAAAGCCCTAGGCGGACATCAGGATTGGCCCGAACAATGGCCCGATGCCGCGCCCAAACCGGTCTATGACGCGATCATCATCGGCGGTGGTGGGCATGGTCTGGGTGCAGCCTATTACCTCGCCAAGAAATACGGGATCACCAACGTTGCGGTGCTGGAAAAAGGCTGGATCGGCGGCGGCAATACCGGGCGGAACACCACGATCATCCGTTCCAACTATCTCTATGATGAAAGCGCGCATCTTTACGATCATGCGGTGAAGCTGTGGGACGGGCTAAGCCAGGAGCTGAACTACAACGTCATGTATTCGAAACGCGGGGTGATGATGCTCGCGCACAATGTGCATGATGTGCAGAGCCTGCAACGCCACATCCACGCCAACCGGCTGAACGGCGTGGATAATGAATGGCTGACTCCGGAGCAGGCCAAGGCCTATTGCCCACCGCTTAGCATCTCACCGGACGCCCGCCATCCGGTGCTGGGGGCCGCATTGCAACGGCGCGGGGGGACAGCTCGACATGACTCAGTGGCGTGGGGCTATGCCCGCGCGGCGGCGGCGCTGGGCGTTGATATAGTCCAGAATTGCGCAGTTACAGGCATTCGGCGCGGTGCGAACGGCGCAATCGAAGGAGTTGAGACAACGCGGGGCTATATTGCGAGCAAACGCGTCGGCGTATCAGCGGCGGGCAACTCATCCGTTATCATGCAGATGGCGGGGCTTGATTTTCCGCTGGAGAGTTATCCGCTGCAAGCGCTGGTGTCCGAACCCGTAAAGCCGACGTTTCCATGTGTCGTCATGTCAAACACTGTCCACGCCTATCTGAGCCAATCGGACAAGGGCGAGTTGGTGATTGGTGCAGGCACGGACCAATATGTCAGCTACTCACAACGCGGCGCGCTCCACATTGTCGAGCATACACTCGCTGCGATCTGCGAGATTTTCCCGATTTATCGCCGGATGCGGATGCTGCGCAGTTGGGGCGGGATTGTCGATGTGACGCCGGATCGTTCGCCAATTCTCGGCAAAACCCCGGTGAAAGGGCTTTACGTCAATTGCGGCTGGGGCACGGGTGGGTTCAAGGCAACACCGGGAGCCGGGGATTTGCTGGCTTACACCATGGCGAAAGACGAACCGCACTGGATCAACGCACCCTATAATCTTGAACGGTTCCGCAATGGCCGACTGATCGATGAAGCCGCAGCCGCAGCGGTGGCGCACTGATGATCCTGATCCACTGCCCCTATTGCGACGAACAGCGCGCCGAAATCGAATTTGCCTATGCCGGCGAAGCGCATATCGCCCGTCCATCCGATCCATCGAGTCAAAGCGATGCAGAGTGGGAGCGTTACTTGTTCATTCGCGCCAATCCGCGCGGGCGGCACCATGAACGCTGGCGGCATGTGCATGGCTGCGGGCGGTTTTTCAACGCGGTGCGCGATACCGTGACGGACAAGTTTGAAACCACCTACAAGGCCGGGGAGCCGCGCAAATGAGCGGCTATCGTTTGCGTGCTGGTGGCCGGGTAGATCGCAGCAAATCGGTGCGCTTCAGCTTTGATGGCAAGAGCTATACGGGGTTTGCAGGCGACACCCTGGCGTCTGCCTTGTTGGCCAATGGCGTGATGCTGTTTGGCCGGTCGTTCAAATATCACCGCCCGCGTGGATTGCTGGCGGCGGGGAGCGAGGAACCAAACGCGCTCGTCTCGGTCAATCGCGGGCCAGGGCGCTTTACGCCCAATCTGCGCGCGACCAATGTCGAACTGCATGAAGGCCTGAAAGCGACCAGCCAAAACCGCTGGCCGTCGCTTAAGACCGATCTCGGCGCGATCAATGATCGGCTGGGGATGTTCTTTCCGGCAGGCTTTTACAACAAGACCTTCATGTGGCCGCGTTCCTTTTGGGACAAGCTCTACGAACCCGTTATCCGCCGGATGGCGGGGCTGGGGGGCGCGCCCACACAAGCAGATCCCGATAGCTATGCGTCGACTTATGCCCATTGCGAGCTGCTGATCGTTGGCGCAGGACCAGCGGGGATTGATGCTGCGCTGGAGGCAGCGGGCACGAACAAGCGCGTCATCTTGATCGATGAGCAAGACGAAGCAGGCGGCGGGACTTTGGCCGACCCGTCGCTCTGGCCCTGGCTCCAACGCAGCCTGACGACGCTTTCCGAAGCTCCCCATGTGACCATTCTGACCCGCACAACGGCGTTCGGATATTACCACGATAACTTCCTGGGAGCGGTCCAGCGCCTGACCGATCATCTGGCCGATGCAGGCAACGCCCCGCGTGAAAAGCTCTGGCGGATCAGGGCGAGCGAGGTTGTGCTGGCACAGGGGGCTATCGAGCGCCCATTGGTGTTTGCAGGCAATGACACGCCCGGTGTGATGCTGTCCTCCGCCGCCAAAGTCTTCGCGCTACGGTATGGTGTTGCGGTCGGGCATTCGGTCGCAATGATGGCGTCGCATGACAGCGGCTGGCATGATGTGTTTGCGCTCGCGAAGGCTGGCGTTGGAATCGCGGCGATCATCGATGTGCGCGATACCGTGGCTGCCGACTTGCTGAAGCAGGCGACGGAGCTTCGCCTTACTATCAAGCTTGGTCATAGCGTAATTGGCGTGTCAGGCCGGCACGGCGTCAAGGCGATCGAGATTGCGCACAACGATGGCACCGGCATCAGAAAAATCGCCTGCGACGCGCTGTTGATGGCGGGCGGCTGGACGCCAAGCGTGCACCTCTGGTCGCACAGCAAAGGCACGCTGCAATGGCGCGATGATCTAGGTGCCTATCTGCCCGATCAACCGAACGAAAATGCCCGTTGCGTCGGTGCATGTTCGGGAGACTGGGACTTTGGCAATGGCGCAGTCATCGATGTGCTGCCGACACCACTGGATCAGACCCGCCTGAAGGCGTTCGTTGACTTCCAGAATGATGTGACTGCAAAGGACATCAAGCTCGCGGTGCGCGAAGGCTTTCGCTCGATTGAACATATCAAACGCTACACTACCACCGGCATGGCCACCGACCAGGGCAAGACGTCGAACCTCAACGGCTTGCAAATAGCCTCATCGGCTTTGGCAAAACCGGTGACCGACATCGGTCTCACCACCTTCCGCCCGCCGTATACCCCGCAAACCTTCGGTGCGCTGGCAGGGCATGCCAAAGGCGCGCTGTTTCAGCCGACTCGCAAAACCAATATCGACGTCTGGGCAGAGGAAAATGGCGCTGTTTTTGAACTGGTCGCCCAGTGGCGGCGCGCGCGGTACTTCCCCCAAAAGGGTGAGGATATGCACGCAGCGGTCAACCGTGAATGCGTCGCAGTGCGCTCCTCTGTCGGGATTTTCGACGCGTCAACTTTGGGCAAGATCGAGGTCGTCGGCCCGGATGCGGCTGAGCTCCTCAACCGCATGTACACTAATCCGTGGAAGGCGCTTGAGCCGGGACGGTGCCGCTATGGGCTGCTGCTGAAGGAAGATGGTTTCATCACCGATGATGGCGTGTCGGCGCGGCTAACCGCTGACCGTTTCCACCTGACGACGACAACCGGCGGTGCCGCCCGTGTGCTGAATATGATGGAGGATTATCTCCAGACCGAATGGCCCGACCTGAATGTCTGGCTAACCAGCACGACCGAGCAATATGCGGTGATCGCGCTGCAAGGGCCGAACGCGCGCAAACTGCTGGAGCCATTGGTTGCAGGCATTGATCTCTCCGCTGAAGCTTTCCCGCACATGGCGATCCGCGAGGGGACGATCTGCGGCATCCCGACCCGCATGTTCCGCGTGAGCTTTACCGGCGAACTGGGCTTCGAAATCAATGTGCCAACCGCCTATGGCCGCGCGCTGTGGGAACGGCTGATGACCGCTGGCGCGGCCCACGGCATCACGCCCTATGGCACTGAGGCGATGCACGTGCTCCGCGCCGAAAAGGGCTTTATCATTGTCGGACAGGATACCGACGGCACGGTGACGCCCTACGACGCCGGGCTTGATTGGGCGGTGGGCAAGAAGAAATCCGATTTCGTCGGCAAGCGCTCGCTCGCCCGGCCCGATATTGTGGCACCGGGGCGCAAGCAGCTGGTCGGGTTGCTGACCGATGATCCCGCTGAAGTGCTGGAGGAAGGTGCACAGATCGTCGCCGATCCCGCGCAGTCGATCCCGATGAAAATGATCGGCCATGTTACCTCGTCCTATTGGAGCGAGACCTTGGGACGCTCAATCGCTCTGGCGCTGGTTGCGGGCGGGCAAGGCAGGCTGGGCGAGACGCTGTTCATCCCGATGCCCGGCAAGATGCTGACCGCGAAGGTCACCAACATGGTGTTCTATGATCCGGAAGGAGCGCGCTTGCATGTCTGACTTGCTCACCCGTGCCGAGCCGGTCCCCTCGATACCGTTCGTTGCAGAGGGTGTAACGATCAGCCTCGCCCCACCAATGGCGCGCTATTCACTGCGCGCGCGGCAGGGGCAGGCGCTGGAAACATTGCTCGGTAGCAAAGTGCCCAAAACAATCGGCGCGACTGACGGCAATATTGCCCGCCTTGGCCCCGACGAATGGTTGATCCGGGCGCCAGGCGCTACGACCATTCCGGTGTCAGAAGGTCTTGCGATTGCGGTAACAGATGTGAGCGAGCGTTCCGTCTGCGTGATTGTCGAAGGTCCACAAGCGGCGCAACTGATCATGTCTGGCTGCCCGCAAGATCTTGAACTGTTCTCCGTCGGGAAGGCCAGCCGCACAATTTATGAAACAGTCGAGATCATCCTGATCCGACAGGCTGACGATTGTTTCCATATCGAAGTCTGGCGCAGTTTCGCATTATGGCTGTGGACAGCACTGACAACGGCTGCCAGCCACGGATCTCTGGGGGGACAACATGGCGAACTGGACAAAGGAAATTGATCTTGGGGCCTATGGCAGGTCCAACCGCAGCTGGGCTGGGATGCAGATCAATCCGGCAGTGTTTTTTCCGACCGCGTTGATCGCACTCGCGGTCATAATTTTCAGTGTGGTAGCGCCCAAGACATCAGCAGACATTTTCTCCAATCTACGGGCGGGTGCTATTTCCCAGTTTGACTGGTTTTTTATGACGGCAGGTAATCTTCTGCTGTTGTTTTGCGTGGTGGTGGCGCTGTCGCCGTTGGGCAAGATCAGGCTCGGCGGCAAAGGTGCGGCGCCAGATTATTCGCGCCTTTCATGGTTTGCGATGCTGTTTGGTGCGGGCATGGGGATTGGCCTGGTCTTCTATGGCGTTGGTGAACCTGTCACTCATTTCACAGCGTCAATGACTGGCAGCGCTGGCGCTCCATTGGGCGGAGCGGCAGGAGATGCGGCGGCGGCGCGCAGCCTCGCTATGGCCGCAACGATTTTCGATTGGGCACTTCACCCGTGGGCGATCTTCACAGTGACTGGCTTGGCCTTTGCGGTCTTCGCTTATGATTTCAATATGCCGCTGTCGATGCGTTCGGCCTTCTATCCGTTGTTTGGCAAGGCCGTGTGGGGACGGACGGGCGATTTCATCGAGGTGCTGGCTGTCTTGGCCACGATCTTCGGCCTTGCCACTTCGCTGGGCTTGGGCGCGCAGCAAGCGATGGCAGGGATTAGCTATCTATCTGGTGTCGCGAGCTCGCCCAGCATGATCTTCGCGCTGATCATGGTCATGGCGGGGATCACTTTCCTGTCGATCCGCGGCGGGATTGATCGCGGCATCCGCATCTTGAGCGAGGTCAATCTGTGGGTCGCCTTTGCGTTGTTGGTGTTCGTGTTGACGACCGGATCGACGCTGCAATTGCTTGGCGATATTGCGCATAACATCATAAATTATCTGAAGCTGTTGCCTGCACTCGCCAACCCGGTCGGCCGCACGGACACCGGGTTCTACAACGATTGGTCGGTTTATTACTGGGCCTGGTGGATCAGCTGGGCGCCGTTTGTCGGCATGTTCATGGCGCGGATTTCACTGGGCCGGACGGTGCGCGAATTCATCGCCGGAGCCATGCTCGCGCCCAGCTTGCTCGGGATTATCTGGCTGACCATTTTCGGTGATGCCAGCATCGCGCAGATCGCAGCCGGGACCGCGCCTCAGCTGGCCGAAGCCTCGCTCGATACCCAGCTGTTCGTACTGCTAGGCACGCTGCCGCTGGCGCAGCTCACGTCGTTCGTCGCGATATGTTTGATCCTGGTGTTTTTCGTGACTGGCTGGGACTCAGGAACCTTGGTGATCGACACGATGACGGCCGGCGGCCGCACCGATACACCGCTGCGGCAGAAAGCAATCTGGCTTGCGGCGGTCGGCGGAATTGGCGTGGTGCTGCTGCTCAGCGGCGGGCTGACCTCGCTTCAGGCCGGTGCGATTGCCACCGGCCTGCCACTGGCGCTGGTGCTGTTGCTGATGTGCTGGGGAACGCTGCGCGGCCTGCTGGCGCTGCACCGGGCTGGCTTGGCAGCACCGCAAAGCGCCGAATAGCAGAAAATCGGCCAATCCAAAAAGGCATGACTGTATTACCAGCCTGACGCTGTAAGCATTAGCTGCGATAATGCTAAGGCTCCGTCGGGGCCAGTCAATCGGGGGCTGCAGCACTATGAAACTTCCGCTGGAGTTTGATCTTCACGCGCTTGAAGTGTTCGTGATGACCGTCGAGCTGGGCGGGATGTCGCAGTGTGCGGGGCGGTTGCAGGTAACCCAGTCCGCCGTTTCGCAAACCATCGCCAAGCTAGAATCCGGCATTGGTGCGCCGCTGTTTGATCGCTCGATGCGTCCGCTGGGATTGACCATCAGCGGGCGATCGCTGTTTGAGCGCGGCAAACGGCTGCTTGCACTGGCCCGCAATGCCTATGACGAGGTGCGCGAGGGGGCTAACCTGCCGCTGGCCAGCATTACGGTGGCGATGTCGTTCAGCCTGGCCAATCAGCTGACCGTGCCGATCATGGCCGGCCTTGGTGCGCGCGCGCAACGCTGGCGGATACGGTCGGGGATCAGCCTTGAACATCAAGGCGAGTTTCTTGCGCGCGATATCGATATGCTGATTTCGGGTAGTTTCAACCTTGAACACCGCGACAATGTGGAAGTCCATCCGATCTTTGATGAAAGCTTCATCGTCGTCCTGCCCGTCGGCTTTCAGGGGCGTTTTGACTTGGACTGCGGAGTCCCGGATCTGCCGTTTATCCGCTTTTCGCAGTTGACCGGCATGGGTCAGCAGATCGAACAGCAGATTGTGCGGATGAAGCTGGGCCTGCCGCAGGCGGCGGAAGTGGAATCGTCGCATCAGCAGCTCGCGATGGTCGCGGCTGGCTTGGGTTGGACGATTACGTCGCCGATCTGTCTGTCAGCAGCGCCGGAATTGCTGCGCAAGACCCGGCTGGAGCCGATGTCGCGTGGCCGGTTTGCGCGACGCGTGCAAGTGGTTGCACGGTCGGACGAATTGCGCGAACTGCCCGCGCAGGTGGCAAAGATTGGCGCGCGGGAACTGCGCGAAACCACCTTTCCGCCGCTGATCGCGCAATATCCCTGGCTGGCGGAGCAACTGACATGGCACGTTTGATCTGGACTGCGTTAGCGGGCTTTTTGGCGGTTGGGGCTAGCGGCGCAATACCGCCGGGCAGTCCTGGCATTGATGCTCCCGAGCTGGCCGCGCTTGGTCCCGATAAGATCGGGTTCCGGACAGTTCAAATGGTCCACAAAGACCAGCCGGACTTCAGCAGCGCAAACCCGGCATTGTCCAAGGCTGATCGCAAGCTGAAGGTCGATCTGTGGTATCCGGCAGCGCCCAAGCGCGGCGCGCGCACCGCCACCTATCGCGCAGCCTTCTGGGGCGAGCCGCCGCGTGCGGCGGTAAGCTTTACAGTCCCCGGCCTGGCGGTTCCCGGCGCGCCGCCGCGCGGCCAGCACCGCCCGCTGGTGATCCTCTCGCACGGTTACAGTAATGCGCCTGCCTCAATGACTTGGCTGACCGAGAATCTGGCGTCCAAAGGCTATGTAGTCGCCGCAATCCATCATCAGGACCCGAACCCCTACGTCATCTCCGCTGAAGCGCGGGCGGTGCCCAATTACACTCGGCCGAGCGACATTGCCTTTGTGGTTGCAGAACTGCGGGTGCGGCTTGGGGACCAAATCGATCCGGCCAATGTCGCGCTGATCGGCTATTCACAAGGCGGCTACGGAGTTTTGACGGCGGGCGGGGCCAGTCTTGATCCGAACGGCCCGAACATGGCGCTGGTGCCCGGCGGTTGGCTCAAACGCCATGCGCGGGGCGGGGTGGCTGCGGCTGAGTTCGCCGTCCCGGGGATCAAGGCGGTTGTCGCGCTCGCGCCCGCTGGCGGTGCGCCGCGCAGTGCCTGGGGGGCGGAAGGGCTGGCGGCGATCACGGCACCGCTGCTGCTGATTCAGGGCGATGCCGATCCAGTGGTTGCTTACCAGCAAGGCGCGCTGGCCGTATTTGGAGGGGCAGTCCGCTCGAACCGCTATCTGCTGACCTACCTGCAAGCAGGGCATTCGGTGGCGCTGAACCCGGCCCCACCCGAGATGCGCGGGAGCCTGTGGGATCTGGACTGGTTCGAAGATCCGATCTGGCGGCAAGATCGGATCAATGCGATCAACCTGCACTTCATTACCGCGTTTCTGGAGTGGCATCTGCGCGGGCGAACCGAGCTTTCGGCCTATCTCGACGTCCCGGTGGTCAAGTCGCAGGAGGGTGTGTGGAACGCGCCACTCGGAACCCCGTGGGGTGCGTACAGTCCGGGCGGGGCGGGGGTTACGCTGTGGAAGGGCTTTCAGCGCCGTCACGCACAGGGCATGGAATTACGCCATGCGGCGGCTGAGTAGACCTTATGGCAGCGTTTTGGCGCTGGTTTTCCAGAAATGGATCATATCTGCCGCATAGCTTAGCGGGACATAGGCGTCGCACACTTCCGCGCTCACCACATGGAGCCGCACATTTACCTGATCGACGATGGTTGCGGCGCTGCAACCGGGCGCGAAGGCCGGCGTTTCAGCATCGAATACTCCGCCTTCCATCAACAGGCTGCGCCAGCCCCCACCTGACAGCCTGACGCGAACGAGGCCGCCGCCGATGGCGGTTACCGCACCGTCCTCGCCAAGGACTGCGGGGAGCGCCAAGGCATCGCCCTCAACCAGCCAGACGGTCGGCTCGAACCGGATCAGGCGCAGGGCATCGGTTCCGTTCGAGCGGCCCATAGGCGGGAGCGCGAAACCGGTCGCGGCCTCAAACCGCTTGGCGACCTCAGCCGGATTGCTCCAGATCTCCAGCGCGTGGAGCGGGGCGGCGGGCAGGGCGGTGATCGTCACATCAATCACGGTAACGCTCCCCGGCACTGTCATAGAAATGCGGAGCGACGACGCGAACGCGAGTGTGCTGCCCCCGCGTGGGCGAAGTGGCGATCAGCTCCTCGCCAGCCCGCGCAAAGCCATCCGCCAGTTGCCCCAGCGCAATTGCCCCGCCTTCGCCGACGCGAAACGCCGCAGCGGTGACATGGCCCTCAGCCGGACCGCCATCATGCGCGATCAACATCGCGCCTTCCGGGATCATGCCCGCGATTGCTTCCAGCCCGACCAATTGGCGACGGCCCGGCTCGGTCAGCGCTGGGCGGGTCAGCCCGGCTGCACCGATGTAGCCCCCC
>JANORN010000096.1:0-4686 GCA_031415355.1 Novosphingobium sp. | reverse complement strand
ATGGCTCGCCGCGTCCATCTCGATCACGTCGATATGGCGGCCTTCGGCAATCGCGACGCATGGCTCGCACAGCCCGCAAGGGTCGATGGTCGGCCCGCCTTGCCCATCCGGACCAATGCAATTCAGCGCCTTGGCGATCAGTCGCGCGGTACTGGTTTTGCCCACTCCGCGCACGCCGGTCATCAGAAAGGCATGGGCGAGCCGATCCCGCCGGATCGCATTGCCCAGCGTCTGCACCATCGCATCTTGCCCGATCAGCGTGGCAAAGGTCTGCGGGCGATATTTGCGCGCGAGCACGCGGTAGGGCTGCGCGGCTGGTTCTGTTGCTGCCACTGTAGTCGGCGCAACAGGCGGCGGCGCACCAAACATCGATTCCTGTCCCGCCGCTTCCAGCTCTGCGGTGCTGGCGCCATTGCCGGCCGCGTCCAGTTCGTCGCCAAAATTGTCGGGGGAATCGTCCATCGGTCTAGTTAGGGAAAGCCTTGGCGAAAGTCGAAGGCGATTTGCGGCACCGGCTATCGCGCCGCCGGGATCAGCGCGACGGGTGCTGCAATCGCTGCGGCAGGGGGCACTGGGCAACCCAGCGGAACGGCCACCATCCAAATTGGATCGCGGCTGGTGGCGAACCCTTGGCGGGCCTGTTCGCGCACCAGATAATATTGAAACAGCGCCCGCAAGCGTGGCAGCTTAGCGTGCCATCGGCCTTGCCAAGCAAACCGCACCCGCCCGGCCCCGGCGAGCTTTTGCCGAAAATCCGTCAGAAAAGTTGCATGTGGATCAAGCTGTCTGACCTCGATCCGGCACGCACGTTTCACCGCGACCACTTGCAACTTGGTCTGGTCAGCCTGCGCCGTATATCCCCCTGCCATCAGCGCAGCCGCGACCTGATCCAGCGCTGCGCCGGTCGCTTCGCGCGGCTCCGCATGGTAACTGTTGAACTTCAGCCCCAGCGACAACATCAGCAGGATAGCGGCGACCACAGCCCATCTCATGGCATGGCCTTCGCAATTCCGCGATAGACCACCGCCAGGATCGCACACAAGGCGATCCCGCCGAACCACGCTGCGCCGGTTCCGACGTGCCAGTAATCGAAGTCCTGCGGGTACCACGCAATCGCCGTCAGCCGCAACGCGTTGATCACGATCGTGACGCCGATGGCCAGCGCCAGCGTGACCCGCAATTGCCGGGTGATTTTGACGTTGAACCACATCACCGCCAGCGTCCACAGGATCAGCGCGAGCGATATCCCGTGCAAGGACGAACAGCCCGGCGCGATTACAAAACCGCGCCCGTCGACGAATTCCACGCGGTTGCCATCAACCGCCATGCCGGAAATCAGTCCGACGAATTGCGCATCAGCGGCCAGCAAAACGTTTGATCCTGCGGCCAAGGCAACGCGCCCCCAGAACAGGAACGCGGACAGGCTGAGAAACACCGCCGCCCCGCGCCGGAAGGCCGAACCCGGCTGGGATGTAGACCACGCCCACAGTGCCACCAGCGGTACTACCGCAGCGCTGGCCGGGGGGGCTGGAAACAGCGCGACCAGCCCTGCGCCTGCGGCCACCAGCCAGTCCGCGCGCCGAGGCTCGCCCGCCGTCTGGTCACCCCAAACCAGCGCCAGTCCGCCCGCGATTGCCAGCCACACAATTACGCTGACGTCGAACAGGTTTAATGCGGCTCCCGCCAGGCCATGCGCTTGCACCGCCGTACCCAAAAAGGTCGGCAGCGCATTGGCGGTCAGCAGCAGGTATACAAAAGCAAACAGCCTGCCGCGCGGCAGGCTGTTGTCAGGCGGAATGTCATCAATCCTTGGTGCGGTTACGCAGCCGTTTGTACGCCAGCCCGAACAGCGCCAGCGCAGGAATGCCGAGGCCGATAACCGGTGCTGGCACGCCAACTGGGATGATGCCCGCCACAGCCGGGGATACTACCGAAAGCGCACAGATCGAACCGACAATTCCATATTCAAGATAACGCATTTTCGTTCCTGTCCCTAGTTGCGAGGCAAGTTGTATCGCGGCATAGCGGGTGTATCAAGCGCAGAGTTTGGGTCCGCATGGCAGCCGCCGGGGGCAGACCAGATGCAGTGCGATCGGGAAGCCAAGTCAGATAATATGTGGCAAACTGTAATCCTTTGGCTGACCAGCGGCTTTTCCGGTTTTGCCATATACTGGAGCGTGTTGTTTACCGCAGCCGTGGCCGAGCTGGCGGTGCCCGCAGAGCGATCCGCCGTCCCGGCTGAACCGCGCTGGCGCGTCAATCTTGCGCTCGGCGTCATGGTGTTGGTGTTCGACCTGCTGCCACTGCTGGCCAATGTCAGTCTGGCCGCCCTGATTGATGCGCGCGGTTGGGGGTTGTTAAACCTCTGGGCGATGCCCGCGTTCCTGGCGGTCGCGATCAGTTTCGTGCTCGCGGATTTGCTGGGCTATGCCACTCACCGGATAGCGCATCAGTGGCCCCCGCTGTGGCGGCTGCACCGCATTCACCACGCAGACAATGATATCGATCTGACGACCCTGTTCCGGTCGCACCCGCTGGCCATGCCGGTTACTGCAGCCTTCCAATTGGCCGGGATCGCGCTGCTAGGGCTCGATCCGCTGGGTGTATTGCTCCACGGATTTTTCAGACTGATCACGATGGCGTTCGGCCACGCTGCAATCCGGCCTGGTGGAACAGTGCTTCGGGCAATCGCCGTGGTCTTCGTCACCCCTGATTTTCATCGCAGGCACCATTCGGCATGGCAGCCCGAAACCGACAGCAATTACGGCGATGTGCTGACGATCTGGGACCGTCTGTTCGGCACAAGGTGTCGCAGCGAACATAGCGTCGCACGCTTTGGCCTCGGTGACGCCTACGATGCTGACGCGGCCAAGCTGGCGGCGCAGCTCAAGCTGCCGTTTATGAAACGCTAGGGCATCGTACGATATATGTGAACCAAACCCGCTCATGCTGAGCTTGTCGAAGCACCCGCCTGTTACGGCAGGATAGCGTTCGACCGATGGTCCTTCGACAGGCTCAGGATGAGCGGAAACTGAGTGAAGTGAGTCAGGTTTTGCAAGTCTGCTCTAAAGGAAAAAGGAGCCGGGCGACCCGCCGCAATCCGTTGTGGCTGCTTCCTTCCGGATCTGACCAAGTTGGCGAACGCAAACGTCCACCCGACTCCCGGCTGGCCCTATGCCCAGCAGCGCTGGATTGTGCAAGGCCGCGATGCGCCGCCCCGCAAATCAATGCGCGCGATCAGCGAAAATTATCCGCATAGGCCTGCAATTTCAGGCGGCGCGGTGGCACGCTGTGGACTGTTGCGGCGATGCCATATTTATCGGCATAGGCTTGTGCCTCTGCCTGCGCCGCAAAGGTCAGGACAACCTGCACCTGCGTATCGCCAGACCCGGCCCAGCCCATCAGCGGATCGGGGCGGCGGGCTTCGCTGGGGGCGAATTCGAGCACCCAATCGTCACTGCGGGCCCGGCCCGATTGCATCGCGTTCTTCGGGCGCTGAAAGATCCGTGCTGGCATTCTGCTGCCCTGTCGCCAAACGCGCCGCAAATCAAGTGCGATTGAACGCGTTCTTGGTCTTCAGGCTGGGCAGTTCAAGCCACGGTTGGTCGGGCCAGCGGTGCCGGGGATAGCGCCCCTTCATATCGCGCTGCACATCTTGCCACGATCCGCGCCAGAACCCGGGAAGGTCACGCGTGGTCTGCACCGGCTTGCCGCCGGGCGAGGTCAGCTTGAGCAACAATGGCTGCGGCGGTTGTCCGTAGGTCGGATGCCGGTCCAGCCCGAACAGAGCCTGCACGCGCAGTTCAACCGAAGGCCCGCCTGGATCGTCATAATCAATCGCATGATGCGTGCCCGCCGGGCTGACAAATTGCGGCGGGGCCAGTCGGTCCAGCGCCTGCCCGGCCGCATAATCCAGCCGCGCGCGCAGAGCGTCATGCAGCTTGGCGGGGTCCAGCTGATCAAGCCGCCGCGTCAACAGCGGTCCCAGCCAGTCGGGCAGGTCAGCCAGCAGCGCCGCTTCATCCAGGGCCGCAATCCCGGCAAACCGCGCGCGGCGCAGCAAGGCGAGACTGGCGCTGGACCAGGGCAACAGTTGTAACCCGGCGGACTGAACTTTGCCTAACAGGAACGCCGTCACGACCGCCCCATCCGGTGCAGGATCTGGCCCTTGCGCTATCAGCACCACCCCCAGCCGCGTTTCCAGCAGTGCTTCCACCCGGCTGTCCGCCTCGATCCAGCGCAGGGTACTGCGCCGGGTGATCCGGTGTTGCAGCCAGTGTTGCACACCGGCCAGCTCCAGCGCGATGGCTCCGGTGATCCGCGCGCCTTTGGCCTCGCCTTGCGCCTCGCCCACCGCCAGCCATTCGGCGCGGGCGAGCGGCGATGCGGCGTCCAATCGCAGCCCCCGGCCACCCGCCGTCAACCACACTTCGCCCGAGGCATCGCGGCGGCGGGCGATGTTATCGGGGTACGCTTCGGCCAGCAGAATGCCGAGCGGCGGCTCGCCCCCCTGCCCGTTCGCGCCGGCCAGATCGCGTGCGCGCTTGGCCCAGCCTTGCGCGAGACGCCGCGATGCTTCGGCGCGGGGCGAACGGTCAGCTCGCAACCGCTCCAGCCTTGCAGCCAAGTCATCCCCGCGCCCGCCCAGCCCGCGTTCCTGCAACAGCAAGGCCAGCAATGCTGCAT
>JANORN010000095.1:0-3902 GCA_031415355.1 Novosphingobium sp. | reverse complement strand
CCCATTGCGGCGGGATCGCTGGTCTGCGCGTCCAAGAGTGGCCCGTCCATCAAAACTGCACCGTTGGCACCGCGCCCACGGTCGCACGCTCATCGGCTGCCAGTTGATGAAAGTCAGCCGCCTGAAACCCGAACATGTTGGCGAACAGAACCGCGGGGAAGCTTTCGCGCGCCGTGTTGTAATTCGCGGTGGCGGCATTGAGCGAGCGGCGCGCCGCTGCGAGCTTGTCTTCCACGTCAGCCAGTTCGCCTTGCAGCGACTGGAAATTCGCGCTGGCCTTGAGGTCGGGATAGGCCTCGCCCAGCGCCAGCAACCCGGTCAGCGCCTTGGTCAAGGCCGCCTCGGCCTCAGGCGTGGAGCCGCCCGCAGCATGATTGCGCGCCGTGATCACCGCATCCAGCGTGGCTTGTTCGTGGGTGGCATAGCCCTTCACCGTGGCGACCAGATTGGGCACCAGATCGTGCCGCTGGCGCAGCTGCGCATCGATATCCCCCAGCGCCTGCCGCACGTTCTGGCGCAGGCCGACCAGCCGGTTGTAAATCCCCACAACGACCAGTGCAATCAGCACGAGTACGGCCAAAACGATCACGACTTCCATCTCGCTCTCCTACCTGCAACAAGGCGGCGTCGGCCTTGGCTCCCATCCCGCCTTGGCTACCACGCTGCGGGGGAGTGGCAAGCATGATCATGGTTGAACGCCCCGATGCGGATGCGTTGATGGCCGGGCCGCTGGGCCAGTGGCTGTCGGACCAGAACGCGGAACGTGCGGCGGTGAAGGCCAAGGTTGCGCGGTTCCGGTTGCTGGCCATTATTGGCGCGGTCGCCGTGGCGGCGGTGGTGCTGCTGTTCACGCGGGGTAATTTCGTCACGGCGTTGCAACTCAGCTTTTTCGCCGGGCTAGGCGGGCTGGGGCTGACCGAGCTGCTAAAACGCCCGCTGCTGAACAAGCTGAAGGGCGGGATCAACGGGGCGATCGCCTCGGCATTGGGGCTGGAATACAGCGTTACTTGCGAACCGGGCCACACCTTTGAATGGGCCAAGCAGTTCGGCATGGTGCCGTCATACGATAATTCCTCGTTCCAGGACCTGTGGTGGGGGGTGGTCGCGGGCCAGCCATTCACTCTGCACGAGGCGCGGCTGACCGAAGAGCGCGGATCGGGCAAGAACCGGACTACGGTGACGGTGTTCGAAGGCAGTATCCTGTCGATCGGGTTCAACCGCCGGTTCCTCTCCACCACGCTGATCGAGCCCCACGGACAGCGCCGCAAGTTCCTGATCGGGGCGGAAAAAGACCAGGCCACCATCGGCGATGTGGCGCTGGCGCGGATCGACTTGACCGACCCGCGCTTTGAAGACCGCTTCACCGTTTGGTCCAGCGATCAGGTCGAGGCGCGCTATATCGTCCACCCCGAATATATGGAGCGGATCGTCGCGGTGGAAACCGCCTTTGCCGGGCAGGACGTGCGCGCGTTGTTCCACCAGGGCGATCTGCTGCTGGCGATCAAGACCGGCGACCTGTTTGAAAGCGGCTCGCTGGACGCGGGCGATGACCGCGTACTGCTGGAGCGGACGATTGCGCAGTTCGGATCGCTGGCGGACCTGGCCAACACGCTGAACGAGCGCGCGCGGGCGACGTTTCGCGATCCGGCCTAACTCAACCGGGCACGGAAGTCCTCGTACCCAAATTGCTTGATGCATTCCAGCGCGTCAGTCTCGCTGTCCCACAGCCAGATCGAGGGCAGCGGCACGCCGTTGAAAGTGGTGGTCTTGACCATCGAATAGTGCGCCTGATCCAGAAAGGCAAAGCGCCGTCCGGGATCGACCGGGCCGTCAAAACGGTAATCGCCGATGACGTCTCCGGCCAGGCAGGACGGCCCGCCCAGCCGTACGGCGTCATCCGCGCCCGCTTCGGGATCAAGCGGCAATTCACCCAGCATCGCCGGGCGGTACGGCGCTTCAATCACGTCGGGCATGTGGCAGGTGGCGGACACATCGGTGATCGCCAGCGGCATCGCATTCCAGCTGGTATCCAGCACCGTGCCGACCAAGATCCCGGCATCGAGCGCCACTGCCTCGCCGGGTTCCAAGTAGACCTCGGCCTGGGTATCCTCTTTCAGATCGCGCAGGAACTCGACCAATTCATCGCGCTGGTAATCGGCGCGGGTGATGTGGTGCCCGCCGCCCAGATTGAGCCATTTGAACTGGCCAAAGAACGGCTCCAGATAGTCAAACGCCACGTCCCAGGTCCGCCGCAGCGGCTCCAGATCTTGCTCGCACAACGTGTGCATGTGCAGGCCATCGACCAAGGCCATGTGTTCTTCGGTCAGCTGATCAATCGGAAAACCCAGCCGCGAATGCGGGGCGCACGGATCATAGCGCGGCACTTCGCCTTCGGGGTGCAGCGGATTGATCCGCAAGCCGATATCGAAGCTCTCACCCCGGCTGCGCGCGGCGTCAATAATTGCCGAACAGCGCATGATCTGCTGCGGCGAATTAAAGATCACGTGGTCCGACAGGCGCAGGATTTCGTCGAGATCGTCGGGCTTGTAGGCCGCGCAATAGGTCGCGATCTCGCCGTCGTAAAACTCCCCCGCCAGCCGTGCTTCCCACAGGCCCGAGGTGCAGACCCCGTCAAGATACTCGCCAATGATCGGCGCGACCGACCACATCGAAAACGCCTTGAGCGCGGCGAGCACCTTGATCCCCGCCCGGTCGCGGACATCGGCGAGAATCGCCAGGTTGGCCCGCAATTTAGCGGCGTCCACCACAAACGCAGGGCTATCGACCCGGCTGAGGTCAAACTGGGCGAATGCGCCCGGGTCTCCGGCTTTGGTTTCCATGATTAGTCAGTCCAATTGGTTCACGCAGAGACGCGGAGGGAGCAGAGACGCAGAGAGTCAGCCGGGCTTGTAGTCATTGACCATTCTCCGAATGCCATCTTTCATTGTGGCTGCGGAGAAATTTAGAAGCAGCCCGACGGGCTGCTTTTGCCATCGCAAATATGTGAGTAGCTGCCGAGCATGCGCCTTGCTCAATTGGTCCACCGCCTTGATTTCCAAAATCAGCTGGTCCTCAACAAGAATATCGATCCTGAAAGCCACTTCAAAAAATTTCCCGTCAAATTCCAGCGGAACGGGAACTTGCCGGATGGCCTTTAGCCCCCTCAGTTCAAGGCGGCCAGCGAGGACGGTTTCATATACCGTTTCAAAAAGCCCCGGACCAAGCTCCCGATGAATGCCAATCGCCTCATCGATCACAATTGCCGTGATTTCGTCAATCAGCATTCTCCAAATTCCTCAGCGATCTCTGCTATCTCCGCGTCTCTGCGTCTCTGCGTCTCTGCGTCTCTGCGTCTCTGCGTCTCTGCGTCTCTGCGTCTCTGCGTCTCTGCGTCTCTGCGTGAAACCTTCTACTTTACTATATCCAAGGTCAAACTGGGCGAAAGCGCCAGGGTCGCTGGCTCTGGTTTCCACTACAAATCTAATCCCAACAACTTGCCGATGAAAAAGGCTAGGTACATTGCTCCAACAAATGTAGCCGAGCTGCCAACGAACGCAGATAGCATCACCTTTGAATACGCTGCCACTCCCGCTCGTTTTCGGGTTCCTATATATCTATTTCTAATGCTGAACGTGAGAATCGCACTCAACGAAATTGCGATTACAACCCCAATTGGCCAAGGATTCACGAAAAATCCGGCGATGAAGAATGCTAGCAACAGTAGCATGACGACCCTCCTCAGTACTCAAAACCCCACCGGCCCGGCCAGTTCCTTGACCTGCCACGGCAGTCCCTGCTCGTTCAGCATGGCCATGAACGGATCGGGATCGAGCTGTTCGATGTTGAACACGCCCTCGCCTTTCCATGCACCGGTCAGCATCAGCGCCGCGCCAATCATTGCC
>JANORN010000094.1:0-5506 GCA_031415355.1 Novosphingobium sp. | reverse complement strand
GCAAAGATCATGTCGTGGCTGGCCAGCGCGCGCATGTACTCAATCTGCGCGGCGGAGCGCGGGACGATGGTTTTCTTGCGGGTGCGGATCATGATCGGCGGCGTTTCCCCGCCCCCGCTGATGATCCCTTCCAGCGTTGGTTCGGCGGACATCGCGATCATCGATTCGACCGCGCCTGCGTCAATGTCTTGTCCTTGCGTCAGGCGCTGGTGCAGTCCTTTCAGCACGTCGCGGGCGCGGGCGACGTTGTCCTCGGGCCCTTCGATCTGCACCCGGTTGCCGCGTGCGGCGATGTACACCCCCAGGCGGTTCTCGATCTGCACCAGATTGGCGTCAAACTGCCCGAACAGCGGCCCAAGCATGGTCGCTTCTTCGAACTCTAGCTCCGCGCGAGCACGGCTAGGCACGGAACGGGTGGGCGCCTCATGATAGGCGCGGGCGGGTTTGCGGGCCATAAGGGCTGTGGAGGCGCTCCTTTCGCTGCGGCCAGTGGCGGCCGCCCTTACAACATAGGCTGTGCCGGGATGAGTGCAAGCAAGCGCGGCTGCTTCTGCGGCGAAAAATGCCGGAAAAATCGGTTCGTCGTGTGCAGGCTGCGACAGGGCGCGACAATGGTGGCGGTGCGGTGAACTTTCCATTCCCCGCGCGTTCAGCGCTGTGGAGGCAAACCTGCCTTGTGTCGCCGCCCAGCCGGGCCGCGACCTTCACACAGGAGACACCCGATGCGAAAGCTGATTTTAGCCGCGCTGGCCGCCAGTGTGCTGATGCCAATCACGGCAACGGCACAGACCCGTGAATTGGAACGCGGCCGCGAGGAAATCCGCGAAGACCGCGCCGAAGTGCAGCGCGATCTGCGCCGGGGCGACCGTCAGGAAGCCCGCGAAGACCGCCAGGAACTGCGCGAGGACCAGCGCGAATACCGCGAAGATTGGCGCGAATATCGCAAGCGGAATCAAAGCGTCTATCGCCAGGGCCGCTATACCGCGCCGCGCGGCTATACCTACCGCTCGGTCCGCGCCGGGGCCAACCTCAACCGCGCGTTCACGACCAACCGCTACTGGGTCAACAACCCCAGCCGGTACCGCTTGCCGCGCACCAACGTTGGAACCCGCTATGTGCGGTACGGCAACGATGTGCTGTTGATCAATGCGCGCACCGGCCGCGTGCTGCGCGTGTACAGCCGCTTCTTCTACTAAGCAGTGTGACCTTCGGCCCCGGTCGGAGCAATCCGGCCGGGGCGGGGAGCTAGAGCATGAATCACAAAATCTGAATCACCTCGTTAAATTCCCGCTCATCCTGAGCCTGTCGAAGGACCATCGCGCAAACGCTACCGTGCCGTAACAGGCGGGTGCTTCGACAGGCTCAGCATGAGCGGGTCTGGTCAGAATACCGCACGCCGCTCTAGACAATTCGCGCGCTGAGCGAATTGGCACCGGCGTCGATCAGCTCCACCTCAACCAGATCACCAATTGCCGCGTCACCGAAGAAGTGGACCGATTGCAGCCACGGTGACTTGCCCAGCCATTGGCCGGGCAGCTTGCCGTTCCGTTCCACCAGCACGGTGCAGCGTTTGCCCACCGATGCGCGGTTGAACGCTAATTGCGTGGCATTCAGCGCCGCCTGCAAGCGTTGCAAGCGCTCATCCATCACGTCCGGCGCGATCTGATCCGCCATGGTTGCCGCCGGGGTGCCGGGGCGGGGCGAGTATTTGAAGCTGAAGCACAGCGCATAGCCAACCTGTTCGACCAGCCGCAGGGTGTCTTCGAATTCAGCATTGGTCTCGCCGGGGAACCCGACGATGAAATCGCCCGATATTGCGATATCGGGCCGGACCGCGCGAACCTTGTCCAGGATCGCCAGATAGCTGGCCACCGTGTGGTTGCGGTTCATGGCTTTCAGCACGCGGTCGCTGCCCGACTGCACCGGCAGATGCAGGAACGGCATCAGCTTCGGGTTGTCGCGGTGCGCCGCGATCAGGCCGTCGGTCATGTCGCCCGGATGGCTGGTGGTGTAGCGGATCCGGGCGAGGCCGGGCATCGCGGCGAGCGCTTCGGCGAGTTTGTCCAGCCCGCGACCATCTCTGTCCCGCCAGGCGTTGACGTTCTGGCCCAGCAGGGTGAGCTCTTTTGCGCCCGCTTCAACCAGCCGCTCAGCTTCGGCAATCAGATCGTTGAAGGGCCGTGATATTTCCGCGCCGCGCGTATAGGGAACCACGCAATAGGTGCAGAACTTGTCGCACCCTTCCTGCACGGTCAGAAACGCACTGGCACCAACTTTGCGCCGGGCGGGCAGGGCGTCGAATTTCGTTTCGGCCGGCATGTCAGTATCGACCGCGCGGCGGCCGGCGACGGCTTCGGCGATCATCGCGGGCAAGCGGTGATAGGCCTGCGGACCGACCACCATCGACACCGATGGCGCACGCGCGATGATCTCCTCGCCCTCGGCCTGCGCAACGCAACCGGCCACTGCGATCAGCGGGGCGGTGCCATCCTCGCGGCGCAGACGGCCAATGTCCGAATAGACCTTTTCGACGGCCCGCTCGCGGATGTGGCACGTGTTGAGCACCACCAGATCGGCGTCCTGCCCCTCGGGCGCGGGGGCAATCCCTTGCGCCGCCAGCAATTCGGCCATGCGTTCGCCGTCATAGACGTTCATCTGGCAGCCGAAGCTTTTGACGCGGTAGGTCCGGGGGGGCGGTGAAGGGCGCATGGCAACGCGCCCGTTAGGCCAGTTGGCGACAAAGTTGAAGTGTTAAGCGTGCATCGCCTGAAGTATCGCGTCGCGCCCGGCTGCGGCCATCGCTTTGCGGTGAACAATTGTCTCGCCGGTCAATTCCGGCAGAAAATGTATCGTTACATCAACCGGTCGCCGCCGCGCGAGGATGCGCAGGAAATTGTCGATCCCCGGCTCCTCGCCGATCCAGGCAATATCGGCGGCCTCTGGACCATAGTCGAGCAGGACTGGCTGGACCGCGATCCCGGCGGGAACCGGTTCCAATGCGGACAGCAGCGATGATTTGAATGGCAGCAGGCGGGTGCCGTCGCTGGTGGTGCCTTCGGGAAAGATCGTCAGCGTGCCGGTATCGCGCAGCGCGGTGCGAACCTGCTCGATCTGGCCGTGCACGCTGGCGCGGTCATGCCGCGCCACGAACACGGTATCGTTCATGGCGCAAAGCCACTTGAGCAAGGGCATCGAGGCGAGACCATCGTGACCGACAAAGGCGCTACCGGTAGTGGCGGCGAGGGCCGGAACGTCGATCCAGCTGACATGGTTGGCAAGCTGGAACGCCCCGCGCTGGGCCTTATAGCCGCTTGTCCGCACCCGCACCCCGGCGATCATCGCAACGCCGCCAAGGAACCAGCGCGGCACCAGGTTGCGGATCGGGGATAGGCGGATCACATAAAATGCCGGGATGCACAGCAGCAGCCACAGCACCAACAGTGTGATGCGGCTGGTAACGCGCAACCAGCCAAGCAGCGAAAAGCGGCGGGCCCGGTTCAGCGCGACCGCCACGGGCTATTCCTTGCGGTCCAGGCGCACGCCAAACAGTTCCATGCGGTGATCGACCAGGCGGTAGCCCAGCTTTTCCGCGATGACTCGCTGCAAGGCTTCAAGTTCAGGATCGACAAATTCGATCACGCGGCCCGTTTCAACATCAATCAGGTGATCGTGATGCGCTTCGGGCGCGGCTTCATAGCGTGCGCGGCCATCGCCGAAGTCATGCTTGTCAAGAATCCCGGCCTCTTCGAACAGCCGCACCGTGCGATAGACCGTGGCAATCGAGATGCGCGGATCGACCGCCACCGCACGTTCATGCAGGCTTTCGACGTCTGGGTGATCATCGGCTTCGGACAGAACGCGGGCGATGACCCGGCGCTGGTCGGTGATGCGCAGCCCGCGTTCGGCGCAGAGTGCTTCGATGTCTATCGCATTGTGCACGTGAATGTCCGCCAACTGAATACAAGATCGCCCCGCCGGATATGAAGCCGGCGGGGCGAATCTTCAACAGCAATCGCACCGTTATCCAGAGGAGCCGCTGCGGGGTCGCATTCCGCAGCGTTCCGTCAGGATCAGGCAGCTTTCGCCTTGCGGCCGCGCTTCACGCCAGGCTTGCGGCCAAGGCCGATCTTCTTGGCGAGTTCGCGGCGCTTTTCAGCATAGCTGGGGGCTACCATCGGGTAGTCGGCAGCCAGGCCCCAGCGCGCACGGTACTGATCCGGTGTCAGGTTGTAGTGCGTCATCAGGTGGCGTTTCAGCATCTTCAGCTTCTTGCCATCTTCCAAGCAGACGATGTAGTCTTGCTTGATCGAAGCACGGATTGAAACCGCTGGTTCCAGCGCCTTTTCCGGTTCAGCAACGACTTGGCCGAGTGCAGCCAAGGCGTTGTAGGTGTTTGAAATCAAAGTTGGCATATCTTCAACCCCGACATTGTTGTTGCTGACGTGTGCAGCAACGATGTCTGAGGTCAGCGTGATGAGCATTTCGCTCATATCGATCTGACTATTTTCCATATGTAGTGTCCCTCTTCAAGGTTGTGACAATTGTTACATACCACAGGTTGTCCTGACCGCGTTGTTCACGATGCAGACTTCGGTCCCGTAATCCCCAGATTTATGCTGCACAAGCTATTTTAATCAATGTCAGTAACGAAAATGGTTAAAGGCTTTGCAGCAGTGATCAAATAGTAACATCATCAATCTGTAGATCACAAGAAAATGTGATAGCATCCAACCTAGAACCTAATCCATTCTGGTAGTAATTAGATCGTCTTCCGGTAGGTAAAAATCCCAGTTTCAAGTATAAATGCTCGGCGGGGTTGCCCTCGCGCATTTCCAGCAAAAGTCGTGTGGCGTTGCGTTTTTCGGCGTCGTCGCGAAAGCATTGCAGCAACGCGGTGCCAATCCCGGCACGCCGATTCGCCGGGTTGACTGCAATCAGCAGCAGTTCTTCCTCGCCTGCAACATGCCGCGAAAGATAGAAACCGGCGGGTGCAATAACACTCTCGGACCCGGTATTGGCCTGGCGCAATACGCGATAGTGGCACAGCCCGGTCAGCAAAGCATCTTCCACTTGTCGCCGGGTCCAGGCTTCACCAAAATGTGGTTCGAAGGCATCGGCCATGATCTGCATGATCCGATCTACATCGTCCGCAGGCGCGGTCATGCTGATCTGTTCGCAGCGATCTGCGCATCCGGGGCCCGGCCATAGCTTGGACTGATCGATGCCACCAAATGGACGGGGGCCAACTGCAAGAATTGCCGGGCATCGGGCAAGATTGCATAGGCGCTGCCGGTGTGGCGCAGCGCCACAAAGGCATCAGCTTGCGATCCTGCGACGATTTTAGGCGTTATGGCGGCAGCCGCAGCTTCGGGTGCTAGCGACACCAGCGCGCTTGTTTGCACCCCCGCAGCATCGAATGGCTGCACAAACCATTCGCCGTGACCGCCGGTCATCACCACTGCCAGCTCTTGCGCGCCCACTTGCGCGCGCGCCATTGCGGCCACCA
>JANORN010000093.1:0-1556 GCA_031415355.1 Novosphingobium sp. | reverse complement strand
GCCGGCTGCACGCCCGCCGCCCATTCGCTGATTGCCGATAGCGTGCCCGCCAACCGGCGGGCGTCGGCGCTGGCGTTTTATGCCTTGGGGATTCCGATCGGGTCGCTGCTGGGGATGCTGATCGGCGGCTTTCTGGCTGATACTGTGGGCTGGCGGAACGCCTTCATTTTTGTCGGCGCGCCCGGCATTGTGTTGGCACTGGTGGTGACGTTCATGCTGCGCGATCCCCGCCGGGCCGGTACGCTGGCGATGCAGCAGGACCGGGCGGCGGCGAGCGCGGCGCGGGGCACGTTGTCAACCGGTGAAGCGGTCAAAGCCCTGATGTCCTCGCGGGCTTACATCCTGCTGCTGGTCGCCGGATCGGCCGCCTCGTTTCTCAGCTATGGCAAAGGCACCTGGACCACGATCTTTTTCCAGCGCACCCACGGGCTCAGCCCCAGCGAAGTTGGGTTCTGGTTCGGTGTGGGGGGCGGGGCTGCGGGAATTCTCGGAACTTGGCTCGGCGGCTGGCTGGCCGACCGCCATGGCGCGGTGGATCGCCGGCACGTCATGACTGCGCCCGCGATTGGTATGGCTATCGCTGCACCGATGACCTTTGCCGCCTATTTCATGTCCGATTGGCGCGCGGCGCTGGCACTGTTGATGATCCCCACTGTGCTCAACACGCTTTACTATGGCCCTTGTTATTCCAGCGCGCAGGGCTTGGTCCCGCTGCGCGCACGCGCGATGGCCAGCGCGGCGTTGCTGTTCTTTCAAAACCTGATCGGGCTGGGCCTGGGGCCGCTGTTCTTCGGAATGCTGTCCGATCTGCTTAAGCCTGAGTATGGCGCGGAGTCGGTGCGTTATGTCTTGTTCGGTGCGGCCTGGCTGGGGCTGATCCCGGCCTTCTTTTTCTGGCGGTGCGGGCGGCGGCTGAACGACGAGCTTGATCGTCACACGTGATTGGCGATCCAGGCGATGGCTTGGGCGCTCGGCAGGAACAGCACTTGCGCCAGTACGGTCCCAGCGAGGCGGCTGACGCTGATCCAGATGACAGTCCGGCGGAACAGGGCTTCGCTGACCCGGCCTTCAACCACGTCATCGGTCATCACGGACAATTGCGGATCGATCAGTGCGAACAGCAAGATCGTGGCAAATCCGTTGATGACGGCGGACAGTTGCGACGCAGTCACGCGGAACTCCGGATTCAGAAACCCGGCATAAAGCGCGGCCAGCACGCCGACGGTGATCAGCGCCTGCGCCAGACAATTGGCCAGCAACACGCCCCAGCCAACCCCGCGCTCCTTGATCAGCCCTCTCAAGTGCGTAGCGGCGGGCATGCGGATCGACTGCCGCACCGTGCGCAGCCCCGCCGGGCTGGCGCTGCGCAGGATCATCCGGGTGGTCGAGCGATGCTGTTGAAAATAACCGATCGCCTTGGCAAACAGCCGCTGCCCGGTCGGCACCAGCATGATCCCGATTGCCACGGCAATTGACGCGCTGAGCAGGATCATCCGGAAGTCCCACAGCAATGCGTCGCCGCCGCCATCCGCAATCCGGGTTTCGATCCGCTTGGC
>JANORN010000092.1:0-2700 GCA_031415355.1 Novosphingobium sp. | reverse complement strand
TTCGGGACGACAAGCTCAGCCTGAGCGGGGTGGGGCAATGCGGTCGGGGGCAGTGGGCCTGGTGCTTGCTGGACCGAGCAAACGCCCTTCCCGCACAGCCAAAAGTGGACCAACACGTAGTGCCTTCAAACCAAACCCTCAAAAGACCGCTCATCCTGAGCCTGTCGAAGGACCATCGTTCGCGCGCAATGGTAGGTTGACCGTCGGTGATTGGCTACAACGAGCCAAGACCCGTTCGCCCCTTATTGCAAACGCCGCCGCTCAAGCGTGGTTGTTGCAGTGCTGACCTCGACTTCACCCGCTTCGGTTGTCCGGACTTCGGTCTGGTCAATCCGCTTCACCACCAAGCCGGAGAGAGCCACCACAAACCGAACGGTAATTGTCCCCGAAATCTCTACATTCACTAACGATTCCAGCGCCTTTTCTTGGGTGATAACTTCACCTGAAATCCGCGCGACAATTACAGCGGTCTCGGCCTTTTTAAGCTTGAGCAGCTCAGGGTCCAAGCTACCGGTTACGACGTAGACGGAGCCATTAGCGTCACTGCGCTCCAGCTTCAACGGCGGCGCGCCTTTCAACCCCTCGGTCTGAAACGGCATTTCAGCGCGCAAAGTATCGTGCCACAAGCTGTAGCCGTTCACGATTTCCAATGCTGATTGCGGATCACAGTCGATCTTGAACGCGTTCCAGGTGAATATCCATTGCGCACAAATTTCGCGGGTCCAATTGGCTTTGGCCAACCACGGATCGACGCTCGCTTCCAGTTCCGCCGCGTTCAGCAGCACGAGCGCGCCGTTGGCTGGCTTGAACACCCGGATCGGAAACTGCCATTGCCTTCGATTTGATGCGTCGACCTCGTCATAGACCAGTTCAATGCCGCCATCGCGCAAAGCAACGACTTGCTCGATCAAGGTCGAATGGCCGTGCGAACTGCCAGACTCGAAATCGCCGCGCATGTCCTTGGTTTCGTATGATTGCCGGAGTTCAAAGCGAGTGCCGGGCTCGATACTATCGGCCGTACACGCCCATGTAGGATAAGCACATAGCAACCCAACAGTCATGCCCCAGATCATTATCCGCATTGGCCAGATTCCTATACGACATAAACGTGTTTTTCTGGCTAAGCTTAGACTATAAAAGTGTAAACTGTGCCCTTCCGGAAATGTTACGCAGGCTTTTGCATGGACGCACTTTGTGAGCTTGGGCATACTGCATCGAATTCGGCAGAAACCCCTCAAACCGGATACTTCCGCGCCGCATGGATGATCGTCAGGATGTCGAGATCGGTCGGCGATTCGATGCGGTAGACAATCAGGTATGGCAGCCCGGTGACCTTGAACTCGCGCGTGTCTGCCAGATCGCCGGGATGGCCGAGCAACGGAAATTGCTCGAACATCATCACGGTCTGACGAATACGGGCGATGACCCGCTCGGCGGCGAGATCGTCGTCGGCTGCAATCCAGGCGCGGATTGAACGAAGATCGTCCAAAGCCTGCGGCGTAAAATTAACGTTCAAGGTCGAATTCGCGCCAGACTTGTTCGGCGGGGATCAGTGATTCCCGATCTTTGGCTTGCGTCAGTCCACGTGCGACCTTGGATTGCTTCCAGCCCGCGTAGCCTTTTTCCACTGAACCGGGTAGGTCGGCTACTTTCGTCGGGTTCAAGGTAACTTTCGAAGTCATTCTGGTTCCGTATCACATGTTACCCGGTTCACAAATACCCACTGCCCCTCACCCCCCCGGATGGTAAAAGTCATAGACCACCTGCGCCACCGCCGCGCTCACCCCCGGCGCGCGTTGCAGGTCTTCCAAGGCTGCCGCCCGCACCCCGCCCGCCGTGCCGAAGTGCAACAGCAACGCGCGTTTGCGCGCTGGGCCGATGCCGGGAATTTCGTCGAGCGGTGACGCCGTGATCGCGCGGCTGCGCTTGTCGCGGTGTGCGCCGATGGCGAAGCGGTGGACCTCGTCGCGCAGGCGTTGCAGGTGGAACAGCAGCGGGGCGTTTTCGGGGAGCATTTTTTCGCGCCCGTCGGGGAAATGGAACACCTCGCGGCCATCGCGCCCGTGGTGCGGACCCTTGGCGATGGCAATCAGGGGCACGTCCTCGATCCCCAGCTCCTCCAGCGTATCGCGCGCCGCGCTCATCTGGCCCTTGCCGCCATCGACCAGCACCAGATCGGGCCACGTGCCGCCGTCGCGGTCAGGATCTTCGTCCTGCGCCCGCGAGAACCGCCGCGAAAACACCTCGCGCATCATCCCGAAATCGTCGTTGGTCTGCGCGGTCTTGATGTTCCACTTGCGGTATTGGCCTTTGAGGAAGCCGTCCGGCCCCGCCACAATCATCGCGCCCAGCGCCTGCGCGCCCTGGATGTGGCTGTTATCATAAACCTCGATCCGTTGCGGTGGTTCGGGCAGTTCCAGGAATTCGGCGAGTTCGCGGTTGAGGCGGCTCTTGGTGCCGCTTTCTGCCAGCCGCCGCTCCAGCGCCTCGACCGCATTGCGACTGGCCTGCTCCATCAGCCGCCGCCGATCCCCGCGCTGCGGCACGGATATCTCCACTTTGCCGCCCGCCGCTCCGGCCAGCGCCTCAGCCAGCAAGTCGGCCTCGGGCAAGGCCCGGTCGATCAGGATGGTGCGCGGCGGAGGTACCTCTTCATAAAACTGCGCGAGGAAGCTGGTCATCACCTCCTCCGCGCTCAGC
>JANORN010000091.1:0-22955 GCA_031415355.1 Novosphingobium sp. | reverse complement strand
TCGCATCGCGGCGCGGGGCCTGGGTGGGCCGCGCGACGGGACGGGGCAATGGCATGATCGGGCGAGTGACCGGGCGCGTCACCGGCCGAGGCGGCGGCGTAACCCGGGCGACCGGCTGCGGGATCGGGCGCGGCTCTGGTCGCGGCGGCACCGGGGCAGGTGGAGCGGGTTCGGGCGCAGCCATCGCAGCGGGCGGCGGTGCGTTGTCACCCGGCTGCGGCCCGCTATCTGGCGCGGGGTCAGCGGAAGGCTCAGGCGTGGTCGCCTCCAGCCCCACCTCCTCGCTCAGCGTCACCGAAACCCGGTCAACCTTTGGCAGTGGTGCGGGTGCTGGCCGCCACAGCACCAGCCACGCCACCAGCCCCACATGCGCGGCCAGCGCCGCAATCAGGCCGATGCGTTCGTCGCTGCGCAGGGTCGCGGCTGTCATCGTGCCTGCCTATGGAGCCGAAACTGAACTGTTAGTGACCAGCGAGATCGCGTTGAACCCGGACCGATTGAGTTCGCCCATCACCGCCATCACTTGCCCATAGTCAATGCTGCGGTCTGCGCGCAGGGTGACTTGCGGTGGTTTGCCATCCGGCCCGCGCGGAATTCCGGCCAGCCGCGCTGCCAATTCGCCAGGCGCCAGCAGGTCCTGATCAAGATAGACTTGGCCCGCCGCGTCCATGCTGACCGTCACCTCCTGCGCCTCCCGCTCCAGCGCCTTGGCGCGGCTGTCAGGCAGGTCCACTGGCACCCCGGCGCTCATCAGCGGGGCGGTGACCATGAAGATGATCAGCAGCACCAGCATCACATCGACCAGCGGGGTGACGTTGATTTCCGACATCGGCGCACGGCCCCGGCGGCGGCCACGGCGGTTTGGGGAAAAGGCCACCTAAATCCTCTCCTGTGGGAGAGGGGGACCATGCAAAGCATGGTGGAGTGGCACGCTCGGGTACTCCCAACCGCGCGCGACGGCACGGTTCAAACGCAAGGGTTGGAGTACCGGCCTGTGCCCCTCCCCCACTGCGTGGGTCCCCTCCCCTGACGGGGAGGATGGCGCGCACCCCATCATTCGGCCTCCAGTTCGCGGCTGAGGGTGGAATGGAACCGGTCCGCAAAGCGTTGCAGTCGCCCTTCAAACTGGTCCACCCGGTGCGAAAAGCGGTTGTAGGCGATCACCGCCGGAATCGCCGCGAACAGCCCGATCGCGGTGGCGAACAGCGCCTCGGAAATTCCCGGTGCGACCACCGCGAGCGACGAATTTTGCTGCTGCCCGATCTGGAAGAACGAATTCATGATCCCCCAAACCGTGCCGAACAGGCCCACAAACGGCGCGACCGCGCCGACGGTGGCGAGGAAATTCAGCCGTTCGGCCAGCTTGTCCGCCTCCTGATGCACGGTAGCATCCATCGCCCCGGCCAGCCGCTGACGCGCGCCTTCGCGGTCCACCACTTTGCCGCTGGTCGAACGCCGCCATTCAGAAATCCCCGCTGCAACCACCCGCGCTGTGGGGATGTCGCCCACCCCGCGCTCTTTCTGGAACGCGTCGATATCGCCCGCCTTCCAGAAATCGCGCTCGTAAGCGTCGCAGCCCTTGCGGACCTTGGCCATCCGCACCGCGAAGCTGACGATAATTGCCCAGCCCCAGATCGAGGCGAGCAACAGCCCGGCCATTACCAGCTGCACGACAATGTCTGCGCTGAGGAACAGTTTGACCGGATCAAGATGCGCCGGGGCAGCGGCCGCAGCCGGGGCCAGCAGAGGATAGATGCTCATCGGGTTCCTTTGATTGCAACAGCTTCAAACGCGGCCAGCCAGGCCGCCGGCATCCGGCGCGGGCGGCCATCGGGGGCAACAAAACCGATCCGTGCGCGCATCTCCGCCAGCAGCACGCCGTCATCGCGGGTGGCGATCTGGAGCATCCGGCACGAAGCGGCACCCAGCTGCTCACAGGTAGTAGCAATCTGCACCGCATCGTCGAGCCGGGCCGGAGCGGCATAGCGGATCGCAAGGTCGGCCACTGCAAATGCGCCTTCGCCCGCCTCATTCACCGCGCGCTGATCAATCCCCAGCAGCCGCACAAAATCGCTGCGCGCACGTTCGAACCAGCGCAGGTAATTGGCGTGATAGACCACGCCCGACAGATCAGTATCCTCAAAATAGGCGCGCACGGCAAACCGGTGTATCGGCCCGTCCAGCAATCCGGAGGGTGGCAGAGGAAACGACGTCATGACGCCGCTAGCCATAGCCGCAGCGCGAGTCGCGGGGCAAGGGTAGAGGTTCACCTTGCGTCGGAAAGCCCGGTGACGGCGATGGACGCGGGATTTTTCGCGCTACCGCGCCAGCATCGGTCCCAGCCGTTTGCCTGCGAACAGATGTACGTGCAGATGCGGCACTTCCTGATGGCCATCATGCCCGATGTTGGCGAGCAGACGGTAGCCCGCTTCGACCAGCCCTGCATCGCGCGCAACCTGGCCTACGGCGCGAATGAATCCGGCGATCTCCTCCGTCGAAGCGCGCGCGGAAAAGTCATCCCAGCTGACATAAGCCCCCTTGGGGATCACCAGCATGTGCAGCGGGGCCTGCGGGTTGATATCGTGAAACGCCAGCGCCCAGTCGTCTTCATAGACAGTGCGATTGGGGATCTCTCCGCGCAGAATTTTGGCGAAGATATTCTGGCTGTCATAGGGCAAAGTCACGTCAATCGGCATCATGCGTCCCTTGCGGCTTTTTCGGTAATCCCGCTGATCCCTTCACGGCGGTCGAGTTCTGTCAGCACATCGTCCAGCGCCACACCTTTGGCGTCGAGCAGGACCAGCAGATGGAACAGCACATCCGCCGCTTCGCCAACCAGTTCTTCACGGGTACCACTGAGCGCGGCGACCACGGTTTCAACCGCTTCCTCGCCCAGTTTGCGCGCGATCACCGGCAGCCCGCGCGCGTGGAGTTTTGCCACCCAGCTGGTTGCGGGATCGGCATCGCGGCGCGCGGCGATGGTCGCGGCGAGGCGGTGGAGGGTATGTGGATCGGCCATTGCGGCAATCCTTGCGGCGCAGCGCCGCAGCGGTCAAGTCAGTCTTGGGGCGGGCGCTTGCGGGCGACCCGGCGGCCGATCACCAGCCCGGCGACGCCCATGCCGAACAGCAACAGGTCGGAAGGTTCGGGAATGGCAATCGACCCGGCAGCCTGCGCGGCGCTGGCCGAGGCGAGCAATGCCCCCCCGAACCCCAGATTGATTGCCAGTCGCAGTGCCCCAGTCATCGTGTTCGCATGTGCACAAGCGGCTTGTAATGCAAGCGAAACCCACGCCCCGTCCCAAGCTGGTACTGATTCCAGACCGACCGTTGCCGGTGCTCAGCCGCGCGCGGGCAGCCCGGCGGCGCGCAGCGCGGCGTGGGCCTGGGCGATGGTGTAGGTCCCGAAATGAAAGATCGAGGCGGCGAGTACTGCGCTGGCATGGCCTTGCGTCACCCCGGCCACCAGATGATCGAGTGTGCCCACTCCGCCGCTGGCGATCACCGGCACGCTGACCGCATCGGCAATCGTGCGGGTCAGGTCCAGATCATAGCCTGCCTGGGTGCCGTCGCCGTCCATCGAGGTAACCAGCAGCTCGCCCGCGCCCAGCTGCGCCAGCCGCACTGCGTGCTCCACCGCGTCGATCCCGGTGGCCTTGCGTCCACCGTGGGTAAAAATTTCCCAGCCCGAACCAGTCTTGCGCGCATCGACCGAGGCGACCACGCATTGGCTGCCCATTTTCTCGGCAATTTCGCTGACCACTTCGGGGCGGGCGACGGCGGCAGAGTTGACTGCCACCTTGTCCGCGCCCGCCAGCAACAGCGCGCGGGCATCCGCCACGGTGCGCACCCCGCCGCCGACGGTCAGCGGCATGAAACAGACTTCAGCCGTGCGCCGGACCATGTCGAGCAAGGTCCCGCGCCCCTCGTGGCTGGCGGAAATGTCCAGAAAGCACAGCTCGTCCGCACCCGCCGCGTCGTAGGCTTGAGCCTGTTCCACCGGATCACCCGCATCGCGCAGATCGACGAAGTTTACGCCCTTGACCACCCGCCCATCGCGGACATCGAGGCAAGGGATCACGCGGATGCGGACGGTCATCAGTCCTCTCCCGTGGGAGAGGGGGACCATGCGCAGCATGGTGGAGTGGCACCTGCGGGTACTCCCCAGCGCGCGTCCGAAAGGTGCGGAGTACTGGCCTGTGCCCCTCCCCCACTGCGTGGGTCCCCGCCCCTGGAGGGGAGGAGGCCGTGCGCCCGCAAACTCACGTCCGCTCCGCCATCGCAATCGCTACTGCCAGATCGAGCCGCCCTTCAAACAGCGCGCGGCCGGTGATCACGCCTTCGATCCCCTCGCCCTCGTGCAGTTTCAGCATATGGATGTCATCCAGCCCCTTGACCCCGCCGCTGGCGATCACCGGCAGATCGACCCGCCGCGCCAGATCAACCGTCGCCTCGATGTTCACGCCCTTGAGCAGGCCGTCGCGGCCAATATCGGTGAACAGCAAGCTGGCCACTCCGGCGTCTTCGAACCGCCGCGCCAGATCAACCACCGGCACGTCCGAAACTTCGGCCCAGCCTTCGGTGGCGACCATCCCGTCGCGCGCGTCAACCGCGACTACGATCCCGCCGGGAAACTCCGCCGCCATGTCCTTGACGAACTGCGGATCTTTCAGCGCGGCGGTGCCCATCACCACGCGGGCGACCCCCAGATCGAACCACCCTGCCACGGCATCGCGCGTGCGGATCCCGCCGCCCAGCTGCACGTGGCCGGGGAATACTTCGAGGATGCCTTCAACCGCTGCGCGGTTTTCAGCCTGCCCCGCGAACGATCCGTCCAGATCAACCACGTGCAGGAATTGCGATCCAGCGTCCGCAAACAGCATCGCCTGCGCCGCCGGATCGTCGCCATAGACCGTCGCGCGGTTCATATCGCCTTCGGCCAGGCGCACGACCTGGCCCTGCTTAAGGTCAATGGCGGGAAATACGATCAAGCCAAATACTCCATCAAGCCAAATACTGCATCAGGGACGCCACTCCAGAAAATCCGCTAACAAGGCCAGCCCGTAACCCTGGCTCTTCTCGGGATGGAACTGCACCCCCACCACCGTTTCGCGCGCCACCGCCGCGACCAGCCCGCCGCCGTGATCAGTGATGGCCGCAATGTGGCGCGGATCGTCCGGTGCAAAATGATACGAATGCAAAAAATAAGCCTCGCCCGGCGTAATCAGTGCGGGATGTACGGTGGGGACGACATCGTTCCAGCCCATATGCGGCACTTTTATCGCGCGGTCAGTCCGCTCGATCAGCCGCACTTCACCGCCGATCCAGTCCAGCCCCGGCGTGATCCCGTGCTCGACGCCGCGCGTGGCGAGCAATTGCATCCCCACACAAATCCCCAGAAACGGCGCGCCGCCGATGTGAACCCGCTCGGTCATCGCATCAATCAGACCAGGGATCGCGCGCAGCCCCTCAGCGCAGGCGCGGAAACTGCCCACGCCAGGCAGGACGATCCGGTCGGCCGCGCGCACCACCATCGGATCGGCGGTCACCTTGACAGTGTCACAACCGGCGGCTTTTAGCGCGTTGGCTACCGAATGCAGATTGCCCGCGCCATAATCGATTAGCGCAACGCTCATGACTCAACTTTTAAATAGGGACAGTCCCTATTTAAACCTTCATCCACCGAGCTGACCTTTCGTCGAAGGAATCGCCCCGCCCTTGCGCGGATCAAGCTCCACCGCCTGCCGCATTGCGCGGGCGAAGCCTTTGAAGATGCCTTCGCAGATGTGGTGATTGTTCTGGCCGTAGAGCAGCTCGATATGCAGCGTGATCCCCACAGCTTGCGCGATCGACTGGAACCAGTGTTCGAACAGCTCGGTGTCCATCTCGCCCAGCCGCTCCTGCGTGAACCTGGCGTTCCAGACCAGCCACGGCCGCCCGGAGATATCCAGCGCAACCCGTGCCAGCGCTTCGTCCATCGGCGAATAGGCCGTGCCATAGCGCCCGACTCCGGCCTTATCGCCCAGCGCCTGAGCGATGCACTGGCCGATGGCGATGGCTGAGTCTTCGGTGGTGTGGTGCTGATCCACGTGCAGGTCGCCCGCGATGTGGCAAGTGACATCGATCAGCGAATGACGGCTGAACTGTTCGATCATGTGATCGAGAAAGCCGATTCCGGTGGACACGTCATAGGCCCCGGTCCCGTCGAGGTTCACTTCGACGCGGATGTCGGTTTCGTGGGTCTTGCGGGCGATCCGGCCAACCCGATCTGGTGAGGTCTCGCGCATGGCAGCGGGCTATAGGCTGGAAATGCGGCGGCGCAAGCGCTTTGCCCTTGACCGGCGCGCGCACCGGAGCCACTTGAAGCCCATGAGCGACACTGCCCCGGATAGCCTGATCCCCTACGATGAAATCGTGCAAGAAGCCTTGCGGGCCGTCGTCGGCCGGGTGCTGGGCGAAGTTCAAGCGACCGGCGGAGTCCTGCCGGGCGAGCATCATTTTTACATCACTTTTAAAACTGGCGCTCCGGGGGTCTCGATCCCCGGTCATCTGCGGGAGCGTTTCCCCGACGAAATGACCATCGTGCTGCAAAACAAGTTCTGGGATCTGGCGGTCAGCGATCACGGCTTTTCGGTGGGGCTATCGTTCAATCAGATGGCCTCCAAACTGGACATACCATTCTCCGCGATCACCGCCTTCGTCGATCCGGCGGTCGATTTCGGGCTGCAATTTCAGGCCGCCATCGATGATGCCCCGCCCGAGCCGCATGAGAACGCGCAAAACGACGGACTGGAACCTGCGGCTGGTTCAGACGTTTCAGACGATGGATCGAATGTTGTCACAGTCGATTTCGGCAAGAAGAAATAGCCTGGCCCGGAACTTAATCGACGCCCTGGCCAAACCAAGGATTTGCAATGGCAAAGCTGCCCAGTCTGAAACGTGCCGCCGGTAAAGCGAAAACGGCGCTTGCGGCCAGCGATGGCCCCAGCCCGAATCCGATGACCAATCTGATTATCGCCGATCTGGCGCTGCGCGGCGGCGGGCAACTGCTGCGGCACGCGGTGGAACGCGGCGTGCTGGGCGCGAAGTTTGGCAAGGGCAAAGCCAAGCGAATCGTTGGCGGACGGACCATGGCACAGACCCTGATTGGCACGGCGGTGGCTCGGATCGCGACGCGCTCGGTTCCCGGCGCGCTGCTGATCGGCGGCGGATTGCTCGCCAAGACCCTGTTTGATCGCCGCCAAACCAAAGCCGAGGCGCGCCGCGCGGGCACCAGGGCGATTGCCGAGCAGGCCAAACGCGGGGAATAAGCCGCGCCCGGCACTTGATCAGCGGGTGCGCTTGCGCAATGAACGGTCATGCACTCGCCGTCTTCCGATACGCTCCATCGCCGCGGGCTGATGTTCATTCTGTCCTCGCCGTCAGGCGCGGGCAAGACCACGATCAGCCGGATGCTGCTCGATCGCGACGAAACGCTGTGCCTGTCAGTTTCAGCCACCACCCGCCCGATGCGTCCCGGTGAAGTAGACGGCTCACATTACCACTTCGTCGATCAGGCCGAATTTCACCGGATGGTGGAAGCGGATGAATTTTATGAATGGGCCGAAGTGTTCGGCAATTGTTATGGCACGCCCAAAGCGCAGATCCGAGCTGGCTTGAAAGAGGGGCAGGATTATCTGTTCGATATCGACTGGCAAGGCACGCAGCAGCTGTACCAGAAGGATCAGCAGGACGTGGTCCGGGTGTTCCTGCTGCCCCCCAGCATCGAAGAACTGCACCGCCGCCTGCACGGCCGGGGTACGGATAGCGCGGCAGTGATCGCAGCCCGGATGGAACGCGCCCGCGCGGAGATCAGCCACTGGGACGGCTATGATTATGTCGTGGTCAACGACGCGATCGAAGACTGTTACGACAAGGTGTGCCAAATCCTGAACGCCGAGCGGATGAAGCGCGCCCGCCAGACCGGACTGATCGGGTTTGTGCGCGAATTGATGCGGTAGCCTTCCTCTCCCGTGAGAGAGGAAGGCTCAATGCCCGCTGGGATCCTGAAACGTCTCGGGCACCCAGGCGTTCACAATCCCGCCGTCGATGGGAATAGTCGTGCCTACCACGTAATCACCGGCCCGGCTGGCCAGGTAGATTGCGCCGCCCGCGATGTCTTCCGCCACGCCGACCCGCTTGAACGGGATACCCTTGGCGCTGCCTTCGGGGTTGCTCGCTGCGGCCTTGTTCATTTCGCTGGGATAGGCCCCCGGCGCGATGCAGGTGCAGACGATGTTGTCCTTGATCAGCCGCGCCGCCATGCGCTTGGTCAGGTGGACCACCGCCGCCTTGCTCGCTTGGTACGAATAGGTTTCCCACGGATTGGGGCGCAGCCCGTCGATCGAGGCGATGTTGATCACTTTGGCGGGCCGGTCAAAACTGCCCGCCGCCTTCAGCAGCGGGAACAGCTTCTGCGTCAGGAAAAACAGCGATTTGACGTTGAGGTCCATCACTTTATCCCAGCCCACTTCGGGGAAGGTTTCAAAGTCTCCACCCCAGGCCGCCCCGGCGTTATTGACCAGCACGTCCAGCCGCGTTTCGCGCACGCTGAGTTCCGCCACCAGCTGCGCAATCCCGTCTGACTGGCTGATATCGCCGGCCAGCCCAATCACTTTGCCGGGATACTGTGCCTCAAACTCCGCGACGGTTTCATCCAGCTGCGCCTTCTTGCGCGCGGTGATGTAGACCCGCTCGCAGCCCGCGGCGAGGTAGCCTTCGAGCAACATCTTGCCGATCCCGCGCGATCCGCCGGTGATGAGGGCGATCTTGCCTTCGAGGCTGAATAGTTTGGTGAAGTCCATGGCGTTACTCCTTGGGGCCGGTGGGGTGCGCGGGCTTCGACAAGCTCAGCCTGAGCGGGTTCTGGTTCTAAAAACATACTCCGCTCATCCTGAGCCTGTCGAAGGATCATCCTGAGCTCGTCGAAGGATCAATAGCCGCTCAACTGCGCGACGCGTTCGGCGTGATAGTACTGATCGCCCATGAACTCCGCCAGCGCGCGATCACGCTTCATGTACAGGCCGATGTCATATTCGTCGGTCATCCCGATCCCGCCGTGCATCTGCACGCCTTCCTTGACGGCCAGGCTGGACACCTTGCCCGCCTTGGCCTTGGCGACCGAAACCATCAGTTCGGCCTTGTCCGACCCGCCGTCCAGCAATTGCTGCGCCTTGATCACGCTGGCGCGGGCGATTTCGAGTTCGGAGTAGAGATGCGCGGCGCGGTGTTGCAGCGCCTGGAAGCTGCCGATCAGCTCGCCGAACTGCTTGCGCTGCTTGAGGTAGGTGGTGGTCATATCAAACGCACCGCCCGCCACGCCGACGCTTTCCGCCGCTGCGCCGATCCGCCCGGCATTGAGCACCCGGTTCAGCAACGCGCGACCGCCATCAACCTCGCCAATCACGGCGTCGGCATCCAGCTGGACGTTATCTAGCTTCACATGCGTGGCCATCGCGCTGTCCACCAGCCGCACCGCATCCTGGCTCAGCCCGGCCGAATCCTTCGGTACAGCGAACAGCGTGATGCCATCGGCATCGGCATCGCTGCCGGAAGTTCGCGCGGCCACCACCAGCATATCTGCCGATCCGCCGTGGACCACGAAGGCCTTGCTGCCGGTCAGTTTGAAGCCGTTTCCAGCCCGCTCCGCGCGGGTCTTGATCCGTTCGGGGCGGTGCTTGGGGCCTTCGTCAATCGCCACGGCAAAGACGCTTTCACCCGCCAGCAGGCCGGGCAGATAGCGCCCGCGCAGTTCGGCACTGCCCGCGCCCAGCGCGGTGCCCGCCATCACCGCACTGGTCAGGAATGGCGACGGGGTCAGGTTGCGGCCAATCTCCTCCAGCACGATCCCGGCTTCGACATGGCCCATGCCCAGTCCGCCATCGGCCTCGCTGACCAGGATGCCGGTGAGCCCCAGTTCGGCGAACTGCTGCCACAAGGCATGGCCGAACCCGTCTTTGCATTGCCGGTCACGCCAGTGCCGCAGCTGCTTGGCGATGGTGCCTTCCTCGCCCATGAACGAACGCGCGGTATCGGCGAGCATCGCCTGATCTTCGGTATGGTACAGCGGCATCTCAAGTCTCCGTTAAATAGGGACAGTCCCTATTTAAATCGCGCACTCGGCGCAAAATGATATGTTCCGAATTAAATAGGGACTGTCCCTATTTAACTTCCCGGCAGGTCGAGGCTGCGTTTGGAAATGACGTTGAGCATCACTTCGCTGGTGCCGCCTTCGATAGAATTTGCTTTGGTGCGCAGCCAGTTACGCGAGCGGCTGCCGCCGTTCGATCCGGCGCTGTCCCATTCCAGCGCCGCGCTGCCGCCCGCCGCCATCACCAGCTCATGCCGCCGCTTGTTCAGCTCGGTCCCCGCATATTTCATCATGTTGGAACCAGCCGGATGGCCTTTGCCAACTTTGACTTCATCGAGGAACTTTTCACCCATCGCGCCGTAAGCCAGCGCATCGACATCGAACATTGCCAGTTCGCCGCGCAGCAGCGGATCTTCCACTCCTGCCCCAGAACCAGTATTGCGCGACAGGATCGCGCCAATGGTGTTCATCCGGTCCCCGCCGCCCGCGCCCGAGATCATCTCGCGTTCGTGGCCAAGCAGGTATTTGGCGACATCCCAGCCGCGATTCAGTTCGCCCACCAGCTGCGCCTTGGGCACGCAGACGTTGTCAAAAAAGGTTTCGCAGAACGGCGAATTTCCGCTGATCAGCAGGATCGGCTTGGTCGAAACACCGGGCGATTCCATATCAAACAACAGGAAGCTGATGCCCTGATACTTGTTCGTCTTGTCAGTGCGAACCAGGCAGAAAATCCAGTCGGCCTTGTCGGCATAGCTGGTCCAGACCTTCTGGCCGTTGACGACCCAGTGGTCGCCCCGATCCTCACCAAAGGTCTGAAGTGAAACCAGATCCGAACCCGAACCCGGTTCGGAATAGCCCTGGCACCAGCGAATTTCGCCGCGCGCGACTTGCCCCAAATAATGGACCTTCTGCGCTTCAGTGCCGAATTTGAGCAGCGCCGGGCCGAGCATCCAGATGCCAAAGCTCGACAGCGGCGGGCGCGCGCCGATCCGCTGCAATTCCTCGCGCCAGATCTTCGCTTGCGGCGGGGTCATCCCCGCGCCGCCATAGGCCACCGGCCAATCGGGCACGGTATAGCCCTTGGCCACGCAGGCATCGAGCCAGGCCTTTTGCGCCGCGTTCTTGAACTGGAACTTGCGCCCGCCCCAGCACACGTCATCCTCGTCGCGCACCGGCTCGCGCATTTCGGGGGGGCAGTTCGTTTCCAGCCAGGCGCGTAGCTCGCTGCGGAAACCATCAAGGTCAGACATGGTGGAGGCTCCTCTGTTAACCGAGAGGTTAAGGCGACTCGGCCCCTGCGTGCAAGCCCGGATTTCTGCGAATTCCGCAAGCGCGCTTGCCGTAGCGTCAAGCACAGCAGCGTTGACCGCGCCCGCCGCGCCCCTAAGCTGCGGCAAAATGAAAATACGGAGAGGCTGATATGGCGAGCGGGCGATTCACCGGTAAGGTGGCGGTTATCACGGGCGCAGCATCGGGCATCGGGCGGGCGGCGACGCTGCTGTTCGCGCGTGAAGGCGCGCAGGTGTTCGCCGCCGATCTCAATCTGGCAGGCGCGCAGGCGGTTGCCGCCGAGGCACCGGGGATCACCGCCGTGGCTTGCGATGTCTGCGATGTGGCGCAGATCAAGGCGCTGATGGACGGCGCCGCCGCCGCGCAAGGCGGGATCGACTATGTGTTCAACAATGCTGGCGCGGGCGGCGCGCGCGAAGCGATTGACGAGATCGACGCCGATGGTTGGGATCGGACGATGGACTTGCTGTTGCGCTCGGTCGCGATGGGCATCCGCTTTGCCGTGCCGCATATGCTGCAACGCCCCGGCGCGGCCATCGTCAACACCTCCAGCGTCGCCGCCGTCGGTCCGGGCTATTCGCCCACCGCCTATGCCGTCGCCAAGGCCGGGGTTCTGCACCTGACCAAGTGCGCCGCGACTGACCTGGCCAAGCACGGCATCCGGGTTAACGCGGTCCAGCCGGGCTTCATCAACACCAACATCTTCACCACCTCGCTGGAAATGCCCGAAGCAATGGTGGGCACGGCCAAGGCGATGATCATGCAGATGTCGTCAAACGCGCAGCCGGTGGCGCGCAGCGGGATGCCCGACGATATCGCCAATGCCGTCGCGTTCCTGTGCAGCGAGGCCGCCGGGTTTATGACCGGAACCTCCATGATCGTCGACGGCGGGATCACGGTCGGCCCGCGCCATGCGTGGGACCCTGAGGCACCGGGACTGTTCGATGCCTTGCAGGCGATGGCCGAGTCAGCGAAGTGAGCGGCCAGCCGCTGCCGCTGCGGCTCAAGTTGTTTCACGGGATCGGTTCGGTTGCCTACGGAGTCAAGGACAACGGCTTTTCCACGTTCCTGCTGATCTTCTACAGCCAGGTCGTCGGGCTGGATGCCTGGCTGGTCAGCGCCGCCTTGATGTGCGCGCTGATCGCTGATGCCTTTGTCGATCCGCTGATCGGGCACTTTTCGGACCGGACCTATACGCGCTGGGGCCGCCGCCATCCGTGGCTCTATCTCGCGCCGCTGCCGCTGGCGGCGTCGTGGCTGCTGCTGTGGTCGCCGCCCGCCGATCACACTTACATCTTCGCTTATCTGGTGGGTGTGGCGATTCTGGTACGGACGCTGGTGTCGTGCTGCGAAGTGCCATCGCAGGCCCTGGTAGCCGAACTGACCACCGACTATGACGAACGCACCACGCTGACCCGCTATCGCTTCCTGTTCGGCTGGATCGGCGGGCTGCTGTTGTTCTTCCTCGCCAATACGGTGTTCCTGCGCAAGGACGCCGACCACGCCGTTGGCCAGCTCAACCCCGATGGCTACTGGGCCTATGGCCTGTGCGGGGCAATCGTGATGGCGGTGTCGGTATTGCTGTCCGCCGCCGGGCAGCACCGCCGGGTGGCGCACCTGCCAGCGGTCAAGCCTGCACCGACGTCTGTCCGGCATGCACTGGGTGAGATCTTCGAATCGCTGCGGCACCCCGCCGCGCTGATCCTGCTGGGCGGGGCCTTCGTGGGGATCGCCGGAAACCAGCTGTCCTTCACGATCGCGAACTTCCTGTACCTGTACGTCTGGCAGTTCAGCGAAACCTACTTTGCGCTGCTGCCGATCATGCTGGTCGTGTCCGTGGTGGCTGCATTCCTGCTCGCCCAGCCGCTGAGCCGCCGGTTCGGCAAGCGCAAGACCGCGATTGTCTGCGGGCTGACCGGGGTGGTGTTCTGGCTCACGCCGTTCCAGCTGCGGCTGGCGGGGCTGTGGCCAGAGGTGGGCTCCAGCCTGTCCAGCAACCTGCTGATCGGGTTCATCCTGATGGCCAATGTCAACGCGGTGATCGTTTCGGTCTGCGCGCAATCGATGCTGGCCGACGTGGTGGAGGCATCGCAGGAACAGACCGGCCGCCGCACCGAAGGGGTGTTCACCGCCGGATGGATGTTCGTGCAGAAATGCGCCACCGCCATCGGGATCGGGGTCACCGGCCTGCTGGTATCCTACTCCGGACTCGCGGCCAAAGCGGTGCCGGGGCAAGTGCCGGAGGCGGTGATTGATACGCTGACGATCACTTACAGCGTGATCGCGCTGGTGATCGTGGTGCTTTCAACGCTGATCTTTTCGCGCTTTCCGATCACGCGTGAGGACCACGCCGCACGGGTTGCCGCGCTGGATGCCGCCGCGCGGATGGCACCGGACGCTGAGGGCATGCATCCGTAAGGTAAACAGGGACAGTCCCTATTTACTCTCCATCCCGCAAAGCCGGGACCACCCGCGCTGCATCCTCCAGCGTGATCCCCGGTGCAGGCGCGGCGGCGATGGTTTCTAGGCCGCGCGAGACGCGCCCGGCGCGCTGGATCGCGCGGACGAGGCGCGGGTAAACGCCGCAGCGGCACAGATTGGGCACGGCGGCCTTGATCTCCGCCTCGCTGGGATCGGCATTGCGCGCCAGCAGTGCGGCGGCGGCAATCGCAATTCCGGGCGTGCAGAACCCGCACTGGATCGCTTGTTCGGCCACCAGCGCCTGTTGCACCGGGTGCGAGCGGTCGCGGGAGAGCGCCTCGATCGTGGTCACCACCCGGCCCTCGGATTCGGCCAGGCTGATCAGGCACGAGCGCAGCGCCTCGCCATCGATCAACACCATACAGGCCCCGCAATCGCCCACCCCGCAGCCATATTTGGTGCCGGTCAGATTGGCGGCATCGCGCAGCGCCCACAGCAGCGGCGTCTGCGGGTCCATGTCGAATTCGACCGGCTTGTCATTGACGGTAAGGCGGGGCAACTCGGTCTCAAGCGTTGCGCGCGGGCTGGCTTCGACAAGCTCAGCCTGAGCGGGGGTGGGCCAAAAAACAAACGCCGCTCAGCCCGAGCTTGTCGAAGGCCCATACGGACAAGGCGAAATCAATCCCGCCAGCTGCGGTCCACGGTGTCAATCCGCCGCACCCAGGCGTCAAAATCGGCGCGGCCGGGGCCGCCGGGCAGCTGCACCTGGTGCAGATCGCGCTGGTGCACCGCCACCACGTCGTCACTGATCAGCAGCGGCTTGCCCGCCGCCATCGTCGCCAGCTGGATTTCGCAAGCGCGTTGCAAAGCCCAATGCTGGATGAAAATTTCAGGCAAGCTGCGCCCCAGGATCACCGGGCCGTGGTTACGCAGCATCAGGATCCGCTGATCGCCGATGTTCTCCAGCAGCCGCTCCGCTTCTTCCTCGCGCACGGTCACGCCCTCAAAATCGTGATAGCCCAGCTTGCCGATGAAGTTGCAGGCGTAAAAGTTGACCGGTTGCAACCCGCCTTCCAGGCAGCAGACCGCCATCGTCGCGGTGGTGTGGGTGTGGCAGATCGCGTGGGCCCATTCGACCTTGGCATGGAAATACGCATGCTGGGTGAACCCGGCCTTGTTGACCGGATATTTACTGCCATCGAGCACATTGCCGGCGATGTCGATCTTGACCAGATTGCTGGCGCAGACTTCGGAGTACAGCAGGCCGTAAGGGTTGATCAGAAACGCCCCGTCCTCGCCGGGCACCTTGACCGAGATGTGGTTGTAGATCGATTCGGACCAGCCGAGATGGTCAAAGATGCGGTAACAGGCCGCCAGTTCCTGCCGCGCCGCCCATTCAGCATCCGAGCAATTGACGTTGCGGGAATTTACCGCGCTGAGCTGAGTGGCCATCGAATCCTCCATCCGTTCGTATTTGCAACCGATGCTATCACCGTTTTTTCGGCAAAGCGAGACGCGAAGCGTGTGCCGCAGCCCGCGATTAAAGCGGCGGCCCCAGCGCCTCATCCAGCAGCCGCGCCAGCCGCAGCCCGGCGCGGCTAACTTGCAGGCGCAGCTCGGGCAGGCTGGCGGCGATGTCTTCATCGGTCCAGATCACATCCTTGGGCAAGGGCGCGCCGGCGGCACACGGATCGCGATCAAATGCGCGGGCATAGACCAGCGCGCGCGCCAGTTCCCAGCCCTGGCGCGACCAGTCGGTCACTGTGCCGCCGCCCAGTTCCGCCCGCTCGGGCCCGGAATAGCGCCGCAGCAGCGGCGGCGCGGCGGAGGTGATCGCGCGTTCGGCCAATGGCCCGTCCCACACCGCATGCAGATTGCGGCCGGGTGCGATCCCGTAAGTGGAAGTAACCGCATTCCCGCCCAGATCGGCATTGTCCCCGGCGTGCAACGGCATGTGCAAATCGCCGACGAAATGAACCAGAAACGCCAGCGCCTCCAGCCGCTGCGCCGCAGGCAGTGCTTTGTCCGCCAGCACCCGGCGGGTGCGCTCGATCTGCGCGGTCACGCAGTTGCCGCCGGCGCAATTGGCCTTGATATCATGCGGCTTGCAGACGTTGATGTTCTGATAATGCCAGGCAAAGGTATAGCCCCAGCGCCAGCCTTCGCGGCGGATGCAGTCTGGCCAGGATGACGCCTCCGCCAGTGACCGAACCCGGCAATAGGGCGTTCCTAATCCGGCCTCGGAGCGCAGCAGCGTACGGATTGCGGCACGGGTCTGCGGGGACACATTGGCCAGTGCGATTTCCGCCGTGGTGTGGTGGCCGAATTCGCCCCAGGCCATGGCCGGAGCCGCGCCCGCGCCAAGCCCGGCCAGCAAAGCGAGCAGCAACACCAATCGCCGGATCACTTGCGCGCACCTTGCACTGCGGCTTGCTCCCATTGTTCGATCACCCAATCCTCGGCTTCAGCCGCCGCGACCCAGGCCTGCAACCAGTCGTGCTCCCACACCGCCTGCATGTAAGTCGAGGCGAAGCCCGGCACGCCCACGCCATAGCTGATGAACCGGCTGACCACTGGCGCGAAAAAGATGTCCGCTGCGCAGAAGCTGCCGAACAGGAACGGCCCGCCCTTGCCAAACCGCGCGCGCGCCTCGGCCCACAGCGTCAGCACGCGGACGATGTCGGCGCGCGCCTCGGTGGTCGGCTGCCAGCCTTCCACGCGGCGGCGCACGTTCATCGGGCATTCGCGGCGCAGCGCGGCAAAGCCGGAATGCATTTCCGCCACCAGCGACCGCGCCATCGCCCGCGCCGCATCATCCTTGGGCCAGAACCGCTCGCGCCCGACCTTGTCGGCCAGATATTCCAGGATCGCCAGGCTGTCCCAAACGACCGCATCGCCATCCCACAACACCGGAACTTTGCCCGATGACGGCGCGATTTCGTCGTGCTCCTTCTTCCGCGCGTCCCAGTCATCACCGTAGAGCGGGATCTGCAGCTCCTCAAACGCCAGCCCCGATTGCTTGGCCGCGAGCCAGCCGCGCAGTGACCAGCTGGAATAGTTCTTGTTGCCGATAATCAGTTTCATGCGTCTGCCCCGTTGCTGGCCGGGGCGTAACTGTTCAGGTTAGCCATGTCGAGCCTGAACAGGTTGACGAAGTTGACAGGGTCCTGGGGAGAAATGCGGTGCCTGCTTTCGCCCGCTGCGCCCCGTGCGCAGTTGTCTCGGCCACACGGCGCAGGTCGGGCGAATCGGGTCGCGGGGGTGGGACGGGCACGGCGCATCCGGCCAGTCTGCGCAGATCCGGGCCATGTAGGAAAATGGTTTTGCGGCGATGCAAGCTCAGGACGGACGGGCTTGCGGGGGTGCAGGTATGAAAGAGTTCAATCGAAGCCCAAGCTGCGCTAAGCCCATCCGCATGAGCCAGCCCCCGTTCCACCTCGCCTTTCCGGTTCACGACCTCAGCGCCGCGCGCGCGTTCTGGGGCGGAGTGATGGGCTGCGCAGAGGGGCGCTCGTCCGCGCAGTGGATCGATTTCAATTTCTACGGACACCAACTGGTCGCGCACCTCGCCCCGGATCACGCCGGGCAGGACGCGGCGCGCAATCCCGTGGACGGCCACGGCGTCCCCGTGCCGCACTTCGGCGTGGTGCTGACGCTGGGCCAGTTTGAGGCACTGGCGGAGCGGCTCGCGGCAGCGGGGGTGGCGTTCGAGATCGCGCCGTATACGCGCTTTGCCGGTCAGCCCGGCGAACAACGCACAATGTTCTGCCGCGACCCCAGCGGCAACGCAGTGGAGATCAAGGCCTTTGCCGATCTGGGGCAGCTGTTTGCCACCTAAGGCCATGTCGCGCGGCGCGGTGTTGAAGGATATTTTCTTTCTATTGATTTTGGAAAGGATCGAACCAATGCGCCGTCTGTTTGCCATCGCACTAACGCTGGTCGCTGCTTCCGGGGCATCGGCCACAACCGCCGATCCGATATCGCTCGCAGCGCTGCTGGCTGGCACGGCAGGAGACTGGCGCGGAGAATTGCAGTACCGCGATTACCAGAGCAATACTTGGCAAGGTCTGCCGATGCAGGTCTCGGTCGCCGTGCAACCAGACCATGTGACAGTAATCCGCACCGCCGCGTTCGATGATGGGCCGCAGACCGGCATCGTGTACATCACCACGATCAGCCAGCTTGATCCGGCCAGCGGGCAGCAAGCCTATGCCGTGTTCCGCAAGGGCCGCGCGGCTGAAGCGGGCGCGGCACAGTTGGCGCTCGCCGCGCCGCCGCGCGATGCCACGCATTGGTCCATCGTTGCCACGGAGACCCGCCGAGACGGCGATTCGCTGGCGCAGGTCCGCGAAACCAGCACCCGCGATGGCGCGCAATTGGTCACATTGAAAGAGGTCAATCCAGCGGACGATGGCAAAGACGAATGGCTGCCGCGCAACCGCACCGTGCTGACGCTGGTGGCGGGCTAAGCCGCTGATATACCTGAGCCAAACCCGCTCATGCTGAGCTTGTCGAAGCACCGGCCTACTACGGCACAGTAGCGTGCGCGTGATGGTCCTTCGACAGGCTCAGGATGAGCGGGCTTTGCAGGGGCTGAATGGGATTTAGGAAATCTTGTCCTACAATGCCGCATCCGCCAGCACTGCTGCGCGCAGTTCGGCGATGCCCATTTTCAGCTCGGCTGACGTCACCAGCACATCGGGATGCGCGGCGACGTGTTTGCGCGCCTCGGTTTGCGTCGCGAGCAAGGCCGCTTCGAGCTCGCTGGCCTTGATCTTGTCGGCCTTGGTCAAGACCACGCGGTAGCCGACGGCGGCTTCGTCCAGCATCCGCATCATCTCGCGGTCAACGTCCTTGGGGCCGTGGCGCGCGTCGATCAGCACCAGCGTACGCTTCAGCACCACCCGCCCGCGCAGGAAATCGCGGACCAGCCGCTTCCAGTTTTCGACCACTTTCAGCGGGGCCTTGGCAAAGCCATAACCGGGCATATCGACCAGCCGCAGCAGCGCGGGTTCACCCACGTCAAAGAAGTTCAGCTCCTGCGTCCGCCCCGGGGTGACCGAGGCGCGCGCAATCGATTTGCGGCCCGTCAGCGCGTTGAGCAGCGAGCTTTTGCCCACGTTGGAACGCCCGGCGAAGGCAATCTCCGGCAGGTCTGGATCGGGCAGGAATTGCAGCGCAGGCGCGCTTTTCAGGAATTCCACCCGCCCGGCAAACAGCAACCGCGCGCGTTCCAGCATAGCGGCCTGATCCGCTGCGCTGGCTGCGGTCAGCTCCATTTCACTCAATTCAGGCATGATCAGCGCGCCTTGCCCTTCACCGGCTTGGCCGCATCACCCTGATCCCGCTCCCGTGCGCGCTTGGCGTCTTCGGCATCTTTTTCCGCCTGCGCTTTCAACTGCGGGTGTTTGGAATAGAGGTACTTCTGCTGAGCGATGGTGAGGATATTGGAGGTGATCCAGTACAGCAGCAGCCCGGCCGCGAACGGCGCCATGATGAACATCATCATCCACGGCATGATCGCGAACACCTGTTGCTGGACCGGGTCGGCGGGGGCGGGGTTCAGCTTGAACTGCAACCACATCGTTACCCCCAGCAGGATCGCCAGAATGCCGATGGCGAGGAACGCGGGCGGGTTGAAATCGAGCAGGCCGAACAGGTTCAGCACGTGCAGCGGATCGGGCGCGGACAGATCCTTGATCCACAGCACGAACGGCTGGTGGCGCATTTCGATGGTCACGATCAGCACCTTGTACAGCGCGAAGAACACCGGGATTTGCAGGAAGATCGGCAGACAGCCAGCCAGCGGATTGACGCCCTCCTGCTTGTACAGCGCCATAATTTCCTGCTGCTGCTTGGGCTTGTCATCGGCATAGCGATCCTGGATCGCCTTCATCTTGGGCTGGATCGCGCGCATCGCCGCCATGGAGGCGAACTGTTTTTGCGCAATCGGGAACATCAGTCCGCGCACGACTACAGTCAGCAGCATGATCGCGACGCCAAAGTTGCCAACCGCCTTGAACAACCAGTCGAGCAGCCAGAAGATAGGTTTTTCGAACCAGCGGAACCAGCCCCAGTCAATCGCCAGGCCAAAGTTGGTGATTCCGGCGGCTTCATAGCGGTCCATCACCACGCTTTCCTTGGCCCCGGCGAACAGCCGCGTGGTGACGCTGTGCGACTGCCCCGGTGCGACTACGGTCTGCGGGTAGAACAGGTTGGCGAGGTAGATGCCTTTGCCCAGCGCGCGGAAATCGCTGGTCGCACCGGCCTTGTCCGGGATCAGCGTGCTCATCCAGTAGATGTCGGTAAAGCCGATCCAGTTGGTCTTGCCTTCGGACTTAACCGTCGCGCCCTCAGCTTCGTCGATGGTGTCATAGTCGGTGCTGAACGAGACCGCATCGGCGAAGGCTCCGATCGGGCCGGCGTGGACGTTGTAGCTGTCAACGCTGGCAGTCTTGCTGGTGCGGCTGAGCAAGGCGACCGGCGCGACCGCCACCGGCTGCGCGGCAGCGTTGGTGACGCTCTGCGTGGCGGTGATCATGTAATCGGCGTCAATCGCATAGCGCAGCGCAAAGGTCTGCCCGGTCGGGTTGGTCCAGGTCAGCGTGACCGGGGTGGCGGGGGTCAGCTTTGCCCCGGCGGGCGCGGTCCACAGCGTTTGACGGTTCGGCACGGCCAGGCCTTGGCCAGACCAGACGAATTGCGCGAACTGCTGCGCCGGGGTTCCTGCGGGCGAATAGACCCGCGCCGGGCCATCGGCCTTGCTCAGCGTCGCGGTGTGGCGGTTGGTGGTCAGATCATCGACCAGCGCGCCTGCCAGGTTGATTGATCCGGACAGCCCTGGCGCGGCAATCGGCACGCGCTGGCCAGAACCGAGCGCGGTCTTCAGATCACGCGCTTCGGCGGCGATGTCCGCCGGACTGGTCAACCCGCCTTCGCGCGTTGGCGCGGGGGCATCACCAGCGGCGGTGGTGGCGCTGGCAGCAGCAACCGGCTTGTCCGCCTGCGGATAGAAATAGCGCGTCGCCGCGTCCCAGCCGAACAGCATCAGCGCGGTCAGCACCAGGGCGATCATCATGTTGCGTTGATTGTGGCTGTCCACGAGGGCGTCCCTGTTGTGCTTGCGTCGTTATAGATGGAAGGTCGGCTGTGCCGGTTCAAGGTACCGGGTCATAGCCATGGCCCCCCCATGGGTGGCAGCGCATTATACGTTTCGCCGCCAACCAGCCACCCTTAATCGCGCCATGCCGCTCCACCGCCTCAATCGCGTATTGCGAGCACGACGGGGCATAGCGGCACGAGGGCGGCAGCACCCGCGAAGGCCCCAACTGCCACCCGCGTGCAATCAGGATGAGCAGGCGCTTCATCGGAGTGCCGGATCAGCAAATATGACGCGCGCAAAGGCGCAGAGACCGCAGAGAAGAGAATGAGGTATTCGCACCGCAGGTGCCTCCAATATCCAACACGACGGCCGTGACTTAGGGTGTAGCAGTGTCATTGGGCTACGCCCAAGTTCCACGCCTCTGCGCTCTCTGCGCCTCTGCGCGCGAATAGTTTGTTACTTTCGCCGCCGCGGCGGATCGCCTTTGCCTGCGGTCGCGCGCTCCAGTGCCGCGATCAATTCATCGCGCAGCTTCGCAAAGTCCCGCTCCACGCCAGTGTCCCGCCCGATCAGCACGTGATCGTGCGCGGGCAGGCCGTGCTGGGGGAGCAGATCCCACAACAGTTCGCGGAACCGGCGCTTCATCCGGTTGCGGACTACGGCGTTGCCGATTTTCTTGGTCACGGTGATGCCATAGCGCATCGCGTCCAGTCCGTTGGGCCGCGCCAGCAACACAAAACCGGGACGTGCGATCCGCAAGCCCCGGTTAGCAGCGAGAAAATCCACCCGCCGCGAAATGACGGCTGGCTTCAAGACTTATCTCAGGCAGACAGTTTCTTGCGGCCGCGCGCGCGGCGGGCGGCGAGAATCTTGCGGCCACCAACGGTCGCGCTGCGGGTGCGGAAGCCGTGACGGCGGGCACGCACGAGATTGCTGGGCTGGAATGTGCGCTTCATGATAACCTCGGTCTGTCTGACAAAAAAGGGCCGCCGTCACCGGGCGACCGTCCTCTTGGGTCGCGCCGTTACGGCAGGGGCGGGGGCGAGTCAAGGGATTCGGGGCTAATCCAGCCGCACCCACTGGCCCATTTCATCCGCCGTCAGGAACTTTGCTTCGGCGTGCGGGACCGAATTGGTCATCGCGTAAAACGCGCTCGCTTGCGCCGGGGCCAGCCCCATTTCGCGGTAGTAGTCGGTATAGGCGCGGTTCTCTGGCGCGTCCGCCGGATAGTCGCCCGCTTCGCTCCCGTCTTCATCCATCCACGAATGGACCGCGAATTCCGCGCCTGGATCGGCGATTCGCTTGGTTCCGGCCAGAAACAGCTCGACCCCGCCCGAGCGAACCGAGCCGCCAGCGGGCACATGGGTAGCGATTCCGCGCGCCCGGATCATCCGACCCACCGCCAGATTCGCGCGGTCATCTTCAGTGCCGGGGCAATCGATCAGCTCCAGCATCGAAATTCCGGGATAAGCGCGCAGCAGCGCCGCGAACTGCGCCGGGCTGGCCTCGTCCGTCACATCGACCAGCGCGGCGCGGGTGCCATCAAGCACGCGGAACGGGCCGAACCGGGCGATTCCCTGCGGCACGGCGGCAGGCTGGGCAGACTGGACAAAGCGTTCGCTGCCGACTGGTTCTTCGTAACCGGTCACTTCGACCGTTTCATAGATCACCGTTTCCGCCTGAGCTGGCAGGGCCAGCAAGGCAAGCAACGGGATCAACAAGGCGCGCAGTTTCTGCATCGCCACTAAATCGCCCAAGGCCCCTTACCGCGCCAATACCATGCGCGGTTAAGCAAAACTTCTGAGAACGGTTAACTTGGGGTTAGCGGGGGGTTTACAGAGTAAGCTCCCCTCCCCGCCGGGGAGGGGTTGGGGTGGGAGAGCGAGGCCGCAAGGCCGAACGTCGACGCCAGCGTGGAACCCCCACCCCCAACACACCCCGGCTGGGGGCCGAAAAAATAAAAAAAAAAAAAAAACAAAAAAAAAAAAAAAAAAAAAAAATTAAATAAAAGAAA